>JAJQCX010000086.1:0-9542 GCA_021202495.1 Clostridia bacterium | reverse complement strand
GGATATTGACAAGTAAACTTGGCGATAGTATAATGAAAATAACAAGTAAACTTGGCAAATGAATTATTATAGAATGGTGGTTATAGCATGGATAAGGAGGACATTTTAAGGAAAAGTCGGAAAGAGAATGATGGCATGCCGGATGAACGTGAATTGGCGGAGTATGGAAATGCCGCTCGTGTCGGAATGCGCGTGGGAGGATGGTTGTGTCTTGCTTTAACGATTGTCGGAAGTTTTGTATTCAAAAATTATGTGTTGGCATCAGTCGGATGGTTTGTGTATTTTGTAATGATGGGAAGTAATCATGCGGCATTATATGCAAGATTAAAAAACCGCAAGGATTTGGCATACGCTGTTGGTGAGTTATTGATTGCGGCTGCTTATGCCGTAGCACTTGTGGGTTATGAGTTGATTAAATTATGAATGATAAATTGATTTTAAAAAATAGTTTAAAAGATTTTCGCAGGGAAAAAAAGCTTTCGCAGCAGCAACTGGCTGATATGGTGGGTGTTTCGCGAAATACGATAAGCTCAATTGAGACGGGGCAATTTACACCCACGGCAAAGCTGGCGTTGATTCTTTGCATCGCGCTGGATAAGAAGTTTGAAGAAATGTTTTATTTTGATTGATGTGCGCCTCAACAAAAATTACAACGAAAAAATGTTGTGTATTACATTTTTTACGACGAAAAAGTGTGAATGGTAACAAAAAATACGACGAAAAACGCCGCTCCGTGTAGGGCGGCGTTTGCGCTTGAGTTATGTAAATCAATAATTTTCGGCGTGAACCTCGAAATAGCTCTGCGGATGGGAGCAGACGGGGCATACCTCGGGGGCTTTGGTGCCTACTACGATGTGACCGCAGTTGCGACATTCCCAAACCTTGACCTCGCTCTTGGCGAAAACCTGAGCTGTTTCAACGTTCTTGAGAAGTGCGCGGTAGCGTTCCTCGTGATGGCGTTCAACCTCGGCAACCATGCGGAACTTTGCGGCAAGCTCGGGGAATCCTTCTTCGTCGGCAGTTTTCGCAAAGCCTGCGTACATATCCGTCCACTCGTAGTTTTCGCCCTCGGCTGCGGCGAGAAGATTTTGCGCGGTGTCGCCGATGCCATTGAGCTCCTTAAACCACATCTTCGCGTGTTCCTTTTCGTTGTCGGCAGTTTTTTGGAAGAGAGCGGCTATCTGCTCAAAGCCCTCTTTCTTTGCGGTGGACGCAAAATAAGTATATTTATTGCGGGCTTCGGATTCGCCGGAGAAAGCCGCTTTGAGGTTTTTCTCCGTTTGAGTGCCGGCATATTTATTCGCGGGAGCTTCCTCAATGAGTTCCAATTGGTCGCCGGAAACGCCGCAGACGGGACATACCGCTTCCTCGCCGTCGGCAACCTCAAAAACTTTGCCGCAAACGAGACATTTGTATTTCTTCATAATCAATCATTCCTTTCGAAGGTATTTATATTATTATATTATCTCAAAGCGAATGAAAAATCAACAGATAAATAATTAACGGAGTAAAAATTATGTGGATTTTTCGCGAAAGACGTGGTATACTAAAATACATTAGAATAAATTGTTTCGGTTGGAGGAAGAGTTATGTTTATAAAAGAGGATATTATCAGGCTTATAAGGGAAAACGACGTGAAATTCATAAGGCTGCAGTTTACGGATATGAACGGGTGTTTGAAAAACATCGCGATAACGGAGCCGCAGCTTGAAAAGGCGCTCGACGGGAAAATTTCGTTCGACGGGTCGGCGATTGATGGGTTCGTAAATATTGAATATTCGGATATGTATTTGAAGCCGGATTTGAGCTCGTTCGCAATCTTTCCGTGGAGACCGCAGCAGGGGAAGGTTGCGAGGCTCATTTGCGACGTTTACATGGCGGACGGGACACCGTTTAAGGGCGATCCGCGCTATGCTTTAAAGCGCGAGGTTAAAAGGGCGGCTGAGATGGGCTATCGTTTGGACGTGGGCTCGGAGTGCGAATTTTTCCTCTTTCACACCGATGACATGGGAAAACCTACGACAATGACGCACGATGAGGGAGGATATTTTGACCTTGCTCCGCTCGACATGGGAGAGGATTGCAGGCGCGACATTTTGCAGACGCTTTCGGGAATGAGCTTTGAAATAGAATCGAGCCATCATGAGGTGGCGCACGGGCAGCATGAAATTGATTTTAAATATACCGACGCGCTCAAGGCGGCGGACGACATTATGACGTTTAAGCTTGTGGTGAAAAACATTGCCTATAAGCACGGGCTCCATGCGTCGTTTATGGCAAAGCCTTTGGGCGGCATTGCGGGAAGCGGTATGCACATAAATTTGTCGCTGATGAAAAACAACAAAAACGTATTCTCCGACAAGAGCGGCGAGATGGGGCTCTCCGAAACGGGAAGAAGCTTTATTGCGGGCATTTTGGCACATTCAAACGCGCTGACCGCCGTTTTGAACCCGACGGTCAATTCCTATAAGCGGCTTGTGCCGGGCTTTGACGCGCCGTGCTACACGTCGTGGTCGGCGTCAAACCGCAGCGCCTTGATAAGAATACCCGCGGCGGGCGGCAGAATCGAGCTGCGCTCTCCCGACCCGACGTGCAATCCTTATCTGGCGGTGGCGTGTGTGCTTCGCGCGGGGCTTGACGGTGTGGAAAAGAATATGACGCCTCCCGAGCCCACGGCGGCTGCGGTATTTACGCTTTCGGACGAGGAAAGAGCGGCAAAGAAGATAGAGAGACTTCCGGAGTCGCTGCGCGACGCGGTGAACGCGCTTAGACAAGACGAAGTAATTTCAGACGCTCTCGGCGAGCACATATCGAAGCAATATATTGAATATAAAAACAAGGAATGGGAAAAATTCGCTTCCCATGTGACAAAGTGGGAGATTGACGAATATTTGACCAAGTATTGATATGTGCGAATTGAGCTGAAGGGTGATTTATGATATGAAAAGTGTACTGCTGGCGTTTCAAAACGACCGTGCAAGTACCGTTATAAAAAATGCCGTTGTGCAAGGGGGCTACAGCGTGCAGTGCGACTGCCGAAGCGGGGCGGAGGTAATTCGCTATGCCGAAAGAATGGCGGAAATGCTGCCGCCGATTGTGTGCGGGTTTCGTTTGGCGGACATGACAGCGAAGGATTTGTACGAAATGCTGCCTCAGGGGGCGAACGTGATTGTGCTGCTTTCGGCGGCGCAGAGCGCTCTGCGCTACGATTTGCCGAGCGGAATGCTGGCGCTCAATCTGCCGCTGTCAAAGTCGGATTTGCTGCAGACGCTTGAGAGCATTGAGCTTGCGAGCGAGCCGCCCGTGCGCGAAAGGGTACATCGAAGCGACGATGAAAAGCGGATTATAGATGAGGCGAAAACGCTTTTGATGGAACGGCATTTGATGACGGAGAGCCAGGCGCACCGCTATTTGCAGCGGCAGAGCATGAATAACGGACGAAAAATGGCGGAAACTGCGGCGATTATTCTGTCTCACGGGTAACGAAACGTGTTTTGAGGATGAATTGATATGGGTAATATAATAAGAGAAAATTTTGATGCGGGGAAAAGTGCGGCGGAGAGAGTGAAAAACGCTCTTTCGGGGAAAAAGCTTTTCGCGATGGTTGAGACATACGGCTGTCAGCAGAATGTGAACGATTCGCAAAAATACGAGGGTATGCTGCTCGAAATGGGCTATGAGCTGACGGACGAGCGCGAGAAGGCGGATTTCATCATGTTCAACACCTGCGCCGTGCGTGAAAACGCGGAAAACAGGGTGTTCGGCAATTTGGGAGCGTTGAAGCATCTCAAAGAAAAAAAGCCCGACATGGTGATTGCGGTTGCGGGCTGTATGCCGCAGCAAAAGGAGGTCGCAGCGCGGATAAGGGCGAAATATAGGCATGTTGACATAATAATCGGCACGCACGCTATGGAGAAATTCCCCGAGCTTTTGGAAAATGTGCTTGAACAGAGGGCGCGAATTGTCGATATTGAGGAACATGACACGGTATGCGAGGGCATACCGACAAATTATGGCGGAGGCGCAAAGGCGTTCGTTTCGATAATGTACGGGTGCAACAATTTTTGTACATATTGCATTGTGCCCTACGTCAGAGGGCGCGAGCGCAGCCGCCAAGCGGAGGACATTTTGTGCGAGATAAAGGCTTTGGCGCATAGCGGCGTGAAGGAGATAACGCTTTTGGGGCAAAACGTCAATTCCTACGGCAAGGACATGGGGCAAAAGGAGGGCTTTGCCGAGCTTTTGAAAAAAGTTGACGAGATTGACGGAATTGAAAGAATACGCTTTATGTCAAGCCACCCGAAGGACATTTCGGACGAGGTTTTAAAGGTTATGGCGCAATCGCGCCACATTTGCCGCGCACTGCACCTGCCGCTGCAAAGCGGGAGCGACAGAGTGTTAAAAGAGATGAACCGCGTTTACGATACGGAAAAATATTTGTCGATTGTAGAGCGGGCGCGGGAGCTGATGCCGAATTTGCCGCTGACAACGGACATAATCGTCGGTTTTCCGACCGAAACGGAGGACGATTTTGAAAAGACCCTCGAGATATTAAAAAAGGTGCGCTATGACAGCATTTTTTCGTTTATATACTCAAAAAGAGCGGGCACGCCCGCGGCAAAAATGACGCCGTGCGCGACGGAGGACGAGATAAAGGCTCGCTTTGACAAAATGCTTGAGGTTCAAAATGAAATTTCAGCCGAGATAAATGCGTCACAAGTGGGCGAAGAGCAGCTCGTTTTGGTCGAGGGACGGAGCAAAAACGACCCCGAAATGCTCTCCTCGCGCAATGAGGCGAATAAGATAGTCAATTTCGCGGGCGGAGACGAGCTGATAGGTAAGATAGTGAAGGTTAAGATAACACGTGCACAGACGTGGGTGCTGTTCGGCGAGTTGGCGGAAGAAGATGAATAATATTGGAAAATGATTTTTCAAAGGGTGCGATGTGGAAAAACATCGTAACGCAGGCGATACCGCTGATGCTGGCGCAGCTTGCGGCGCTTTTGTACAATGTTGTCGACAGAATATACATCGGGCATTTGCCGGGAGCGGACAGCATGGCGCTGACGGGGATTGGGCTTGTTTTTCCGCTCACCTCGCTTGTGGCGGCTTTTACAAACCTTTTCGGCACGGGCGGAGCGCCGCTTTTTGCGATAGCGCGCGGAGCGGGCGAGGAGGAAAGAGCAAAAAAAATCTTGGGAAACGTTTTTTCGCTGCTTTGCGCGACGTCGTTCGTGATACTTGCCGTCTGCTACATATTTAAAAAGCCGATACTCTATCTTTTCGGCGCGAGCGACGCGTCGTATGTTTATGCGAACACATATCTTAAAATCTACCTTTTGGGAACGCCGTTCATCATGCTTTCGACGGGGCTGAACGGCTTTATTAACGCACAGGGCTTTCCGCGCATGGGCATGGTGACAACTCTCATGGGTGCGGCGTTGAATCTCGCGCTCGACCCTATTTTTATTTTCGCGTTAAATATGGGCATCGCGGGCGCGGCGCTGGCAACGCTGATTAGTCAGACGGCGTCGGCGGTATGGGTGCTGGCGTTTTTGCGCGGGAAGAAAGCGCCTGTCAAAATTGAAAAGCAATATATGAAAATCGACGCAAAGCTCACGGGCGAAATAACGGCGCTCGGATTTGCGGGATTTATTATGCAGGTCACAAACTGCATTGTGCAGGCGGTGAGCAACGCGACGCTTAAAATTTACGGCGGCGATTTGTACGTCGGGATAAGCACGGTTGTCAATTCCGTGCGCGAGATTTTGCAGCTGCCGGTTTTGGGGCTGATGAACGGAGCGCAGCCGGTGATAAGCTATAACTACGGGGCAAAAGAGTACAAAAGGGTTAAAACCGGCATTAAAATAATGGCTCTCGGCGGCATGGCGTACACGCTTCTTGCGTGGGGCTTTGTTTTGGCACAGCCGCACCTTTTGATGGCGATGTTTACAAACGACGCACTTATGATTTCGGAGGGCGTGACGGCGCTGCACTTGTACTTTTTCGGCTTTTTCTTCATGGCGTTTCAATACACGGGGCAGACGACGTTCACGGCATTGGGCTATTCCAAGCAAGCTGTGTTCTTTTCGCTCTTGCGAAAGGTCGTCATAGTGGTGCCGCTCACGATTTTGCTGCCGCGCCTGGGCTTTGGCGCAAACGGGGTTTTCATTGCGGAGCCTGTTTCAAACGCGATCGGGGGATTGGCGTGCTTTGCGACGATGATGCTGACGGTGTACAGAAAGTTGGCGAGCGAGCAAAAAATTTAAAAAAATATAAAAAAACAGTTGCAAAATGAATTTTTGTGTGCTAAAATAAATCTGTTCAAAATTTTTGCCGATGTGGCGGAATTGGCAGACGCACGGGACTCAAAATCCCGCGACCCTTAAAGTCGTGTGGGTTCGACCCCCACCATCGGCACCAAAAAAAGATGTATCAAAGCTTTCAAGCTCCAATACATCTTTTTTATTTTTTCTTTGATGCAATTCTGATGCAGTGGAAGATTGCCGAAATAATTGCCAGCCCTAAAACGATGCCGCCGATTGTTTGAAGAGTGAGCGAGGCGCGGTAGAGTGCGGTTTCGATGTCGTTGCGGAAAATGGCGTCCATCGTGTAGTAAAGGTGCGCTCCGGGAATGAGCGGAAGGATGGATGAAATGAAGAAAACCGTGACCGGCGCTTTAAACCAAATTGCGAAAAGCTCGGACGCGAGCGAAATGACAAGCGAAGAGAGAAGCGACGCCGCGAAGACGGAAGCCCCCATATTGAACGCAGCAATGTAAATGAGGTAGCACGCCGCGGCGGAAATGAGAATTACCGGAAGACGCTTGACTTTCACGCGAAAAATGAGGCAGAAGCCCGCCGTACCGATGACGGCGGCGACTGTTTGAATGATATATTCAATCATGCGCTCACCCCCGTAACGACAAGGGCGACAAAGTAGCCCAAGGCAATCGCGACGGCGGTGATGATAGCCTCGCACATGCGCAAAAAGCCCGCCATGGTGTCGCCGTTTACCATGTCGCGGAAGGCGTTTGTGAGAACAAGCCCCGGAATGAAAAGCATAATATCGCCGATGATGATTTTGTCAATGCTGCCGTGCCCGAAAAGGCGCACGCAGAGAACCGCCAGCGCACCCGAAAGAAAAGATGCGATGAAGTTATAGAGCAGCGAATTTATCGCAAGGTGTGTACAAAACCGCTCAACCGCGAAAATGGCAAGCGCAATGAGAGAAGCGAAAAGCGCGTCCCAAAGGCTGCCGCCGAAAAAGACGGAAAATCCGCCGACGCTCAAAACGAAGCCCAAAACGCGCAGCCTTTTGCTGAAATGGCTGTTTTGAACTATTTTGTCAAGCGACGCCGCAAGCCGCTCCGCAGAAGGACGCAGCGCACAAGCGGTGCGCGAAAGGGCGTTGAGTTCCTCCAAGCGATAAAGATTGATAACATATGACGTGACGCGCCGAGATTGGGAAAAGGTGCGCCCCTTTTCGTCTTCGGCTGAAACCAAGACAAGCGACGTTATGGAAAAAACTTCGGCTTTGCGAAGGTTATAGGATTCGCAAAGGCGTGTGATTGTGTCCTCAACACGGTTGATTTCGGCGCCGCACATGAGCATTTGCTTGCCCAGATCCGATATGACGCCGAGTAATTTTTCCGTCTCACAGACGGAGGATGCAGATTCAGACATGTAAAAATCTCCGTAAACAATATATTTATTTTTTGTCGTTCCTCAGCTGCAATGCAATTATAGCAGAGTGCGATAAGGAAGTCAACAGAAAGCGGCGGAGCGCGGATTGTACAAATTAACGAAAAATCGCGTATTTCTCATACTGATTCTTGTAAAATTTTGTTGCGGCGGTTTTTTTGAGATATGCTTGCATTTTATCGCAGTCCATGCTATAATTTAAAATATCTGCTATGCTTTAGAATAGGAAGATACAGATGTGCCGAAAAATATTTAAGGTCGAATTTTCGGCGGCGCTGTTTTACGGTGCGGGGGCAAAAGCTCTCGGGGCTGAATTTGTTGGGAGGGTCATTCGTGAATTACGATGCGATAACCGCGGATTATAAAGACGCTTTTTTTGCGGCGCTGCGCAGCGGACTGAAAAACGAAAAATATTTGCTCCCGGAAGGAATCGACCCGGAGAAGCTGCTTTCCCTTGCGGCGCATCAGAACCTGTTTTCATTTGTGTTTATGAGCCTTATGTCGAATAAGGATTTTGAAAACACAGCCGTATGCAAGAAGCATTTGCCGCGTTTTTTGGGATCCTTTTCGGGACAGGTGAAGAAAACGGAAAATTTTTTTAAGCTTTACCGCAGCTTTTCGGAGAACGGCATGTATCCTGTTGTGGTCAAGGGGATTGTGTTAAAGCAGCTTTACGGAGAATACGCGGAATGCCGTCCTTCGGGCGACGAAGATATACTCGTAAAAAAGGCGGAATTTTTTGACGCCGTTAAAATTTTGCAGGATAACGGATTTGTCTCGGAATCCGGCGATATTACGGAAAAACAGCTTGAAGCGCTGCATCATCTGGAATTCAAAAGGAATGATTTGAAAATCGAGCTGCATTCAAACCTGATAGACTGCAGAACCCGGCTGCGGAGAAAAATGAACGGCTATTTTGATTCTGCGGAGGAGAACGGCATATTTACGGAGATAAAGGGCGTTAAAATCAAAACGCTGAATCATACGGATCATTTTCTGTTTCTTGTTTTTCATGCGTTTACCCATTTCATATTGTCCGGCGTGGGAATACGGCAGATGATGGACATATTGCTTTACTATCAAAATTATGCGGATGAAATAGATATGAAATACGCAAAAAAGGCGTTGGAAGACGTCAATTCAAAGTATTTCTTTTCGGATTTGATAAGAATAGGCAATAAATATCTCGGCTTTGCAATCGAACCGCTGTGCGAAGAGAAGAACGCGGAGGCGCTTTTGGAGGACATGCTGTGTATGGGAGTGTTCGGCAATTCGACGAGTACGCATGTGGCGGCGGGGCAAATGACGTCGGCGGCTTTCTACGGGGGAAATACATTTTTGAAAACAATCTTCCCGACAGGTGAGTGGCTTTCGAGACGCTTCCCCGAGGTGATAGAAAAGCCGTACCTGATTCCGATATGCTGGGTTAAACGCTGGATGATGTTTTTCAAAAACAGAAAAGACAAGGGCGTTATCGGTGACAGCATGGCTGTCGGAAAGAGAAGAATTGCTCTTTTGAAAAAATATGAGGCGCTATAGGATGCTTTTATGTAAATTGCGGCGTCGGTGGGAAATTTTATATACAATTAACATAATCGAACTCTTGACAAGGGATATGAATATATGCTATAATTCGAGGTGATATGGGGGAAATCTACAATCTCGGCGGGTGTGATGAGAAGAGCATTCGAGAAAAAATGCCGATATGTGCCGAAGATGTGAAAAATTGCCCCGATAATCGGATAAATCCGATGAAATCATATCGAAATATTCAATTGAATTGCGATATGCTCCCTTTATGAGAGACAGTGAAAAAACAAAAACACTGTCAAACATGAA
>JAJQCX010000172.1 GCA_021202495.1 Clostridia bacterium | reverse complement strand
GCGCGGGAGTTCTTTTAATGTAGAATTTAAAATTTATAATGTATAATGATGGAATAAATTTTGCGGAGCAAAATTTGATTATACGCGCTGCGGCGCGGGCGGGCGGAGCAAGCCCCGCCCTTACGACCGAGATAGTGGGAAGCTGATATAAAGTGAACCGGTTTTTAGTTGGATGGTAGCCTACGACGGGAGACGGCTGTTCGCTATACCACCAAGAGCGTAAAAATCATGACGATTATTGAATGAATTATGATTTTTTTATTTGAGAGTTGTTGCTGCTTACTTTAGAAGATTTAGCCTTTGTGTGCTCTTTTTCACAGGCTAATGCTTCATTGAGCCCTGATATGATGCCATCGAAAAAACTGATGTCTTTGAAATTGCTTTCTATTTCATCTATAGAAAGTGAGGATTCAAAACGTATTTCGGACATAATCGTTCGCTCCTTTTTACTATATGAAGTATGCGTTATTTTGAAATGAGGGTCAGGGGTTTTAAGTTGGTCATATCCCAGATGTAGATTTCTTCGTTTTCGGAGAGTTGGGGGATGGTGGTGTCGCCGGAGATGGGGGTGATTTTATAGAGAGCATTGTCGTTATCCGCCTGAATGAAGGAGGCGGAGCCGGTGCAGGAGAGGGCATAGCCGTCGTCTGTGAGAGAAATGTCGGTGAGGAGGAAGGCTTCCTCGTCGAGGTTGATGTAGGAAATTGTGCCCTGCTCTTTATAGATATTTATTTCGGCGACGTTGCAGTAGTCGTAGGGGTTTTGATATTTGATGTATCTGTATTGATTGCCATTTATAAAGGCGTTGGAGTGAACGATTGTTTCAATTCCTGCCTCGGGGTCGGAGGGAATGGTGAACATGAGCTCCCAATTCGCGCCGTCGGTTGAACCGTAGAAGCGGGTCGCCGTCATGCGGGTGTTCCACGAGGTTCTCGGAATGAAGCCGATTGCGGAGATGGTGACGGGAGAGCCCAAATCAATCATGAGCCAGCCGCCGGAGATGCCGTCAAAGAAGGTTGATGTGTCGCCGTCAAAGGCGTATTTCGCGGCGGTTTCGGCAACGTCGTTCCATGTGGCGGAGCCGGAAATGTTGCAGAAAGAAGTGTCGAGCTTGACGTATTCCGTTTCCTCCCGGGCTTCGGCAATTTTGATGTAGCTCATCATGGGTCCGCCCGCGCCGTCGGAATCGAGCTTGATGTTAAGCGAGGCGTAACCGCCCGAAATTTCGGCAACGGCTTTGACGATGATGGGGTTGTCGGCGTCGGTTTTGGGGACAATGCCTTGAGCGAGCGCCGTGCCGTTGACGCTGAGCGTCGCCTTGCGGTTGACGGAAGCCATCCAATCCGTGGGGGCATAGAAGCCGACTTCAAAGGAATAGAGCCCGTCGGGAAGCTCGAATTTGTATGTTACGCCGCTGCCCGTCGTGTCGTCCTGGTCTTTCGCATAGCGGAAGGAGACAATTTTGTCTCTGCCGTCGGAGGTGTCGTATTCGTAGGGCCATGTTTCGGCGCCTGTGAGAAGGTCGGGATATTTGCTGCTCGCGGAATATGTGTCGTCAACGCCCCATGAATAGCCCGTGACGGGGTCGGGGGCGAAAAATTGGTCGGTGACGGAGTTGTTGACGCCGAATTTGTCGCCGTCCGAAAGGGTTGTCACGTCGCTGTCGC
Organism: Clostridia bacterium; assembly: GCA_021202495.1. Taxonomy (GTDB): domain Bacteria; phylum Bacillota; class Clostridia; order UMGS1883; family UMGS1883; genus JAJQCX01. The sequence goes on along the minus strand of JAJQCX010000172.1, from coordinate 3,573 downwards.
CCGCGTCGACAAAATAGAGAAGATTGGAATCGACGTTATCGAGAAGCGAAAATTCGTCAACGAAAGCCGAGCCTGTGAGAGAAAGATTTATGCTGCCGTTGGAATAGGCACGGACGGAATACGTTTCCCAATCGGATGAGAGGGAAAGAGTTTGCTCAATATAGCCCGCGTTTACGGTGAGGCTGTCGCCCTTGGCGATGAAGGAAATTGTGTAGTAACCTTCGGGAATGTCAATCGTTTGGCTCAATGTGCCAATCTTGGCATAATACGCCGTGCCGTCGGTTTCAACAGAGCAGTCATCTGCGCTCCAGCCTGTGAAGTCGCCCGAACCGAAGGAGGAATTTGCTATGTAATTATCGAGGTTTTCGGGGTTGGTGAAGGAGACGTAGAAGGTGGTGTCCGTTTCGGGCGTGTAGGTGAGGGTTGAGCCGTCCAAAAGAAGCGAAATGTCGGTTTCGTTTGCGAGAATTTCAATGCCGCTGTCTTGGTAGTCGGCGGAAAAGCTCAGCGTTACGCTGTCGCCCGGCGAAACATAGCTTTTATCCGCCGTGACGGAACCGCCGGAGGTTTCAAAAATTGAAATTTTGTAATCATCGGAAGCTGCGGAGGCGGATGAGAGGGCGGGAGTAAACTCGAATTTATCAAAATTCGGGGTGTAGTTTACGAGGGTGTGATAGTCGATATTTTCTGGAAGATGCTCGCTTGTGCCGTCTTTCAGGGTGCCGCAGGTTAAGATGCGCCAGTTGTCGTTATAAATTACGATTTCGTTTTCGCCTTCATTTAGGGAAACGTCCAGGACAAGGGTGCGCCAGTTTTCGTCGCTGTAGCTGTTTTTGAAATATCGTCGTTCGGGGTCGGAGCCGTTTACGGAAAATGACGCGTAGCGGTCGACAATCTGCGCGTTGTAGCTGTGAGCGCCGAAAAGCTCGCCGGAGGAGAAATAGACCGTCATTTTATAATCTCCGCTTTCGGGCACCGTGACGTTGACGGTGAGTGAATCGTCGGTTGCGCCCTCGATGTTTGAAACGTATGCGCCGTTTGAGGCGTAGACGGAGCTTACGACCTCGGCGTTGCCTGAAAGGGTGCAGTCCTCCGCTTCGACAGATATTGTTTCGTCGGCGTCGGTTCTTCTCACGCGGAGATAGTCGAACGCGATTTCGGCATCGGTGTCAATATCAATTATATTTATGCCCTTTTGCAAAAACGCGGTCGTGAAAACTGTGACAAATCCGTCGGAGGCGGGAAGGGAAAGCGTTGTCAAAAGGTTGTCTAAGTCAAGCGCGGTGTTATTGAGATAGATATTGGCGTTGGCGTCATTCTCCGCACTGTAGCGGAAGGTGATTGAATAGAGGTCGTTGTCGGGAACATTGAGCGTGAAGCGGACGCCGCCGCCCATCCTGACGCTTTTTTCGGAAAGCCCCGTGATGTAGCCCGAGGCGCTGTAGCCTGAAAGAGAGCTTTCGGTTGTGAGGGTTGTGGAGGTGTTGTCCAAAAGAATGTTGAAATCGCCGAGCTCCGCTTCGTAGACGGAATCGAACACGGGTTCCTCCGCGCCGCAGTAGGTGAAGCTCACACAGTCGTTTGAAAAGGAGCCTTCGTTGTCGGACGTGCCGCGAACGGAGAGGGTGTGTTGGCCTTTCGTGAGATAGACGTAATCGGAATACATACCCTGCATTTGGTCGCGGAGGGTGTTTTCAAGTAAAATAGTCTCTCGTGCGCCGTTGTCGAAGCGGAGGGAGGCGGAAAGAGTCTGCGGGTTGTTCGCGTCGGTGTCTGACGTATTAAGCCCGTAGCCGTTGCCGTAGACAATGTCCATTTTGTAATAGCCATCCTTTGAAACGGAGAAGGTGAGGTTGTAGCCGTCGGAAGAGCTTTGTATGCCCGAAAGGCGCGCGTCGCCGCTGTAGGCATACGTTGTGGGAGTGGAATTTGAATAGGCGTTGCCGTAGATGACGGCCTCCTCGGCTTCGTAGGTTACTCGCTCGCTGCCGTAGTAGACGATGCCGGCGCGCTCGGGCGAGGCGGCTTGAGTGACGGTGATGTTATAGGCGGCGGTCGCCTCGGTATCAAGCGTTACGGTGACAGCGCCGTCAATGACGGCGAAGGTGCCCGAGAGAAGGGTTGTCGGCTCCTCGGCAACGCCGTGGTACGCAGTCCAATATGTGGCTTCGACCTTGATGTCGACAGCGGATGCGCCGTCAAAGGGCGCTGTTTCGTCAATGTTTTCGAGAACTATGCTCGTTTCGCCGTCAACGCCGCCGAAAATGACGTTGGCGCTCTTTTTGTTGTCGTCAATCGAGGCGAGACCGTAGAGCGCGTCGCGCGAGGTGGAGGTGGTGACGGAGAGGGTTTCGCCGGACATGTCGCCGTACCATTTGTAGAGCCACCATGCGCCGTTGGGCTCGTTGTTGTCGGCGGCAATGTCATTGAGGTTGCCGGCGTTGTGCCAATAGGGAAGGCAGCCGGAGACTTTGTTTTCCTCAAAAAGGGCAATCCAGTTGACGAGCTTGCCGGGGACGGAGCAGTCAGCCTGAGGCGCGTATTCGTTGATGATTATCTCACGCTCGGTCATGCCAAATTCCTCCTCGAGAGCGCGGTAATGCGCGAGGTGAGACGTGAAGGAGGAAAGCTTATCGGTTTGAAGCTCGTGCCATGTTATGTAATCGGGTTCGCAGTCGTTGTCGACGCAGAATTTTATCCAGCTGCGCATGGCGTTGGACTGATATGTCGCGTAGGAAACGCCGCCTATGAGGGCGTCGGGGTCGAGCGAACGTATCAAATTGTATGCGGCTTTCCAATCGGCGTTAAATGTGTCCTGCACTGTTGTGCTGGAATTGATATTAGTATACCAAATGCCGTCGGGCTCGTTAAAGGGAATGTAGACGAGCTTTCCGGCAAAGCTTTCGTCGGAATTGCGGAGCTCGACAATCTTGGGCACCATTTCGGCTATTTTTTCAAGATAGTCGTCGATGCCGGTATATTCGTATGACCAAAGGGCGTAGATGTCCTGTAGATAGATCTGCACCTGTTCGCCGCCGGCGGAAATGAAAGTGTCGGCAACGTCAAGAACGTCGCCGGTGGGGTGCTGAAGTCCGTCGGGGGCTTTTTGCACGGCGGTGCCGGGCTTGAGCGGAGTGAGAAGAGTCGCCGAAGGTGTGCCGTCGCTGCCCAAACCGTAGAGAAAGCCCGCGCTGCCGTGGCGCATTGCGCCCGTTTTTTGTGACATGTCAACGGTGAGCGTTTGCGCTGACGCGGAAAGGGCGGGGATTGTGACGAAGGAGGACACAATCACAAGAGCCAAAACAAGTGAGATAAGCTTTTTCATTTGAACATCTCCCGAAAAATAATTAAAATTATTGTATCACAAAATTATTGGCTTTGCAATGGGATAAAGCTTGACAAAATATGTGGCGATGTGATATTGTATTTTTTGGATGGAATGTGGATTGTGGCGGATGGGAATTGCGGCGGAGTGGGAGACGAAAAGAGAGCGGAAGATAATAATGTGGCGGCAGACCGCGGGCGGGGACGAGCTGTATAGTGTGGGCACATGGTTTACAAAATGTCCGAGGA
>JAJQCX010000043.1 GCA_021202495.1 Clostridia bacterium | reverse complement strand
ACGGCGTCGCCTTGACAGGCAAAGCCGTGAACGGCTTAAAGTCCTACGGAGTTTTCGGTGTGAGAGCCTTTGCGGGACGCCGCTGAAATGCGCAGGCAATACTTTGTGTATTAACGAGCATTTCAGCAAGTATCCGCGAAGGCTCTCGCTCCGAAAACCGCATCGGGGACGTTCCCCTCTACCCTTACCCCTCCGCAGAGACAACGCGAAGCGTTTTCTCTGCGCTCTTTTCGGCGCGTGACGTCACTTTTTATGGCTGAACTGTAACTACGGTCGTTCTATGACGTATTCCTGCATTTTTTCAAAAATGTCGGGGTGGATGCGTTTGAGGGAAACAATCTTTCCCTCTTTGTCCAAAAAGCAGTGTTCGGTTTCGCCGGTCGCGACAAGCTCGCCGCTTTCCTTTTTTGTAACGCGGTAGAAAAATCCGTATTTGACGTTTCCGACGCCTGTGAGAGACGTTTCTATAATAAGAGTGTCGCCGAAATGCGCCATGGATTTATATTTACAGGAGGTTGAAAGAACCGGCGAAATATACCCTTCCGCTTCCAGCGCCGAATAATCAAAGCAGGTGTGTGAGAGATAATCGAGGCGCGCCTCTTCAAAATAACGAATATAATTGGAATGGTGGACAATCCCCATCCTGTCGGTTTCATAGTAATGTACACCGCGAATGTAAGGTTCAACGGTTTTAGCCATGTAAAATACAGTCCCTTCCGATAAAAATTGTACACAAATAAGTATAATACGAACACGAAAAAAAATCTATATAAAATTTCAAAATTTTTTCGCCGCAACAAAGTATTAAGCCCAATTAGCAATTACGGTACAAATTTTATCAAAAACGCAAAGCGTTTTTGTTTCTCAATTGCTAATTGCCGATTTATCCCACGCTTTCCGCAATGTGCCGCGCAACGTAAATTCCGCTCGCCGAGGCGTGCGAAAGCGAATGCGTAATGCCGCTGCAGTCGCCTATGACAAAAAGTCCCTTGTGGTTTGTCTCGAGGTTTTTGTCAATTTCGACTTCCATATTATAGAACTTCACTTCCACGCCGTAGAGCAGCGTGTCGTCGTTCGCGGTTCCGGGCGCAATCTTGTCGAGCGCGTAAATCATTTCGATTATACCGTCCATAATGCGCTTTGGTATGACAAGGCTCAAATCGCCCGGCGTCGCCGTAAGCGTCGGCGTCACAAAGCCCTCGTTTATTCTTGACGGAGTGCTTCTCTGTCCGCGCGTCAAATCGCCGAAGCGCTGCACCATAACGCCGCCGCCCAGCATGTTGGAGAGGCGCGCAATGCTCTCTCCGTAGCCGTTGGAATCCTTAAAAGGCTCCGAAAAATGCTTTGAAACAAGGAGCGCAAAATTTGTGTTGCGCGTCTGCTTTGTCTCATCCTCATAGCTGTGCCCGTTCACGGTTATTATGCCGTGCGCGTTTTCCGTCACCACCGCGCCCTTGGGGTTCATGCAAAACGTTCTCACCATGTCGCCGTATTTTTCCGTTCTGCACAAAATTTTGCTCTCGTAGAGCTCGTCTGTCAAATGCGCGAATATTTCATAGGGCAGTTCCACACGGACGCCTATGTCCACTCTGTTTGATTTCGTCGGTATTTTAAGCGTGCCGCACACGCTCTCCATCCACTTTGAGCCGCTTCTTCCCGCGGAAATTATGCACCTTTTGCCGCAAAAATCGCCCTTTTTCGTGTGAACGACGTAGCCTGCGTCGTCATCTTCAATCATTTCCGCCTCGGTGTTGAAGAAAATGTCGACTTTATCCTTTAAATATTCATACAAATTTCCCAGCACAACGTAATTTACGTCGGTGCCCAAATGGCGCACGGAAGCGTCGAGCAGCATCAATCCGTTTTGCATACAGAGCTTTCTTATTTCAGTATTGCCCGTAGAATAGAGCTTTGTTCCCTCGCCGCCGTATTTCAGATTGATTTTGTCGACGTAATTCATCAAATCAATCGCTTCGTTCTTGCCCACGTATTCGTAAAGCGTGCCGCCGAAGCTGTTTGTGATGTTATATTTTCCGTCCGAAAACGCGCCCGCTCCGCCAAAGCCGTTCATGATAGAGCAGCTTTCGCAGCCGATGCAGCTTTTTATCTTTTTGCCGTCAATGGGACATTTTCTGCCCGAAAGCGCCTTTCCCTGCTCGATTATCGCAATTTTAAGCTGCGGCGCCAAAAGAGTCAGCTCATACGCCGAAAAAATACCTCCCGGTCCGGCGCCTATGATAACAACGTCATAATTCATTTTTTCCATTCTCCTATTATATTTATAAATTCTCCGCGTCAAAATTCAACGCGTCGTATTGCAGCTTTTTTTCCTCATAGAGCGCCGCAACCGAAAGCTCAAAATAGGGCTTTAAATAGAGCAGCGCAATTCCGAGCGTCACCATTGCCAAAAGGCACCAGCCGATAAACGACAGCCCGAGCAAAAATAGGTTCCACATTGTCCGCCCGTCGGTCATTCTCCAAGCCTTTTTAAACGCCTCAAGCGCTCCGTGTCCGCCCGCGTCCACAATGATGTACTGCACAAACGCGAATTTCAAATTCAGCACAACCTCGACAATCAGCATGAGCAGCGCGCCGCCCAAAAAGCCCACTGCCATCTCCGCCGCCGAAAAAACAAGCACGCACACGATAGCCTGAATCCAGCACGAAAAGAAGCGGAACAAATCGCCGTATTTCACCTTTTGCCCGCGAATGAGCCCAATCTGCATATATTTTGTGCCGAACGAAAGAAACGATAATAATATGGAAATGAGGCTCATCGAGGTGAGCATCTGTTCCATCAGCGAAACGGTGTATTCCATCAAAGCCTCATCACTTGCAAAACTGCCGCTCGCAAGCATTTTCACGCTCTCGGAAAACCCCGGAACAATCCCCAAAATAATATTCGTGACAGCCCATATCAAAATCTGCGGGAAAATGCTCGCGTAAAGCGCCCGCCCAAAGTTTCCGCGCATGGCGCCCTTCGCTCTCATCTTTAAAACCTTTGTAGGAATCATCTGATTTCGCCCTCTTTTTCGCATTATATATGTATTGTACATTATTTTTCCCGAAATTGCAATAGTAAAAACAAAAACGCGCCGAAGCGCGTTTTAACCGAATATTTCCGCAATTTTAAATTTTATCTTAACCGCAGGCTTCCCCTCGCCTGTGACAAGCTCGTAATTTTCACCAAACGTTTCCTTTAAAAGCGCCTCCCCCTCCTCGGTCGCGGCGTCGACATAGCACAGCGGCGGAAAGAGCACACACCACCAGTTTTTGCCCTCGGCTTTGCCCAAGCTTATCCTCACCGCGTCATATTCACCTTTGGGCAGCGCAAAATTGTCGTAATATTTTGTCGGAAATTCAAATCTGCCGTATTCCGCGCTCGCTCTGTAGGATACGCCCTCTTCTTCCAAAACCTCGTTCGCGATTCTTTCAAAATCCTCTATGTGCTCCGCGGCCTCTTCCTTCGTTTCAAATTTCTCCATTTCCTCAAGCACTCTGTCACGCACCTTGAGCTTCACGCTCTGCGCCTCCTCGCTGTCGTCGTCCGCTATTATATGCAGCCTCACAATTCCGTCCGCAAGCTCCTCATGTAAATCCCGCGAATACGCCGATATGCACCCCGTGACAAAAATTCCGCACAAAAGCGCGGCGGTCAATTTTCTCATATAAAACATCTCCTATATGAGCATTATTGCCCGTCGCGCACATTTTTAAACCAATTTAATTAGGAAATTACTCAATTCCCGCCTGTGACTTCGTTCCGAGAGTAACCTCAATGTTCGTCTCTGTATATTCGCCGCCCGTGCGCCTTGACACCACAAGCGTCACCGTTTCGCCCGCACTGTAGCGCGAAAGTCTGTCCTGCAGCTCCGCCAATGTCGAAATTGTCACATTGTCAATCTTCGTTATAATGTCGCCCTTCTGCAGCCCCGCATCGTCCGCCGGCGAATTTTTGTAGACATTTACTATATAAGCTCCCACAGGCATACCGAACCTTGAGGAATCGGAGGTGGTAACGTCGTCGCCCTGAATGCCGAGATAGCCGCGGTCTTCTTCGTCAACGACGTCTCTTATCTCTATGTTCATCAGCTCGTCGATAAGGTCAACCACGTCGGAGATGGGAATTGCATAACCAATGCCTTCAACACTTGTTGAGACGGTTTTTGCCGTGTTTATGCCGACAACCTCGCCTGCCATGTTGAGCAGCGCGCCGCCCGAGTTACCGCCGTTTATCGCCGCGTCCGTCTGGATGTATTTATTGGTAACGGTTACGCCGTTGGCGTTTTCGGTTGTAATCTCGCGGTTTAACGCGCTCACAATGCCGCGCGTCGCACTCTGCCCGTAGCCCAATGCGTTTCCTATCGCAATTACGCCGCTTCCCATTTTCAATTCATTGGAATCGCCGATTGTCGCAATCGCAATCTTGCTCATCGTTTCGTCGTCAATTTCGCTGAGCGGAATTGATACCACTGCGATGTCCTTGTCCGCGTCATAGCCCTTTACGACGGGCGTTTTCATGTAAGAGGTTTCGTCCTCATTGTTCTCATCATGCGAGAAAATCACAGTCAGCTCGCTTGCGTCGGCAACAACGTGATAATTCGTCACAATAAGAAGCTCGGTGTCGTTCTTTCCTATTATAATGCCCGACCCGGATGAAACGCTCTCCTGCTGATAGTTCCCGAAAAAGGTCATTATTTCCGAGACGCTCTTGTTGGTTATGGAGACCACCGACGGCAGACAGCTTTCAACTATCTGTTCAACCGTCAAATCTTCCGCGCTCTTTTCGGAGCTTCCCATGTTCAAAATCGCCTGTGTCGTTTCAATGTCGCTCGTCGTCGAAACCGTTTCAACGCCCATCAGCGGCAGAGCAATCGCCAGCGTTCCGCTGAAAAGCGCTCCCGCCACAACAGCACAGACAGCCGTGATTCCGACCGCGCGCCACGGAGACTTTTTTTTCGGAGCTTTCTTATGCGGCTCTACTTCGCTTACCGCATTTTCCGCATAAGGCGCGTCCGCCTCAATCGAGCTGCTCCACCCGCTCTCCGCCGCGTCTTCATTCGGCGCTTCATCGTTTGACGCTTCATCGCTCGGCTCTGCGCTTTCGGGATTGGTTTCTTCAGCCTTTGGTTCTTCCGCCGGTCTCATCGTAAAGCCGTATTCCGTATCGGAGGACACGCTCTCGGCGCCAATTTCCCGCTCGGCGTCATCTCCGCTCTTTTCAAATCCATATTTATCATTCTCGTCAAACATGTCTATCACCCTTTCGTCTTCGTTCACCGTTATAT
>JAJQCX010000110.1 GCA_021202495.1 Clostridia bacterium | reverse complement strand
TATACAGAGACACTTGAAAAATTATCTGTAAATCTTATTATACGAGGAGAAGGTAGCAGACATATTGCCCTTCAAGCTCGTCGCCGTGAGTGCCCGTGACGACGCTGATGCGCTTCATTCCCTTGCCTCCCACAGGCTCGAAGCGCTGTTTTTTTATTTCAAGTGTTTCTCCGACGGGAAGCCCGACGGAAACTACCGTTTGTTCCATGATAAATCCTCCTGATGTATGTCGTTTCTGTATGCGTTCCCGCAATGCTTGAAGTGGGAGCGGCAGGTTATCTTTGCGCTTTGGTTGGCGCGGTTTTTGAAAATGCCGCGCGTTATCGGGCAGTCGGAGCAGTCGCGCCCGTGGGCGAGCTTGATGTAGTCCGTCTGCACAAGAAGATTGTGCGTCGGGTCGAAGCCGTACCAATAGCCTTTGAGATACGCTTCAACCCATGCGTGGCTCTCCCCCACGCCTTTGACAATGCCGGCGCAGTACCGCGCGGGGATGTTTTCCGCCCGAAGCAGCGCAAGCATGATGTGCGCGTAATCCTGACACACGCCGCAAAGCCCCTCCGCCGCCTGCGCCGCGGTTGTGTCAACCGTCGTCGTGCCGGGCGCATAATTCATTGCGGAATGAACATGACGCATAAGTGCAAGCGTTTTTTCGTATTTGCTCATTTTCGGCGAAAGCTTTGCACAGCGAAGAAGTGCCGACAGATTGTCCGACATTTTTGTCATGCGCGAGGGAAAACGATATAAGTCGGAAAAGCGTTCGTTCGGAATGTAAGCTTCCTCCGCCGTGGGAAAGGTATTCACCGCGCCGGAGACCGATATATTCAAAAAGTTGTGCGGAAAGGGAATTGACGCGCAATAATATTTATTACCGAAGGAATCGCCGGACGGCACAAGAGGCGCCGCCGGTGAAAGTGAAATGTTGTAATCGTTGAGCTTTTGACGGTTGTCGGTGTGCGGCACGGCACGAATGAGAAAATGGTGCGCTTCAACCAGCGCGTCAAAGGAAAAGCTCATATCGTATGAAAAAATAAGCGTTGAGGGAGTAATAAAAATCGCTCCTTGAATTGAGATTATTTCATAGCTCTTTCCGAGCGCCGCCTTATAATCTATCTCGTCGCTTTCGACAATCGCGGAAACATGGAGAAAAGCTGATTTGTTATATACAATCGGCGTGGTGTCGATGCGTGCGGAAAAGGCGTTGAGGCAACGCGAAAGCTCGTTTTTCGGTCTCTCAAAGCGCAGCGCGAAGTCAAGGCGTTCGACTGTCTTTCCTATTTTGACAATGTTTCGCACCGACTGACTGTCAATCACGTCGTCAAGGCAGCCCCAGAACGCCATCAAATCGTCAAGCACTCTTTGCAGCTCGACAAGCGGATGCGGGCTGTTTTTTTCGCAGCGTCCCATGGCGTCCATCGCCATATGTATGTAGCTTAAAACGTCGGAGCCTATTTCGTCGCGCAAAATCATCGCGTTGTCGTAGGCGCGAATGAGCGAGGAAATGATTGAATCGGGATTTTGCTTTTCAAAGCCGAAGCTTTGGATGAAGTTTTCGCTCGACGTGTAAATGTCGGGCACGCCGAGCTTTGCGCATACGTCCGCGTACTCAAACGCGATTGAATCGACGCTTTTATCATAAAGCGGGCAAAACACCTTTATTGTGGAGCTCACGCGGTCGACGTAACGCCCCAACCAATAGAGATTGCTCACTCTTTCACTTGTTACAATACCCATGTGTCCTTAAAGCCTCCCCCTTGTGATGAATTGACGATAAATGAATCGGGATTGCGCGAAAAGCGCGTCAAACCGCTTTTCCAAACCTGCGTCTTTTCACCCGAAAGGACGAACGCACGCAGATCCGCCTTGCGGGGAACCCTCTCCCCGTTTTCCCAAATGTCTATGTCGCGGAAGTCGATGACCTCCTGCGCGATAAAGCGGCGCGGTTCGCTCTTTAAAAGCGCGATAAAGTCCGCTTTTTGCTCCTTTGTCATTTTGTTGCCGAATACAACGCCGTAGCCGCCCGCCTCCGCAGCATCCTTTAAGACAAGGTTGTCGAAGTTTGAGAGAACGTATTTCATGTCCTCCTCGTAATACGGCAGATACGTCGGAGCGTTGTTTGTTATGCACTCCTCGCCCAAGTAATACTTGACCATCTTCGGCACAAAATAATATATTCCCTTGTCATCGGCGACGCCGTTGCCGGGAACGTTTATCAGCGCGACGTTGCCTTTTTTATACGCCTCGAAAAGATGCGGCACGCCGATAACAGATTCGGGCAAAAACGTCATCGGGTCGAGATATTCGTCCGAAATTCTGCGGTATATCGCGCCGACGCGCGTGTTGCCTGTTGCGCCTTTCATATACACGCAGTCGTTTGACACAAAGAGGTCGCTGCCGCTCACGAGTACCGCGCCGGTCAATTCGGCGAGATACGAATGCTCAAAATAAGCCGCGTTGTAGCGTCCGGGAGTTAAAATGACGTTTATGCCCCCGCGCGAAACGTAGTCCATGGTGGATTTGAGCATTTCCGCATAGTCGCGGTTGTCGCAGAGGGATTTGTTTTTAAACGTGGCGGGGCTTGCCTTACGGCAGAGGTCGCGCGCAATGAGCGGATAGCTCGCGCCGGAGGGAATGCGGAGATTGTCCTCCAATATGTACCATGTGCCGTCCTTTGCCTGAACAAGGTCGATGCCGGAGATGTGGCTTGAAATGCCCATCGGCGGCGCAACGCCTTCAAGCTGCGGCATGTAGCCCGACGAGGAATAGATAAATTCCGGCGGGACAACCTTGTCGCGGACGATTTTTTTGTCGGAATAAATGTCCGCCAGAAACATGTTGAGCGCCGTGACGCGTTGGATAAGCCCCTTTTCGATTACTTCAAATTCCTCATGTTCTATGACGCGCGGAATTGTGTCAAACGGAAAGAGCTGCTCTTTAAATTCGCCGTTTTTATAAATGCCGAATTTTACGCCGTAGCGCGCGAGCAAATTGTTAATCATGGCGGTGTGTTCAAACAGATCCTGCATAAATAACACGATCCTTTCACAATAAATAGAAAATGAGCCGCGGAGAAGAGATAAGCTCCGTTGCTCATTTTCTCAATTTTAGCACGTCTCGCGCATTTTGTCAACTGCACATAAGTTACAAATCAAAGACCCAAGATTCCTTGTATTTTGGAAAACCTCACATATAAGTGGATATTTAGCTTTGCCGAAAAGAGCGCAGAGAAAACGCTCCGCGTTGTCTCTGCGGTGGGGTAAGGGTAGAGGGAAGCGTCCCCAATGCGCTTTAAGCCGTCCACGGCTTCGCCTCTCTTCGTTGACGTCGTTTGATATGCGGCGAGCATTATCTGCACGGCGTCGCCTTGACAGGCAAAGCCGTGAACGGCTTAAAGTCCTACGGAGTTTTCGGTGTGAGAGCCTTTGCGGGACGCCGCTGAAATGCGCAGGCAATACTTTGTGTATTAACGAGCATTTCAGCAAGTATCCGCGGAGGCTCTCGCTCCGAAAACCGCATCGGGGACGTTTCCCTCTACCCTAAGGGGGAGGAAATGCCCCCGCGCAAAATCGTCAAAACCCGCGACATGCGCGCGGGTTTTGACACCTCTATCGGGGTAGCACGCCGTAGGCGTGCGTAAGCGTAAGCGCCCGATGTGAAAGGGGTTTACGGGGAAAACGTGACTACGTTGTCCCCGTGTTCGGCGGCTGCGCCGCCGAACTTAACCGTTCTATTTTGGAAAACCTCACATATAGATAGACAAGAAAGTCCTGAAATCGGAGGGGTTTAGTGTGAAGGGTTACATTGAGGAGCGGGCACGGGCACTCGCCGTTTACATCATAGAAAATAAGGCGACGGTGCGGGAGGCGGCGAAAAAATTTGCCATGTCAAAATCGAGCGTACATAAGGACGTTACATACCGTCTTAAAATGATAAGTCCGGCGCTTTACGCCGAGACAAAAAAGGTGTTGGAGCACAATAAGGAGGAACGCCACATTCGCGGCGGCATGGCGACAAAGAGAAAATACGAGCTTTTGAAAAATAAAAAATCAGATTGAAGTTGAAAATTCGATAGCGTGGGCAATTGACGGTATGCTTTCGCCCTGTTGGGTTGTGAGCGGGCTCAAAAGCGCGCCCGTTGCGGCAAAAAGGACGCGGTTGAGCTTTAGCGTGCGCATTTGCGGAAGAATGTAGCTTGTCAAAACGCTCGCGCTGCACCCGCAGCCCGAGCCGCCCGAGTGTACGTCCTGTTTATTTAAATCGTAAATCATGCAGCCGCAGTCTTCATAATTTTCGGAAATATCAATGCCGTCCTCCTTTAAAAGGTCGACGGCTATTTTTTTGCCCAATTTGCCCAAATCTCCCGAAAAAATCATGTCGTAATCGCCGGGCTTTGCGCCGACGGCTTTTAAATGACGCTTTACCGTGTCGCAAAAGGCGGGAGCCATCGCAGCGCCCATGTTGTTCGCGTCGGTAATTCCGGGGTCGATGATTTTGCCGCAGGTGACGCGTGTGACAAAAGGCGAGCCGCCCTTTCCCAGCACTACAGCGCCCGCGCCCGTAACCGTCCACTGCGATGTCGGCGGACGCTGCCCGCCGTATTCGAGCGGGAAACGGTACTGTTTTTCGGCGGAGCAAAAATGGCTGCACGTCGCGGCAACGGCGCAGTTTAATCCTCCGCTCACGAGCATTGACGCGCAAAAGAGGCTTTCCGCCATTGTGGAGCATGCGCCGTAGAGACCGAGGTATGGTATTGCAAGATCGCGCGCGGCGTAGCCCGTGGCGGTGCACTGGTTTAACAAATCGCCCGAGATGAGCACGTCTACATCGTTCGATTTTATTCCGCCCTTGTCGAGCGCGGTAACAACAGCCTCCTTAAAAAGCGCGCTCTCCGCCTTCTCCCATGTTTTTTGCCCGAAATATGCGTCCGATTCAACGCGGTCGAAGCATTTTGCGAGCGGCCCTTGTCCCTCCTTGGGACCCGCGACGGCGGCAAAGGAAAAAACGGAGGGCGGATTGTGAAATTGAAGCGTCGAGCGGGAAAGCTTTGTGAAGAAAGACACAAAAATTCCTCCTATTTATCGTGTAAAAATGTAATAGATAAGCCCGGCAACAAACGACGCGGCGGTGCCGTAAACAATCACCGGTCCCGCAATGACGAACATTTTTTGAGCGAGCCCTGTGACAAAGCCTTCGGATTTATATTCAATCGCGGGCGAAACGACGCTGTTTGCAAAGCCTGTGATAGGAACGAGAGTGCCCGCGCCCGCGAATTTTGCGATAAAATCAAAGACGTGCAGCGCGGTGAGAAACGCCGCAATGCCGATGATTGTGACCGAAACTGCGGTTGAGGAAAGGCTGTCGCCAAGCCCCAGCGAGAGATAAAAATTTTTAAACGCCTGCCCAAGCGTGCAAATTGCCCCGCCGACGGCGTAGGCCTTAACCGTGTCTAACACAATCGGCGACGAATCGGAGCGCTCTTTGACAAACGCGGAATACTGCGATTTTGATAATTCCATAATGATAATTCACCTCGCGGGTATTATAACCGAGAGAGGAAAGGATTATGCAAGAAAGCGCTACGATTTTCCTGTGTTCGGCAGCTTTGCCCCCAAAGCTAAAAAAATATAAAAAAACTCTTTTCAAAACATCAATTCTTTGGTACAATAAGGTTGTATGTGTATATAGCTAAAAATAAATATGTAAGGGGATAGAACAATGCAGCCCAAATACAGAAGAGTGTTATTGAAAATCAGCGGTGAGGCTCTCGCGGGAGGCAAGGGTTTCGGGCTTGACCAGCCCACGATAGATTCAATCTGTAAGGTTATAAAAAAGTGCAGCGAAACGGGCGTTGAGATTGCCGTTGTCGTTGGCGGCGGCAACTTTTGGCGCGGACGTTCGGGAGAAAACATGGATCGCTCGCGTGCCGACCACATGGGAATGCTCGTGACCGTTATAAACGCTCTCGCGCTTTGCTCGGCGCTTGAGGCGATGGACGTCACAACGAGAGTGCAGACGGCGATTGAAATGCGTCAGATTGCCGAGCCTTATATAAGAGGAAAGGCGAACAGCCACTTAAACCGCGGCAGAGTTGTCATTTTCGGCTGCGGAACGGGCAACCCGTTTTTCTCAACTGACACCGCGGCGGCACTGCGCGCGGCGGAGATAAACGCGGACGTCATTTTGTTGGCGAAAAAGGTTGACGGCGTGTACGACAGCGACCCGAACGTGAACCCCGACGCAAAGAAATTTGACGTTTTGAGCTACACCGAGGTTTTGAACCGCGATTTGAAGGTTATGGATTCGACGGCGACGGCGCTCTGCCGCGACAACAAAATGCCGATACAGGTTTTCGGACTTGACGATCCGGAGAACATTTACAGAGCCGTCATGGGCGAAAGCGTGGGAACTATTGTTACCGAATAAAAAATTTATTAAAATACAGGGGGAATTAACATGAAGGGAAATTATCCGGAACTTGAAGGAAAAATGGACAAGGCGATTACTTACTACAAGGAGGAGCTCAACACAATAAGAGTGGGACGCGCGAACGCGGCTGTGCTCGACAAGGTTTTTGTCGATTATTACGGCACGATGACGCCCATTGCGCAGGTTGCGTCAATTTCGACGCCCGATCCCAAGTCGCTTGTCATTCAGCCGTGGGACGGCTCGCTCTTAAAGCCCATCGAAAAGGCTATTTCGTCAAGCGAGGTCGGCATCAATCCGCAGAACGACGGCAGAGTTATCCGCCTTGTGTTCCCGCAGCTCACAGAGGAGCGCAGAAAAGAGCTCTCGAAGACGGTTTCCAAGAAGAGCGAGGAGGCAAAGGTGAGCCTCAGAAATGTGCGCCGCGACGCTATGGACGCATATAAGGCTCAGAAAAAGAAGAACGAAATTACCGAGGACGACATGAAGAACATTGAAAAGGACATTCAGGAGCTGACCGACGCGAAAATTCGCGAGGTTGAGAAAATCACCGAAAAGAAGCAGAAGGAAATCATGGAGATATGAGCCTTAAAGATTTATTTCGGAAAAAATCGCTTGAGCAGAGGGTCGATTTTGACAATCTGCCCAAGCACATCGGCATTATTATGGACGGCAACGGCAGATGGGCGAAGAAAAAGGGACTGCCGCGAACGTCGGGGCACGCCGTCGGCGCGAAAACGTTTGAGCGCATTGTGGAATACGCGGGCAACATCGGCGTAAAGGTAGTCACGGTCTACGCCTTTTCGACCGAAAATTGGCGCAGACCGAAGGAAGAGGTCGACGCCCTGATGAACATCTTGGAGGATTATCTCGACCACGGTCTTGAACGCCTTGCGGGGCGCGACGTGCAAATTCATTTTATCGGCGACCGAAGCGCGTTTTCGGAAACCTTTCGCAAAAAGCAGCTTTATATGGAGGAGCAGACCGCGAAAAACATGGGGCTGCAGTTAAACGTCGCCTTAAATTACGGCGGTCGCGACGAGGTCGTGAAGGCTGTGCGCGAAATTGCCATTGAGGTGCAAAAGGGGAATATCAAGCCCGAGGACATTACCGAGGACGATATTTCAAAGCGTACATATACCGCATCTCAGCCCGACCCCGATTTGATAATTCGTCCGAGCGGCGAATATCGCCTGAGCAACTTTTTTCTTTGGCAGAGCGCGTACAGCGAGCTTTGGTTTTCAAACATTTTGTGGCCGGACTTTTCAAACGAGGATTTGCTGAGCGCGATATATGACTATCAAAAGAGGTCACGTAGATTTGGCGGCGTATAAAATAGTAATTAGCGAGGGTTATTTATGAAAACAAGAATTGTCAGTGCGGTTTTCGGCATAACAATATTTTTGGCAGCGTTGTTTGCGCCGTTCTATGTGTTTGACGCGCTGACGGTTGTGCTTGCGGCGATTGGTGCGTATGAGTTTTTTCGCGCAACGGGGCTTTTAAGCAAAAAGCCCCTTGCTGCGGCCGGCATTTTCGCTCCGATAATGTGCGGCGTTTTGGGCATGGCGCACAAATTGGGCAGCGCCGTGCTCTACGAGGTGTGCGCGCTCGTCGCGGCGCTCTACATCGGCGTTATTTTTCTTGTGATGACGCTTTGTCACAAGGATGTAAAGACGACCGACGCCTCGGTTGCGTTTTTCGGCACGGGCTTCATTGCGCTGCTTTATTCCTACATATTCGCGCTGAGAGCGGATGAATACGGCATTTATTTGATAGTTCTTCTCTTTGCGGCGACGTGGAGCGCGGACGGCGGAGCGTATTTTGCGGGCGTCCTTTTCGGAAAGCACAAGCTTGCGCCTGAATTGAGCCCCAAAAAGACGATTGAGGGCGCGGTCGGCGGCATTGCTGCGGCGGTGCTTGCAATGGGCATTTACGCCGCGCTTTTGAAAAACGTCTTTAACGTGCTATGCAGCACACCTGCGCTTTTGGTGACGGGGCTTTTGTGCAGCATTTTGGGACCCGTGGGCGACATTGCGACTTCCGCGATAAAGCGCGAATATAACGTTAAGGATTACGGCAATCTCATTCCGGGACACGGCGGCGTGCTGGACAGATTTGACAGCGTGCTGCTGACGGCTCCCGCGGTGTTTTTGATAAACGAGTTTTTCACATTGATAGGAAGATGAAGCTATGGCTAAAAAAATTGCCCTTTTAGGTTCGACGGGTTCGATAGGAACGCAGACGCTTGAGGTAAAGGACATGGACGAGGAGCTTGAAATTGCTGCGCTCACCGCGCACAAAAACACGGCTCTTTTGGAAAAGCAAATACGAAAATACAAGCCCCGCCTTGCCGCGATGAGCGACGAGAAAGCGGCGGCGGAGCTTAAAATAAAAGTAAAGGATACCGACACAAAGGTGCTTTCGGGCGAGGAAGGCGTCATTGAATGTGCGGGCGCGGGCGACGTTGCCGTGACCGCGATTGTCGGCATTGCGGGGCTGCGTCCGACGATGGCGGCGATTGACGCGGGGTGCGACATTGCGCTTTCAAACAAGGAAACGCTTGTCACCGCGGGGCACATCGTGATGGATTTCGCGAAAAAGAAAAACGTGAAAATTATCCCGGTTGACAGCGAACACAGCGCGATTTTTCAATCAATTTCAAATCAGAGCGCGTTTGTGGATAAAATAATAATAACCGCTTCGGGCGGTCCCTTTTTCGGCAGAAAGAGGGATGAAATATATAACATGACGGCGCAGGACGCCTTAAAGCATCCCAATTGGAGCATGGGCGCGAAGATAACGATTGACAGCGCGACGCTTGTGAATAAGGGGCTCGAAATTATCGAAGCGATGCACCTTTTCGGCGTCGATATAGATAACATTATCCCTGTTGTTCATCGGCAGAGCATTGTCCATTCGCTTGTCGAATTTTGCGACGGGAGCGTTATCGGGCAATTGGGTGTGCCTGACATGAAGCTGCCGATTTCCTACGCGCTGCACTATCCAAAGCGCGCAATGCGCGTAACGGAGCGGCTCGATTTGGCAAAGATAGGCACACTGACCTTTGATGAAATAGATAACGAAGCCTTCCCCGCCGTGAACATGGCAAAGCGCGCGGCGAAAACGGGCGGCACAATGCCCGCCGTCTTTAACGGCGCAAACGAGGAGGCTGTGGGAATGTTTCTTCGCGGCGAATGCCGATTCGGCGATATTACAGAATATATTGCAAAGGCTGTGGATAAACATATTGTAAAGGCTTCTCCGACGATTGAGGAAATCGAAGAAGCGGATCGTTTCGCCCGCCAAGCGGTGCGCGAAGCGGCAAATAAAAATTAAAAGGGCGAATTAAATGGTTTTTTCTATCATTGTAACTGTCATTGCGTTCGGGATAATGGTCATTCTGCACGAGGCGGGGCACTTTTTAACGGCAAAGCGTTTCGGCGTTACGGTGCACGAATTTTCAATCGGTATGGGTCCGCTCGTTTTGAAGAAGGTGAAGGGCGAGACGCAGTATTCGATTAGGCTTTTGCCGCTCGGAGGCTACGTCAAGCTTGAAGATGAGAACGAGGAAAACGACGACCCAAGAGCGTTCGGCAACATTCACCCATTAAAGCGCATCGTCATTTTGGCGGCGGGCGCGGCAATGAACGTGCTTCTGGGCTTTTTGTGCTTTGTGATTATAACCGCGGCGCAGGGCTCTGTTATAACGACCTCCGTCGGCGGGGTAACCGAGGGCGGCGGCGCAGAGACGGCGGGCATCGAGGCGGGCGACGTTATTAAAAAGCTCGACAACACAAGCATCGGAACATATGCCGACATGCGCCTTTTTTTACTGAACGCGGAGGACACCGTTTCCGTCACGGTGTTGCGAAACGGAGAAAGAATGTGCTTTGACGTTTCGGTGAGCGAAAAAGACGGCGTAAAATATTTGGGCGTGCAGCTTTTGCACAAGACGGATTTAAACGTGCTTGACGTTGTGAAATATTCTTACTATGACACGCGCTACGTCGTGAGAGCGGTGTTCTTTTCTTTAAAGCAGTTCTTTACGGGCGGGGTGAGTGTGAAAGACCTTTCGGGACCTGTCGGCATTGTGCAGGTCGTGGACGAAACGGCGGAAGCCGTTGCCGAAACGGGCGGCGGAGGAGAGGCGCTGTGGCTGTCGCTTCTCTATCTTTTCGGCATGATAAGCGTGAATTTGGGCGTATTTAATTTACTGCCCTTCCCCGCGCTTGACGGCGGCAGCATTATTTTCGCCTTTATAGAGCTTGTGACGCGCAAAAAGCAAAACAAAAATATCTTGGGCTATATCAACCTCATGGGGCTTGCGCTCATACTGGGGCTTGGGATATATGTTATGTGGTCGGATATTATGAAATTGATTAGCGGATAAGGTAGGTACTGACATGAGCAGAAAAGCGGCAAGAGAAAACGCATTGAAAATAATTTATAACTGCGCCCTGATGAAGGAGGAGCCTGAGGATGTGTGCGAATATTTTGAGGAAACGCACAAGGACGAGGCGGAAATGTGGGCGGAGGAGATGAGCAAAAACGACGTCGAATACATGCGCCGTCTGGCGTTCGGCGCGGCTGAGAAAAAAGATGAGCTCAACGCCAAAATAGCTCCGCTCTTAAAAAAGTGGACTCCCGAAAGACTGCCGAAGATGAACCTTGCCATTTTGCAGCTTGCGGTGTATGAAATAGATAACATTGACGATGTGCCCTACTCCGTCAGTGTGAATGAGGCTGTCGAGCTTGCGAAGCTCTATGCCGAGGAAGAAGCATACAAATTCATCAACGGTGCACTCGCCGTGTACTTAAAACAAAAAGCCGAAATTAAGGATTGAGATATATGGAACAAAGACGGCGCGAGGCGACGGTAACACAGGTTAATAATTTTTTGAAGGTTCTTCTTGAGCGGACGGACGCGCTGCAAAACCTTTGGGTCAAGGGCGAGATCAGTAACTTTAAGTTCCATTCTTCGGGGCATATTTATCTCACGCTCAAGGACGAAGGCGCGGTGCTGCGGGCCGTTATGTTCAAAAGCGCGGCGATGAAGCTCGCATTTCGCCCCGAAAACGGAATGAAAGTTGCGGCTCGCGGACGCATTGCGGTCTTTGAGCGCGACGGACAATATCAGCTCTACATTGAGGAAATGGAGCAGGAGGGGCGCGGCGACCTCTACCGCCTTTTTGAGGAGCTTAAAAAGAAGCTTGGCGACGAAGGGCTCTTTGACAGCGCGAAAAAGCGCCCGATACCGCCGTTTCCGACAAAAATTGGCATTGTCACAAGCCCCACCGGCGCGGCTGCGCGCGACATTATAAACATTTTAAAGCGGCGCTACCCAATAGCCGAGGCGCGGCTTTATCCCGCGCTTGTGCAGGGCGTTTCGGCATCGGCGAGCATTGTGAAGGGAATTGAATATTTTAATCAAGCGAAGTGCGCCGACGTTTTGATTGTCGGGCGCGGCGGCGGTTCGATTGAGGATTTGTGGGCGTTTAACGAGGAGGCGACCGTGCGCGCGGTGCGAAGCTCGGAAATACCGGTTATAAGCGCGGTAGGTCACGAAACAGATTTTACACTGACCGATTTTGCGGCGGATTTGCGTGCGCCGACGCCGTCGGCTGCGGCGGAGCTTGCGGTGCCGAATAGTGCCGACATAAGAGCGTTTGTCGAAACGAGCGAGGGCAGAATGAAAAATTTGCTCTTAACAAAGGCGGAAAACCGCGAAAGGCAGCTTGCACTTCTGTCGCAGCGCGCATCGCGTGCGAGCTTTGAGCGGAAGATACAAACTCTCGCGCTTTTGTGCGACAGAGCGGCGGACAACCTGACAAAGGAATACGAAAAGGCACTGACGGCGCGTGAAAAGCTCTTTTCGCAGAGCGCGTCAAAGCTTGACGCATTGAGCCCGTTAAAGGTATTTTCGCGCGGGTACAGCGTCGCCGAAAAGGACGGCAAAGCGATAGTGAGCGTTGACGATGTTAAAAAGGGCGATAAAATAAGCGTGGTTGTTACAGACGGCACAATCGAGGCGGAGGTTTCAGCATTGGAAAGGAAGATGGGATATGTCATTTGAGAAAGCATTAAAGGAGCTTGAGGAAACCGTGAAAAAGCTTGAAAGCGGCGATACGACGCTCGAGGAAGCTATAACCCTTTTTGAAAAGGGTGTTGGGCTGACAAAGGAGTGCCGCAAAAAGCTTGACGAGGCACAGATGAAGGTCAAGATGATAACCGAAAACGGTGAAGAAAAAGATTTTATCTCAACGGAGGCTTAACATGGAATTTGAAAAACAGCTTGAAGTATACAGAGAAAAAATAAATGCCGAGTTAGAGCGAACGATGGACGAATATACGCCGAAAGGCTTGATTGTTTCGGACGCAATGCGGTATTCGCTTCTTGCGGGCGGCAAAAGGGTGCGCCCCGTCCTCGCGCTTGCGGTGTGCGACGCGCTTGACGGCGATATGGATATTGCGCTCCATTTTGGCTGCGCGCTTGAAATGATACACACATATTCGCTCATTCACGACGATCTTCCCTGCATGGACGACGACACGCTGCGGCGCGGCAGAGCAACCTGTCACGTTAAATTCGGCGAGGCGTATGCCCTTCTTGCGGGAGACGCGCTTTTGACAATGGCGTTTGAATATATAACAAAAAACGTGAGAGATTCGGCAAAGGCGTTTTTGTACATTAAAAAACTTTCGTATTGTGCGGGCATTTCGGGCATGGTCGGCGGGCAGACCGACGACATAAAAGCCGAAAGCGAGCGCATTTCGCTTGACGCGCTGCGCTCGGTTCACAGAAGAAAAACAGGCGCTCTTATCGACGCGGCGGGATGCGCGGGAGCGATTGCGGCGGGGCGCGATGAAAACATTGCGGCGGAATACACAAAAAGCCTCGGCATTGCTTTTCAGATAAAGGATGATATTTTGGATGTAGAAGGCGACGCGGCGACGCTCGGCAAAACGCCGATGAAGGACGAAAAAAACGACAAATCAACCTTTGTGACGCTGCTTGGTATAGATGAGGCAAAAAAGGAGCTTGAAAGTGAGACAAAAAAGGCGATAGAGGCGGCGGAGGCGTTCGGCGAAAAGGGCGAGTTTTTGAAAAATCTTGCCGAGGCGCTTTTGAAGAGAAACGACTGAAACGGGAGGAATTTCAGATGGAAATATTGCGCGGAATAGTGACAAACAAACCCCTTGTGTGCGCCGCCGCCTGCTGGCTTGCGGCACAGATAATAAAGGTCATTTTGGAGCTTGTTGTCGACAGGGCGTTTGACAAAAGGCGCATTTGGGAGCCGGGCGGCATGCCCAGTTCGCACACGGCGTTTGTTGTGGGGCTTGCCGTGACAATGGGTATGCAGTACGGCTACGGCAGCGCGTATTTTGCGCTCGCGGCGGCGTATGCGATAATCGTCATGTACGACGCGTGCGGAGTGCGCCGCGCTGTGGGCAACCAGGCAAAGGCGTTAAACACCGTCATCGCGGCGATAAATGAGATGAACGCCGAAAAGGCGCAGGCTGCGGTGCGCGAGATTTTGGGGCACACGCCGCTCCAAGTCTTGATGGGCGCGATTTTGGGCATAGCAATGGCAGTGATTTTCGCAAATGTGTGGGGTGCTTGATGAATGTTTCAAAAGCTTGAATTGACGGAAAAGAGATACGAGGAGCTGCAGATGCGCGTCAGCGACCCGAACACCCTTTCCGACATGGATTTGTGGCGTAAGCTGATGAAGGAAATAAGCGAGCTGACGCCGATAATTGAAAAATACCGCGAATATAAAGAGGCTAAGAGTGCGGAGGATGAGGCGCTTGAAATGCTCTCCGAAAAGCCCGACGCCGAATTTGAGGCGCTTTTGCGCGAAGAGCTTGACGCGGCGCGGGAAAAAATGCCCGCAATTGAGGAGGAATTGAAGCTTCTTCTTTTGCCGAAGGATCCGAACGACGAAAAGAGCGTCATTGTGGAAATTCGCGGCGGCACGGGCGGCGAGGAAGCGGCGCTTTTCGCGGGTTCTCTCTTTAGAATGTACTCGATGTACGCCGAAAATAAGCGGTGGAAAATTGAGATAATGAACGCTAACAGGACGGAGCTCGGCGGATATAAGGAAATTTCATTCAGCGTCGAGGGCGAGGGAGTCTACAGCCGTCTTAAATACGAAAGCGGCGTACACCGCGTTCAGCGCGTGCCGGAAACCGAGTCGCAGGGCAGGATTCAGACCTCCGCCGCGAGCGTCGCGGTGCTGCCCGAGGTTGAGGACGTGGAGCTTGAAATTAACCCGAATGACCTCAAGATTGACGTCTTTCGCGCGGGAGGTCCCGGCGGACAGTGTGTCAACACAACCGACAGCGCGGTGAGGATAACGCACCTTCCGACGGGGCTTGTGGCGTCCTGTCAGGACGAAAAAAGTCAGCATAAAAATAAGGACAAGGCAATGAAAGTGCTGCGCAGCCGCCTTTACGACATGATGGAAGCGGAGCGCAACGCCTCGATTGCGGCGGAGCGCAAAAACCAGGTCGGCTCGGGCGACCGCAGCGAGAGAATAAGAACGTATAATTTTCCGCAGGGCAGAGTTACAGACCACAGGATAAATCTCACGCTTTACAAGCTCGACGCCGTGATGGACGGAGAGCTTGACGAGCTGATAGACGCTTTGGCGACTTATTACCGAAGCGAACAATTGAAAGGGGAAGATGAAAATGGCTGACACAAAGAGAGAAAAGGTGCTGTTGGTGAGAGTTATTTCGGAATTTAACTTGGAGGTTGTGTACGCGCCAGACAACATGGGCGACATTTGGATATACAACAGCGACGTACACCGCCCCGGCATACAACTTGCCGCGGATTATTACGACTTTTTCGACAATGAGCGCATACAGGTCTTGGGCAAAGCGGAGCAATATTTTCTTTTGCAAAAGAGCGAGGAGGAGCGTGAGGAGGTTCTCACCCGCCTTTGCTCGCAGCACATTCCCGCGATTGTCATAACAAGAAAGCAGGACGCATTTCCCGAGCTGATGAAGGCAGCGAAGATGCACAATGTGGCAATATTGCGCACAGAGGAGAGCACGGCTCATTTTTCGGCGGCATACATAAGCACAATGAACGTCATTCTCGCCCCGTTCATCACGCGCCACGGAGTTTTGATGGAAATTTACGGCGAAGGCGTGCTGTTCTTGGGTGAAAGCGGCGTAGGTAAGAGCGAAACCGCGGTTGAGCTTGTGAAAAGAGGACACCGCCTTGTTGCGGACGATGCGGTTGAGATTAAAAAGGTTTCAAACAAAACTCTCGTTGGCTCGTCGCCTGAGATTATCCGCCACTTTGTGGAGCTTCGCGGAATAGGCATAATCGATATTAAAAAGATTTTCGGCGTCGGCGCGGTTAAGGACACCGAAAACATAAATCTCGTCGTAAACTTAGAGGCATGGCAGGAGGGCAAGTTCTACGAACGCTTGGGACTCGATCAGGAATATACAAACATTCTGGGGCTTGAAATCCCATCCGTGACAATCCCCGTTCGTCCCGGACGAAATTTGGCGATAATAATCGAAATTGCGACAATGAATTTCCGCCAAAGAAAGATGGGCTACAACGCCGCAGCGGAATTGTCGGAAAGAATTACAAAGCAAACAAACGGACAAGCGGCGGGCATTATACAATAATGTGAAAAATAAGCGGCGCATCTCACCGGTATTCGTCGCTTGAAGTATCGGCATACGTCGGCGCGCCGAATACCGGCAATCTGCTTGCTTCTTTTCCACATTATTATGGTTTGTAACGCAACAGAGCGGCAGACTGGAGGTTGCTATGATAAAAATAACCTGTGACACACATACGCATACAAACGTTTCTCAGCACGCGTTTTCAACGCTTGAGGAAAACATTGCCTTTGCGAAAAGCATGGGCATGGAGGCTATCGCCATGACAAACCACGGGCCTTCCTTGGGCGACGGGGCGTGCGACATGCACTTTTCCTCGGTGCGGCATTTGCCGAAATACATAAACGGCATGCGCGTTTTAAAGGGCGCGGAGGTTGACATTATGGATGAAGACGGCACGCTTGACATTCGCCGAAAGCTTCTTTCGCAGATGGAAATCGTCATTGCGTCGCTGCACATTCCCTGCTTTGCCCCGCGAAGTGAGGACGCGGTTACAAAAACATGGCTCAAGGTCGCGGAGGATGAGGACATCGACATTTTCGGTCACATGGGAGATGGAAGATACAAATGCGATTACGAAGCCGTTGTAAAAAAATGCGCCGAAACGGGTAAGATAATAGAGATAAATAACCATTCATTCATGGTGCGTCCGGGAAGCTTTGAGAACTGCCGCGAAATTGCGCGGCTCTGCCAAAAATATTCCGTGCCGGTCGTCCTTTCGACCGACGCGCATATTTCGTGTGAGATCGGCATTGTGCCGGAGAGTATAAAGGCGATTGAGGACGCGGGAGTAAGTGAGGATTTAATCCTCAACACGAGCCTTGAGAAGTTATGTGATTATTTAAAGATTGAAAATTAAGGGAGGCTGCCCAAATGGTTTCGGTTGGTGTTGACGTCGGCGGAACGTTCATAAAATGCGCGGCTGTCGACGATGAAGGGAAAATTCTTTTTTCAACAAAAGCGCCTACGCCCGACGGGCAAATGGTGGCGCAAGTGTGCGCGGATTTGGCGGAGGAGTGCTTAAAGGGTGCGGGAATCGACGCGCGTGACGCGCGCTCTGTCGGAATAGGCACAACGGGGCATTGCGACACAAAAATGGGTGTTTTGCTCGACTGCAAGAACATTAAAAACTACAATAATATAAAAATGTGCGAATATGTCTCTCATAGAACGGGACTTGACGCATATATTGACAATGACGCGAACTGTGCGGCGCTCGGCGAATATATGATGCAGGGCGGCGAAAAGAAGGACAATTTTATTTTTGTAACGCTCGGCACGGGTGTCGGCGGCGGAATTATTATCGACGGGAAGCTTTTGCGCGGCGTGAACGGCGCGGCGGGCGAGATTGGGCACATGGTTCTCTTTCCCGACGGCGAAATGTGCAATTGCGGGCGGCGCGGCTGCTGGGAGCGTTACGCTTCAACTTCGGCGCTTGTGCGCCAATCGGCGGGACTTTCCGCAAACCCCACCGGCAGAACGGCGTTTGACTTGGCGGAAAAAGGCGACAGAAAAGCGCGGGAAGTCCTCGATAAATGGATTTACTACGTTTCGCTCGGAGTTTGCGATTTGGTCAACATTTTTCAGCCGGACGTGATTGTCATAGGCGGCGGAGTGAGCCGCGAGGGCGAAAAGATAGTGGAGCCGGTGCGCAAATTCGTCGCGGAAAATTCCATGACAGGCAAAACCGCGGGCGTTATGCAGACCGAAATAAAAACGTCGAAGCTTTTTAACGACGCGGGCGTGATAGGCGCGTCATTTTTATACACTCAGGGGCGGTGACGGCGGTGGATTTAAACATTCCCGATTGCGAATGCGTCAAGGACGCGGACATGAAAAAATATGCGACCTTTAAAACGGGCGGCAAAGCCGACGTGCTTTTTGAGCCTCAAAATACTGCGGCGCTTTGTGCGCTCTTAAAAGCGCTCGAAAACGAAAAAATCAAGTACCGCGTTTTGGGCAACGGCTCAAATTTGCTCGTGAGCGACGACGGCGTGCGCGAGGCTGTTATACACATCGGGCGCGGCATGGGCGAGATTGAAGTTCAAGGCACAAGCCTAAACTGCGGCGCGGGCGCGCTGCTCAGTAAAGCTGCGGGCGAGGCGTACAAGCATTCGCTCACGGGGCTTGAATTTGCACACGGAATACCCGGCAGCGTGGGCGGCGCGGTCATTATGAACGCGGGTGCATACGGCGGCGAGATGAAGGACGTTGTGCGCGAAATCGAATATGTGACGCAAAACGGCGAAATTCGGCGAATATCGGGCGCGGACGCCGAATTTTCCTACAGGCACAGCTTTTTTTCCGGCAAAAACCTCATCGTGACGCGAGTCACAATGGAGCTAAAAGAGGGAGAGAGCGAAAAAATACTTGAAAAGATGAAAGAACTTGCCGAAAGGCGGCGCGCAAAGCAGCCGCTTGAATATCCGAGCGCGGGCAGCACCTTTAAGCGCCCCGAGGGGCATTTTGCGGCGGCGTTGATTGACGAGGCGGGGTTAAAGGGCTTATCATGCGGAGGCGCTGCGGTCAGCGAAAAGCACGCGGGCTTTGTGATAAATAAGGGCGGCGCGACGACAAGCGACGCATTGAAGCTGATAGATAAAATAAAGCGCGCCGTTTTTGAAAAGAGCGGCGTTGCGCTTGACACGGAGGTTGAGATCTGGTGAGGTTTGTAATAATAACGGGAATCTCGGGCGCGGGAAAGACGCAGGTGCTGCACTTTTTGGAGGACATGGGCTATTACTGCATCGACAACATGCCGGTTTTCTTCCTGGCGTCGTTCGCGACGGCGGTCAACGAGGCGAAAATAAAGGCGGATAACGTCGCCGTGGTGACCGACGCGCGCAGCGGCGAAGCTTTTATCAATATCGGAGCCGAGCTTGACAAGATTGACCGCAAAAAATGCCCGTATGAAATTGTTTTTCTTGAGGCGGACGACCCGGTTTTGGTACACCGCTACAAGGAAACTCGCCGCGTTCACCCTCTCGCGCCGACGGGCTCGGTTGAGGAAGGAATCACAAAGGAAAAGGAAATTATGGCGGGCATTCGCAGCCGCGCCGATTACATTATAAATACGTCAAACCTTTTGACGCGAGAGCTGGGCGAGATAGTTAGGGAAAAATTCGGTTCGGAAAAGAAGGACAGCTTTTTCACATTTAATCTAATCTCGTTCGGCTTTAAATATTCGCTGCCGAGCAGCATTGACCTTGTGATGGACGTGCGCTTTTTGCCAAATCCCTATTACGTCGAAGGCTTGCGCGAAAAAACCGGACTTGACCGCGAGGTTTACGACTATGTGACCGACAATGACGTGTGCCGCGAATTTGTACGGCGGTATACCGATATGCTGGAGTTTCTGATGCCTTACTACGTCAAGGACGGAAGGCGGCAGCTGACGGTTGCGATTGGCTGCACCGGCGGCAAGCACCGCAGTGTTTCGATTGTGGAAATGATGAAAAAAACGTTTGAGGAAAAAAAGATGACCGTGAATGTCAAGCACCGCGACGTAAACATGAACTGAGGGATGAAAAGTGCGAACCTTTTTGGAGGAAATAAAAACGGAGCTTTGCGCGGTGCGCGGCAAAAGAGAGTGCTGCGAACGCTCTGAGCTGCGTGCGCTTTTAATGTTCGGGGGCGCTGTTTTTGAGGGCGGCGCACTTTTCGGCACCGAGAGCTACGATTTGGCAAAGCGTTTCAGCGTTCTTTTGCGCCATACATGCGCGATAAATTTGCCCGAAAGGGTTGACGAAAACGCGGAGGGCTACAAATTCGTCGTGCCGGACGATATATTAAGCGAATTATTTTTAAAGCGCGGCGAGGACGCGGTAATCGAGGAAAGGGACGACGAGGACAAGCTTTGCTGCTGCAGAGCATTTATCAGGGGCGCATTTTTGGCGTCGGGCAGCGCGTCAAACCCCGAAAAGACATACAGGATTGAAATTTTTTCGCAGAATAAAGATTGCTGCGAAAAGGCGCTTGACATATTGCGCTCGTTTGACGCAAAGGTTAATCTCACAAAGCGCAAAAGCAATTACGTCGTCTATGCCAATACCGGCGAATCGGTGGGCGATGTGCTGAAAATTGCCGAAGCGACGGGTGCGCTTTTCCGCGTTTTGCAGGAAAAGGCGGTTAAGGACACGCGCAACAGCATAAACCGCCAAACGAACTGCGACATGGCAAACAGCGACCGCGCCGTCGACACGTCCTACCGCCAAAGAAAGGCGATAAAAAAGCTTTCCCACTCGGGAGCGTTGGAAGCGTTATCGCCAAAGCTTATTGAAGCGGCAAGGCTGAGGACGGAAAATCCGCTCGCCTCGACCTCCGAGCTTGCGAAATTGGCAGGTATTTCAAAAAGCGCAATGTACGCAAGGCTTGAAAACCTTGTGAAAATTGCGGAAAATGGGGAGTGAGAATGGTGTTTACACATTTACATGTACATAGTGAATACAGCTTGCTCGACGGTGCGGCGAGAGTAAAGGAACTGCCCAAGAGGGCAAAGGAGCTCGGGCAAACGGCGCTCGCCTTGACCGACCACGGCGTTATGTACGGCGTGGTCGATTTTTACAAGGCTTGCAAGGCGGAAGGGATAAAGCCCATCATCGGCTGCGAGGTATACGTTGCGCCGCGAAAGCTGACAAATAAAGAGACGCGCGCCGACGGGGAAAATTATCATCTCGTGCTTTTGGCGAAGAACGAAGAGGGATATAAAAATCTTTGCAAAATTGTCTCAAAAGCTGCGATTGACGGCTTTTATTATCGTCCGCGCACCGACATGGACGAGCTGAAAAAATATTCAAAGGGCATTATCGCCCTCTCCGCTTGCCTTGCGGGCATCATTCCCTCCCGGCTTTCGGAGGGGGATTACAACGGCGCAAAGGCGGCTCTTTTGGCATATAAAGAAATATTCGACGATTTTTACGTTGAAATACAAGACCATGGCATTGCGGAGCAGCAGCGCGTGATGCCGCTTTTGGTAAAGCTTGCGCGCGAAACAGAAACGCCGCTTGTCGCAACAAACGACGTTCACTATATTAAGCGTGAGGACGCGGCGTTTCAGGACGTGCTGCTCTGCATCCAGACCGGCAAAACTTTAGCCGACCGCGACCGTATGAGGTTTGAAACCGACGAATTTTACTTAAAAAGCGAGGAGGAAATGAAAAGCCTTTTCGCAGCCTACCCCGAAGCGATTGAAAATACGGGCAAAATTGCCGATATGTGCGATTTTGATTTTGAATTTCACAAGCGCCATCTCCCCTCCTTCCCACTTCCCGAAGGCGAGGAAAAAGAAAGCTATTTAAAAAAGCTCTGCGAGGCGGGGCTTGAAAAAAGATACGGAGCAAATCTTGACGACGAAAAGAGAAAAAGGCTCACATATGAGCTCGGCGTCATAAATTCAATGGGTTTTACGGACTATTTTTTGATAGTTTCCGATTTTGTCAATTACGCCAAGCGGCAAAACATCCCCGTCGGTCCCGGACGCGGCAGCGCGGCGGGCAGCATTGTTTCCTATTCACTCGGCATAACCGACATCGACCCGATGAAATATTCGCTGATTTTTGAGCGTTTCCTGAACCCGGAGCGCGTTTCGATGCCCGATATCGACATCGACTTTTGCATCGAGCGGCGCGGCGAGGTGATTGACTACGTTGTGCAAAAGTACGGCAAGGACAATGTGTGCCAGATTGTGACGTTCGGAACCATGAAAGCGCGGGGCGCCGTGCGCGACGCGGGGCGCGTGATGGGCTTAAGCTACGGCGAGGTTGACGCCGTGGCAAAGCTTGTGCCGAAAACGCTCAACATTACCCTTGACGAAGCGCTGATAACGCCGAAATTAAAAGAAGCCTACGAATCGAGCGAAACGGTAAAGCGGCTTATCGACACGGCAAAATCGATTGAGGGACTGCCTAAGAGCGCGGGCACGCACGCAGCGGGCGTTGTTATCTGCGGCGAGCGGCTTGACGGGCTGCTGCCCCTTTCCAAAAACGACGACGTTGTCGTGACGCAGTTCACAAAGGACACGGTTGAAGAGTTAGGGCTTTTGAAAATGGACTTTTTGGGGCTCAAAAACCTGACCGTCATACGAAACTGTATTGACATAGCAAAGCGGCAGAACGTCATAATCGACCTTGAGCATATCACATACGACGACAAAGAAGTGTATAAAATGATTTCCTCCGGCGACACGGAGGGCGTGTTCCAGCTTGAAAGCGGCGGAATGACGAGCTTTATGCGCCGCTTGGAGCCGAGCTGCCTTGAGGACATCATCGCCGGCGTTGCGCTCTACCGCCCGGGACCGATGGATTTCATTCCGCAGTATATTAAAAACAAGCACAATCCCGCAGGCGTCACATATAAGCACCCCAAGCTTGAGCCAATCTTAAAGGACACCTACGGCTGCATCGTCTACCAGGAGCAGGTTATGGAAATTGTGCGCTCTTTGGCGGGCTTTTCGATGGGCGGCGCGGACGAGGTGCGCCGTGCAATGAGCAAGAAAAAGGCAAAGGAAATGGAGAAGGCGCGCAAGCGCTTCATCTACGGCGAAACCGACGAGAGCGGCAATGTGACAATCCAAGGCTGCATACGAAACGGCATTGACGAAAAAACAGCTGTAAGCATTTTTGACGACATGGACGCCTTTGCCGAATACGCGTTCAACAAGTCGCACGCGGCGGCATATGCGGTTGTGGCATATCAGACGGCGTATTTAAAATGCTTTTACCCGGTCTATTTTATGGCGTCTCTCATAACAGGTGTCATGGGCGAAACCGAAAAGGCGGCGCTTTATGTTGAAAAATGCCGTGCGATGGGGATAAATCTGCTAAAGCCCGACATCAATAAATCGCAGGCGTCATTCAGCGTTGAGGGCGGCGACATAAGATTCGGCTTGGGGCACATCAGAAACGCGGGGCTTACTTTAATGGAAAAGATAGTTGAGGAGCGTGAAAAGGGCGGAGAATATAAATCGTTTTCCGATTTCGCGTCCCGCATGAGCGGTAAGGAACTCAATAAGCGCGGCGTTGAGGGGCTTATCCGCGTCGGCGCGTTTGATTCAATCGTTCCCGAACGCAACCGACTGCTCGCGGGCTACGAGACAATGCTGGATTCCGCAGCAAGCGAGAGGAAAAACAACATCGAGGGGCAGATTTCGCTTTTTGCCGCGGTTGAGACGAAAGCCGCCGCGCAGGATTATCTCCCGAACGCTCCCGCCCTTTCCAAAAAAGCGATACTCGACATGGAAATGGAATATGCCGGAATGTATTTTTCGGGTCACCCGCTTGACGATTACAGAGGCGTCGTCGACGACACGCGCTATGACCGCATTGGTGAAATTCCGTCCTCGTCGGGCGAGGACGGAAAATACGAGGACAGAGGCGCGGTAACGGTTGCGGGCATGATAACAACGCGCCGTGACAAGCTGACGAAAAATAACACAATGATGAGCTTTGTCACAATCGAGGACTTCACAGCTTCGGCTGAGATGATAATTTTCCCGGAAACGCTTTCAAAGCTCGATTCAATATTGACCGAAGGCGCGATTGTCGCGGCTTCGGCAAGGCTCGACATAAAGGAGGATTCCGCGCCCAAGCTTCTTTGCGAAGCGGCGGCTCCGCTGAATAAAACGGAGGATATGGGGCAAACTCTCACTGTGAGTATCGAGGCGGGCGAGGAACAAAAGCTTGACGGGTTGAGGCGCATTTTGCTTTCAAAACAGGGCACGGATAGGGTTATCCTGCGCTTCGGCGACAGAAGTGTTTACACTCATCCGTCCGTCGTAACTCAAATTTCACCCGAAATTATCGCCGAAATAGATAAATATTTCGGCGGAAAACGAGCGGGTGCGAAATTGAGGTAGGAAATATTGAGAAGAACAAAAATTGTTTGTACATTGGGACCTAAAACCGACGAGGAGGGCGTGCTTGAAAAAATTGCAGACGCCGGCATGGACGTCGCGCGGCTCAATTTGTCGCACGGCACATTTTCCGAGCAGCAAAGACGTATTGACAGCGTGAAAAAGCTGCGCACAAAGACGGGAAAGCCCATCGGCATAATGCTCGACACCAAGGGGCCGGAAATTCGCATAGGACGCTTTAAAAACGGCTCGGCGGAGCTTGAGAGGGGCGAAAAATTCACGCTCTGCGCCTACGAAACCGAAGGCAGCGACGAAAAGGTTTCGGTGAGCTATCCCATTCAAAAGGTGACAAAAAAAGGCGACAGAGTGCTCCTTGACGATGGGCTGATCGAGCTTGAGGTTGAAGCTTTGGGCGAAAGAGAAACGATATGCCGTGTTGAGGCGGGCGGCGAGCTGAAGTCCGGCAAAAGCATAAATTTGCCCGGAATTGAGCTTAACATGCCCTACATGACCGAGCGCGACAGAATGGACATCGAATTCGGCGTGAAAAACGGCGTTGATTTCGTCGCGGCGTCGTTCGTGCGATCAGCCCAAGACGTGCGGGATTTGCGGCGCACGATATTGCACTACGGCGGGCGCGGCATTGAGATAATTTCGAAGATTGAAAACATGCGCGGCGTGGAAAACATCGACGAAATTATCGAAGCGTCCGACGGGATAATGGTCGCGCGCGGCGACATGGGCGTTGAAATACCGATTGAGAACATTCCCGAAATACAAAAGCGGATAATAAAAAAATGCCTTCGCAAAGGCAAAAAATGCGTCACGGCGACGCAGATGCTCGACTCTATGATAAAAAATCCCCGCCCCACACGAGCTGAGGTGACCGACATTGCGAACGCCATTTTTGACGGCACGGGCGCCGTGATGCTCTCGGGCGAAACGGCTGCGGGCGATTATGCGGTCGAGAGCGTGCGCGTGATGAACCGCGTGGCTGAAACCGCCGAAAAGGCGCTTATTCCCGCGCACCACGAGGAATACGGCGTCGCGGGCGCGATTGCGGGAGCCGCAGCATCCGCCGCCGTGACGCTTGGCGCCTCGGCGATTTTAACCGTGACCTACTCCGGGCACACGGCGAACATCGTTTCAAAATATCGCCCTCCCTGCCCGATTGTCGCCGTAACCCGCGACGAGGCAAAATACTATCAAATGTCTCTCTCATGGGGCGTTTGCCCGTATCTTGACAAAACCGAAGGCGGCGCCGAAACCCGCTTCAAAAAAGCGCTCGAAATCGCCCAATCCGAAGGCTTTGACGGCACACTGATAGTAACCGGCGGCGACGAGCGCGGCATGACGAATATATTGAAAATTGTGCAGTAAGAAAAGGCTGTATCGGAACACCGGAGTTTGTGTTTTGATATAGCCTTTATACTGATATTCAGCCAAAAAGCTTGATTTTTTCGCCATCTCCGTTGTGGGACGGGGCTTGTCCCCGTGTTCAGCCGCAAAGCGGCCGGACTGTTACAAAAAGTGCGCAAAATGCAAAGAATATATTGCAAAGTTATATTGCAATGTAAAATAAAATTTGATAAAATATAAATATATTTTGTTTTGAAAGGGACGGGCGAAGATGAAAAAGGTTTTGGCGGTTATTTGCGCGGTTTGTTTGTTTGCCTCGGCGGTGTTTGTCGCGGAGGGGGAAACGGTGGAAAACGGCGGCAGCGTTTATTCTGTTGTGGGTGATAATTTGTTTGAATATCCGAATTTCGCCGATGGATCAACGCGGATTGCGGGGAGTGAATTTTATGTCGGGACGAACACGGGGACGAGCTGGGACGGAAATGTGCCCAATCCCGTGACGGGTGAGAATTTGACGCCGCTGGCGGATAAGATTTCCGACACGAGCGAGAGCAATCGCGGAAGCTCGTTCTATTACGCCGAGGATTCCGGCAGCGGAGAGAGAAACAAATATTATCTTTGCGAGAACATTTCAAGCGCGTCGGGTGCATTTTGGAACGGGACAAATTCGCTTTTGGCGTATGTGCCGATTGAGGGCGGAAAGACGTATTATTTTTCATACTACCAATCGGCGTGGGGCGGAAGCTTAAAATCGTCGGTGCGCTACGGAGCGATAAATTCCGAAAATTACTGCGACGAGGCGTCGAACGGAAAAATAGTTTGGAGCGGCACGGGCGGCGTCGACGCGGCGCAGTATGACGGGGACAACGTGGAAGAGGTCGGGTGGACGAAATTTGAGGCAATTATTGAGGCTGACGAGGACGCGGATTACTTTTTCTTCAACCTTTACTGGCTGCAGGCGCTCGACTATGTGTGCATAAACGGCTTTACGCTCTGCGAGGTTGAAGAACCCGAAATTGCGGAGATTGCGACGACCGAGATTGCGGTGTACGCGGGAGAGGAGCCGAATTTGCCGAGCAAAGTTTCCGTTACATACGAAACGGGCGACACCGGTACGGCGTCGGTTGTATGGAACGACGATGAATACGACGCGCTGCGCGACGGTGAATATACAATAACCGGAACCGTTACGGCGGGCGGCAGAGAATACACCGCGGAGGCAAAAATAACGGTTTACAGCTCAAGCATTACAGACGGCTACACCGTGACGAAAAGCCTTGCGAACAAGGACGGCATATTGACCGCAGAGATAGGCGTTTACACCGATGAGGACGATAAAATAATGGCGGCGCTTTCGCTTTATGAGGATGAAACGCTGATAAGCGTCGCGAGTACAATTTTTAACACGGGCGAGGAAAGTGAAATTGTGCTGACGATGCCCGCGCCGACAGAGAGTGGGCGCAGTGCGAAAATAATAATATGGAACGCAGACAAGCTTTGTCCGCTGACGCTTTGCAATGCGGAGAGCGTCGGTGTGAAGGATGGAGGAGATTTTGTGGCGTTGAGCGACGTGAGACTGACAGAAGGAATGTTTAAGGACGCACAGGATTTGAACACGGAGTATCTTTTGGAAATTGACGTGGACAGGCTGCTTGCGCCGAGTTTTGAGATGGCGGGGCTCGACACGCCGAACGGCGCGGAGCGCTACGGCGGCTGGGAGCGCAAGGGCGCAAATAACTGGACGTCGAGTTCGGCCGACACGTTCACATTGGCGGGGCACTCCTTGGGGCACTGGATGAGCGCTGCCGCGGCGACATATTCGTCAACCGGCAATGCGACGATAAAGGAGCGGCTTGACTACGCGGTGGAAAAGCTCTCCGAAATACAAAAGGAGACCGGCAGCGGCTACATAGGCGGCATTGATGAGACCTGCTTTGAAAAGCTCTTTGCGGGCAACGTTTCATCGTGGAGCAGCGGCTATTGGGTGCCGTGGTACGGTGTGCATAAGATTTATCAGGGACTGCTTGACGCGTATAACATGGCGGGAAACGAAACCGCGCTTTCTGTTGTGATAAAATTTGCCGATTGGGCGGTTGAGGGCACGTCGAATTTGACGGACGATGAAATGCAGACTATGCTTGACGTGGAATACGGCGGCATGAACGAGGTTTTTGCGGAGCTTTACGACATAACCGGCGAGGAAAAATACCTCGAAACGGCGGTGCGCTTCACGCATGACGAGATTTTGGAGCCTCTTTCGCAGGAGACCGACGAGCTGACGGGGCTTCACGCGAACACACAGATACCCAAAATTATCGGCGCGGCGGCGATTTTTGAGCAGGACGACAGCCGCACGGATTACGAAACTGCGGCAAAATATTTCTGGAACACGGTTGTTTATAACCGCTCCTACGTTATCGGCGGCAACAGCGTGAGCGAGCATTTTGAGGCGCTCGGCGCGGAGACGCTGCACAAAAAGACGTGCGAGAGCTGCAACGTCTACAACATGATAAAGCTGACGGAGCATTTGTTCAGCTGGGATCACGACGGCGCGTATATGGACTACGTCGAAACGGTGCTCTATAACGACATCTTGGGCGCGCAGGATCCCGAAACGGG
This sequence comes from Clostridia bacterium, assembly GCA_021202495.1. GTDB lineage: Bacteria > Bacillota > Clostridia > UMGS1883 > UMGS1883 > JAJQCX01. Next base: position 1,317 of record JAJQCX010000110.1, on the reverse strand, counting down.
TAACAAGATGTACTTTACGTCGCTTCTGCAGGGGCATTTCAGAATTTATGGCGACAGCGACGAGGCGTGGTGGTGCTGCACGGGCACCGGCATGGAAAACCCGGGCAGATACGCAAGATGCGCCTATTATAAAGACAAAAACGAGCTCTATGTGAATTTGTACATTCCTTCAACGATGCGCTGGAACGAGCTGGGCTTGTCGTTTGAACAAAAGACGGATTTTCCCTATTCCGACACGGCGACGCTCACGGTGACGGGCGGCAGCGCGGAAGCTGCGGTGAAGCTGCGCGTTCCGTCGTGGACGAACGGCGAAATGAGCGTTTCGGTCAACGGCGAAGCGGTTGAAATGGTTGAGGAAAAGGGCTATGTGACGATAGAGCGTGAATGGAGCGAGGGCGATGAGATTGAAATCACGCTTCCGATGAGCCTTACGCTTTACGAGGCGCGCGACGATGAAAACAAGGTTGCGTTTAAGTACGGCCCCATCGTGCTTGCGGCGGCGCTCGGCGACGAGGGACTGCCTGAGGACACGCGCACAAGCGAGACGGACATTCCCGACACGACCGTTTCCGTGCCGTCACTCACAAGCGAAAGCCGCGACCCCGCGGACTTTATCGAAACTGTTGATTTGTCGAGCCTTACATTTAAGATCAGCGGAGATTACACATCGAGCGGCGAGGAATTAACGCTGATGCCGTTCTATTCGATACATCATCAGTTCCACAATGTGTATTGGTATTTGAACAGCGAAGCCGACCCATACGACAAGGCGCTCGGCGACATAACGGTCGATTCGGTGACGCCCGACGGACAGCAGGATGAGATCGGGCACAACCTTGTTTCAAACAACAGCCACAACGGCAGCTTCACGAGTGGCATTTCAACTTATTATTGGCGCGACGCCTACGGCGACGACGCGTATTTCAGCTATGATTTGAAGTGCGCGGATTATCTCTATGTTTCCTACTGGGGCAGTGACGGCACATTTACAACCGGCGGCGTGACATATAAGCGCGATTTTGAAATCTATGTCGACGGCGTAAAAATAGCGGAGCAGACACTTGAAAGCCCCGCTTCGGGTGAGACGTATAATGTCTTCTATGAAATCCCCGCCGAATTGACCGAGGGCAAGGGCAGCATAACCGTGATGTTTAAGCCGAAGGACGGCAATTACTGCGCGGGCGGGGTGCTTGATGTGAGAACTACAACCGCGGGCAGCGTGGACGTTGAGTAATATCATCGTAGATTTCAAAAAGCTTTATAGATAGACGCATTTTAAAACTTTTAAGTCAATAAAATTAAAATTATATAAGGAGA
>JAJQCX010000051.1 GCA_021202495.1 Clostridia bacterium | reverse complement strand
TAATGTGCTGTTGGACATTCTCTTTTCACCTAAAAAGTAAATGCTGTTGCCGTGAGCGGGGAAAGAGTATCTATTGACAAAGGTCGGAAAATATGGTATTGTTTATAGTGGTAAATGAGGGATGTGACTGTATTGCGTCCTGCGGAAAAAATATAATTATTTTATTTTTGAGGGTGAAGCTGTATGGGGAAAACACTTATAATGACTGACAGCGGCTCGGATTTGACGAAAAAGCAGGCTAAAAAATTCGGGATAAGGGTGCTGCCGTTTAAGTATTCCTTTGACGGGGAAAATTACTACAAGGACGGCGTTGACAAGACGCCGGAGGAATTTTACGAAATTGAGCGCACGAGCATAAATGTGCCGAAAACGGTGCAGATTACGCCGGTGCAGTTTGAGGAAATATACAAGGGCATTTACGATGAGGGCTACGATCATTTGATTTTCATTGTGCTTTCGGGGGCGGGCAGCGGCACTTGCCAAAACGCCGTCATGGTCGCGAAGAGCTTTATGGAAGATCACAGCGACATGCACATTGAGGTCATAGACTCACAGGCCTATACGATTATTTACGGCTACGCGGCGATTGCGGCGGCGCAGGCGGTGAAGGCGGGAAAGAGCGCGGAGGAAGCGTCGGCGATAATAAAGAGAGTTATCGCGGGGGCGAAGGTGCGCTTTATCGTGGGCGATTTGACGCATTTGAAAAAGGGCGGCAGAATAAACGCGGCGACGCTCGTTGTGGCGAACATGCTCGACCTAAAGCCTATTTTAACGCTTAAGGACGGGCTTGTCGTGCAGGACGGAAAGCTGCGCGGAACGAAGAATTTGTACAAAAAATTCGTGGACGATGCGGTGAACATGGGCGATTTTGAAAAAGGAATGATTGTTATTGTGAACACGTGTCTGCCGGAAAAGGTTGAGGAAATGAAGGCGGCGATAAGAGAAAAATTCCCGAATGTTGAGATAGGCGTTTCGACGGTCGGAGCGACAATCGGAAGTCACGCGGGTCCCGATTTGGTGGGAATTGCGTATTTTGACGAGAAGATTGATGTTTACGCAGACGATATTGAAGACGAAGAGTAGGTTCGGCGGCTGTGCCGCCGAACACGGGGACAACCCAAGTCACGTTTTCCCCGTAAACCTCTTTCACATCGGGCGCTTGCGCTTACGCCCGCGCTGTGCGCGGGCTACCCCGATAGAGGAGTCAAAAACCAAAGACGCTTTGGTTTTTGACGATTTTACGCGGGGGCATTTCCTCCCCCGCTCCTCCTCCGTCGAGACAACGCGGAGCGTTTTCTCGACGCTCTTTTCGGCACAGATGAGGATTAATACAATTTTGGGTTGCAATTTTTAAACGGCGTGATATAATTATTTCAAATAAAAATAAAATTTATGAGGTGACGCAAAATGCTTAACAAAAAGACTGTTGAGGATGTTGAAGTGGCAGGAAAAAAGGTGCTCGTAAGATGCGACTTTAACGTACCGCTCGACGAAAACGGAAACATTACGGACGAGACGAGAATTGTGGGAGCGCTTCCTACAATTCAGTATCTTGTAAATAACGGCGCGAAGGTTATCCTTTGCTCTCACATGGGCAAGCCCAAGGGAGAGCCGGTGCCGAGCATGTCGCTTGCACCCGTTGCAAAGAGCCTTTCCGAAAAGCTCGGAAAAGAAGTCGTTTTTGCGGCTGACGACAACGTTGTCGGCGAAAACGCGAAGGCGGCTGTTCAAGCTATGAAGGACGGCGACGTGGTTCTGCTTGAAAACACGCGCTACAGAAAAGAAGAGACGAAGAACGTTGACGAATTTTCACAGGAGCTTGCGAGCCTGGCGGAGGTATTTGTTGACGACGCATTCGGAACGGCGCACCGTGCGCACTGCTCGAACGTGGGCGTTTCGAAATATATTCCCGCGGTCGGCGGATATTTGATTCAGAAAGAGATAGAATTTTTGGGCAATGCGGTAAACGCGCCCGTTCGTCCGCTCGTTGCTGTTTTGGGCGGCTCGAAGGTTTCCTCGAAGATCAGCGTTATCGAAAATCTTTTGAAGAAGGTTGACAAGCTTATCATCGGCGGCGGCATGGCGTACACGTTCTTTGCGGCACAGGGCAAGACGACCGGTACGAGCCTGCTTGAGGCGGATTATATCGATTACGCGAAGAAGATGCTCGATGAGGCGGGAGATAAGATTATCCTTCCGGTTGACGCGGTTATCGCGGAGAAGTTTGAAAATGACGCTCCCTCGCAGGTTGTCGAGGGCAACATTCCCGAAGGCTGGATGGGTCTTGACATTGGTCCCAAGTCGGTTGAACTCTTCAAGAGCGTGCTTTCCGACGCTAAGACGGTTGTTTGGAACGGCCCGATGGGCGTATTTGAGATGCCGAACTTTGCAAAGGGCACAAACGAAATTGCGGCAAAGCTTGCCGAGCTTGACGCGGTTACGGTTATCGGCGGCGGCGACAGCGTTGCGGCTGTAAATCAGGCGGGTCTTGGCGACAAGATGACGCACATTTCCACCGGCGGCGGCGCGAGCCTTGAATTCCTCGAAGGAAAAGAGCTTCCGGGAATTGCGTGCTTGGAAGACAAATAATCTCTGCGTAGTTAAGAAAGGATTGATTGCAATGGGAAGAAAAATTTTGGCTGCGGGAAACTGGAAGATGAATAAAACTCCGTCCGAGGCGGCGGCTCTTATGGACGAGCTTGTTGCAAAATGTGCGGGCGCTAAAAACGACGTGCTTGTATGCCCGCCGCTCGTATGCCTTCCGGCTGTTATAGAAAAGGCAAAGGGAACAAACATCAAGGTCGGCGCACAGAATTTCTACTATAAGGACAGCGGCGCTTATACAGGTGAAGTCAGCGCGGCAATGCTCAAAGATCTCGGTGTTGAATATGTTATTATCGGTCACAGCGAGAGAAGAGATTACTTTAAGGAAACAGATGAAATAATCAACCTTAAGGTTAAGCAGGCGCTTGCAAACGGACTTATTCCAGTGCTTTGCTGCGGCGAGAGCCTTGGACAGAGGGAGGACGGCGTGACGTTCGACTTTATCCGTATGCAGATAAAGATTGCGCTGCGCGGCGTTTCGGCAGATGATGTTAAGAAAATAATCATCGCTTACGAGCCGATTTGGGCGATAGGAACCGGCAAGGTTGCGACGAGCGAGCAGGCAAACGAGGTTTGCGCAGACATCAGATGCTGCGTTAAGGGTCTTTACGGCGAGGAGATTGCGAATGATATGCGCATTCTCTACGGCGGCAGCGTGAACAAGGCTTGTGCGGCGGAGCTCTTTGCAATGAGCGACATCGACGGCGGTCTTGTGGGCGGCGCAAGCTTGAAGAGCGAAGATTTCTCGATTATAGCGAATGCGTAATTGAATGGGGAGGTCGAAATTCGATGAGTAAGAAACCGGTTGCGCTCATTATAATGGACGGCTACGGAATAAATAACAGCGCGGAGGGCAACGCGATAGCGATGGCGAAAAAGCCGAACCTCGACAAGTATTTTGCCGAGTGCCCGAACACTATTATTCAGGCGAGCGGGCTTGACGTGGGACTGCCTGCGGGACAGATGGGCAACAGCGAGGTAGGTCACACAAACATCGGCGCGGGCAGAGTTGTGTATCAGATGCTGGTGAAGATAACAAAGGACATCGAGGACGGCACAATTCTCAAAAACAAGGCGCTTTGCGACGCTATGAACGCGGCAAAGGAGAGCGGAAAGGCGCTTCATCTGATGGGGCTTCTTTCGCCGGGCGGCGTTCACAGCCACAACACTCATCTTTACGGATTGATGGACATGGCGAAAAAGATGGGCGTGGAAAAGCTCTATATTCACACATTCCTCGACGGGCGCGATGTGCCGCCGTCGTCGGCTGCGGAATATATGGCAGAACTTGAAGAAAAGATTAAGGAAATCGGCATCGGCTCGATTGCGACGATTGCGGGCAGATTTTACGCTATGGACCGTGATAACGCTTGGGACAGAGTTGAAAAGGCGTACAGCGCGCTCGTTTACGGCGAAGGCGTTGAGGCCGGCGAAGCGGTTCAAGCGGTTGAAAATTCCTATGCAAACGGCGTGACGGACGAATTTATGCTGCCGACGGTCGTTGACAAGAGCGGAATGATAAAGGACGGCGACAGCGTTATATTCTTTAACTTCCGTCCCGACCGTGCGCGTCAGATTACGCGCAGCTTTGTTGATCCCGATTTCAAGGGCTTTGAGAGAAGAAACGCGATGAAGGTCAACTTTGTGTGCATGGCGCAGTACGATGCGGAAATGCCGAATGTGAGTGTGGCTTATCCTCCCGAAGAGCTCAAGATGACGTTCGGCGAATACATTTCGCAGAACAATCTGACGCAGCTTAGAATTGCCGAGACGCAGAAATATGCGCACGTTACGTTCTTCTTTAACGGCGGCGAGGAAAAGCAGTTTGAGGGCGAGGATCGAATCCTCATAAAGTCGCCCGACGTTGCGACGTTTGACATGAAGCCCGAAATGAGCGCGTATGAGGTATGCGACGCGGTTGTTGAGGCGATAAACGGAGATAAGTTTGACGTTATCATTTTGAACTACGCAAACTGCGACATGGTCGGACACACGGGCATTATTCCCGCGGCGGTCAAGGCTGTTGAGGCGGTTGACGAGTGCGTGGGCAAAATGACGAACGCTATTTTGGCAAAGGGCGGCGTTGCGTGCATAACGGCGGATCACGGAAACGCGGATCAGATGATTGACCCGGAGACAAAGGAGCCGTTTACGGCGCACACGACAAACCCCGTTCCGTTCATCGTTGTGGGCGAGGACTGCGAGCTCAGATGCGGCGGCAGACTGGCGGACATTGCGCCGACAATGCTGGAGCTTTTGGGATTGCCGAAGCCCGATGAAATGACGGGCGAAAGTTTGATAAAAAAGTAATACTGAAATTCCATAAAAATGATTGTCGAAAAAAACGCGGGCAGCAGACCTATAATAATGAATAAATTTTGCTGCGCAAAATTTAAATTGACGCGCTGCGGCGCGGGCGGGCGGAGACAAGCCCCGCCCCTACAACTAAGATAGCAAAAAACTCGCATAAAATTGGATGATTTTTAGTTGATTGGTAACCCGCGGCGGGGGACAAGCCACCCGCCCTACAACCAAGTGCGGTGGTAATCGCGGTGCGTTGGGTTGATTTTCGGTTGAATGGTAGTATAAGTTATTTGCACAGGAGGCGCGGAGAAATCCGCGCCTTAAACATTTTGTGCGGGGGGGGGGGGTAATGAAAATAAATTTTTTTTAAATTGTATTTAAA
>JAJQCX010000211.1 GCA_021202495.1 Clostridia bacterium | reverse complement strand
GATTGATAGATAGATATTTTATTAAATATATATTTAATTTTATATATACTTGTTTATATCTATATTTAATTGCATTGGATTTGCCAATGTTGGCGTTCCCAATATTGGTTTACCCAACATTGGATTTTCCAACATAGCTTTTTCCCAACGTAGGCTTATGCACCCGCAGGCACATTTTTGCAAAACAAAAAGGACTACAGATTTCTCCATAGTCCTTAAAAACATCGTCATCTTTTCAATTTTCGCCTTGCATAAATTCCCGCATATTTTGGTGTAGTACCGGTGTAGCAGAGTGCGTCATATCACCCAAAACCCGCGTATTTACGCCGGTTATTTCTCCACCGGCTTCATCGTCGGGAACAGCAGCACATCCCTGATACTTGTATTCCCCGTCAGAAGCATTACCATGCGGTCGATGCCTATGCCTACGCCGCCGGTGGGGGGCATGCCGTAGCGGAGGGCGTTGATATAGTCCTCGTCCATCATGCCGGCTTCTTCGTCGCCGGCTTCTCTTGCTTTAACCTGGGCTTCAAAGCGTTCCTTTTGGTCGTCGGGGTCGTTGAGCTCGGAAAAGGCGTTGCCAAGCTCGCTGCCTTGCACGAATACTTCAAATCGCTCGGTAAATGCCTTGTTTTTGGGGCAGCGCTTTGCAAGGGGCGACACTTCAACGGGGTATTCGGTGATGAAAATGGGTCCGTCGAGGTTGTCCTCCGCCTTTTCCTCAAACGCGAGAGCTAAAAGCTCGCCGAGCGTGTTTTTACCCTCTGACTCGATGCCGATCGCGGAAAGCGCGGCTTTTGCGTCCTCAACGCTCGAAAGCGCATCAAAATCAATTCCCGCGTACTTTTTAACGGCTTCCTTCATCGTCATGCGTGCCCACGGGGTTGTGAAGTCGACTTCCTTATCGTTATACATTATCTTTTTCGTGCCGTTGACCTTTTCGCACACTGTCGAAACAAGTCCTTCTGTGAGGCGCATCATGCCCTCATAATCCGTATATGCCTGATAAATTTCAATCGTCGTAAATTCGGGGTTGTGGCGCAGGTCCATGCCCTCGTTACGGAACTGTCTGCCCATTTCGTAAACGCGTTCAAGACCGCCTACGATGAGGCGCTTCAAATTGAGCTCCGTCGCGATGCGAAGATACATGTCGATGTCAAGCGCGTTGTGGTGCGTCACAAACGGGCGCGCCGTCGCGCCGCCGGAAATCGTATTCAAAACGGGAGTGTCAACCTCCAAAAAGTCGCGCTCGTCAAGATAATTTCTTATTTCGCGTATAATTGCGCTGCGCTTTTTAAACGTCTCGCGCACCGATGGGTTCGCAATCAAATCCATATATCTTTGGCGGTACCTAATGTCGTGGTCGGTGACCTGATTATTTACCCACTCATTCGCCTTGACGGGGATAAACATATTTTTCGCCAAAAGAGTATAGCTTGAAACGTTCACCGAAATTTCGCCCGCAACAGTTTTAAACACGACGCCCTCCGCGCCCACGATGTCCCAAACGTCGGTTTCGAGCTTGAATTGATTGAACGTTTCCTCGCCTATTTCGTCGCGCTTTAAATAGAGCTGTATTTTTTCGTCGCGGTCAAGTACGTCGGCAAAGATAAGCCCGCCTGCGCGGCGTTTGCCCATAATGCGTCCCGCAACGCGCACTGTTTGCCCCTCAAGCGCATCGTAATTTGCTTTGATTGCGCTCATAGAGTGCGTCACGTCGTATTTTGTTATTTCATACGGGTCTCTGCCCGCGCTTTGAAGCTCGCGAAGCTTTTCCTCTCGTGTTTTTTGTGAATTGTTCTGCTGTGCCATCGGTATTACCTCCAAAATAAATATCAAATTTTGTTTCTGCTGTCGACAATTATCGTAACGGGTCCGTCGTTTATGAGACTAACCTCCATATCCGCGCCGAAAATCCCTTTCTTTGCGTCACATTCAGCGCAAAAGCGGTCGTATATTTTTTTCGCCGCCTCGGGCTCCATCGCGCGGGTAAAGCCCGGGCGGTTGCCGCGTTTTATTTCAGCCGCAAGCGTAAACTGTGAAACGCAGAGTATTTCGCCCGCAACGTCTTTAACCGAAAGGTTCATTTTCCCGTTTTCATCTTCAAATATCCTCATATTGAGGCATTTTTTCTTTGTATACTCAAAATCGTCCTCTGTGTCGCCGCCCTCCGCGCAAAAGAGAATGAGAAGTCCTTTTCCTATGCTTCCCTCGATTTTGCCCCCGACGCTCACACTTGCGCTTTTAACTCTCTGTATAACGGCTCTCACTCTGTTTCCTCCTCCGAAGAAAATTCCGTCGCTTCCTCATATAAATCGCCGGGGAGCGTTTCTCCGTCGAGGCTCACCACAAGATGTTTCTGCGCCCGTGACAAAAGGTCGTTCACGTCGGTTCTAATCTGCGCGTCGGTGCATTTTTCGGCGCAGGAAGCAATCAAATCGTAAAGCTCCTGCTCGTAGTCCGCGTTAAATGTGTTTTCCTCCATCACGGCGTAGATCTTTTCGGAATAGCGCACATACAAAAGCTCGCTGTCGCACATTTGCATAATCTCGCTCCAAATGTCGAGCGCTTCTTTATTTTTCCCGCTTTCGGAATAGACCTCCGCAAGCTCAATGCGAAAATCGAGCGAATCGTTGTTAAAAAATATCGCTTTTTCATAGCAAAGAGCAACATCGCTTTCGCTCTCCCCGGCGCTTTGCGCCGTTTTCGCAGCCAACGCCCAGCTTGACGAATCGAAAATTTCGGCGTTTGCGCCTATTGTATAACATTTTACGGCAAGAGTGTAATTTTCGTTTTCGTTTGCCCAATAGCCCACGGTAAACGCTGCCCGCGCCGCCGCAAGATAAAGCACAAATACACCCAAAAGACATGACAAAACCTTTAAAATCTGCGAAGCCTTAACCAATCCGGAGCCCGACACGCAGCCGATATAAATTACGAGCAAAACGGCAAGCGGAATAAAATGCTCGGACGACGCGAAGAGCGCGGATATGTATACGGCGCACGCCGTAAAGCGGATTGTGCTTCTTTTTTTCAAATACAGCCAAATCATGTACGCCGCGCCGCAGAATGTCAATGCCAAACCGAAAACTCCCGTACATTCGGCGATTGCGGCAATTGTCGGCGGCAGTGCGCTCAAACCTTGTCCGAGCGCCGAAAACGACGCGTCGTAGCCTCCGCAGCCCACGCCGAAAATTCTCGAAATTCCGTAAAACGCCGCGTTGACTGGCGTCGAAAGCGCCGCTCCCTGCCGCACCGCCGAGGCTATCTTCCAAACAATGCTCAGCGCGAGCGCCGCTGCCGCAATAACCTTCAACGCGGGGTTCTTCTTTCCGCGCGACGAATATTCAACAAGTATCGCCGCAGCCGTGAGACAACCGAGCGAGCTTCGCGCAAAAAGAAATGTGTAGCACAAAAGCACGGCGGCAGCATAGAACAAAACCGATTTTTTCCGTCCTTTATAAAGTGAAATTGCACACAAAAGCCCGCAAAACGCCAAAACCGCCGAAAAATATGACGAGCCCGACGCAAAATCCATTTTGTAGGCAAGAAAGCCGTCGGCAATAAAAATCTGATACAAAAGATTGAAAAAAGCGTAAATAACGCCTGCCACGAAAAGAGCCGTCCGCAGCGCGGAAAGCGTGCCCTCTTCGGATCGCTCCGAGGCGGCGTTTGCGCAGTGCTGCATCATCAGCGCAGCAAGCCACGGCACAATTGTGAAAAAGAACTGCGCGCCCTTGTCGCTCACAAAGATGAGCTGCAGCGTGGAATAGAGCGCCGCGGCATAGGCGAAAAGCTGAGCCTTTGATGCGGCAAGATTTTTCTTTTCCGAAACGCGCCGCACAAAGGCAAAGAGCGCGAAAGCGGCAAATATGTAAGGCAGCGCTTTCCCTGTAAAAAGAGTGCAGAAAAGCGGAGCTGTGATAACAAATATTATAACCGAAGCAAAGCCGGCGTCAAATTTTCGTTTCGCCAATTTTTCACCTTCATTTTAGTTCGTTTTAGTCCGTTTTTTTCACAACGGCGCGCTCGATGCGCCTGTCCTTTATCTGCGTCACCTTAATTTCAAGCCCGCAGGCGGCAACGTCAAGCGTTGCTCCGTCGTCGGGGACGTAATCTATACTGCTTAAAACAAGCCCCGACAGCGTGTCAAATTCATCGGTCGGAAGCTCCAGCCCCACAACCTCGCTCAATTCATCGAGCGGCACAAGCCCGTCCACGTCCCACTCGTTTTCGCCGACTTGTATGATGTCACCCTGCTCGTCCTCGTCCTCTTCGTCATATTCCTCGTCCTCAATGTCGCCGACAATCTCGCTCAAAATGTCGTCCATCGTCACAATGCCCGAAAAACCGCCGTATTCGTCGGCGACGACGGCAAAGTGCGTCTTTTCCTTCTGCATGTTTGAAAAAAGCGTTTCCGTTGAAACCGTTTCGGGCACAACATAGGCTGTGTGGATTATCGCCGAGCGGTCTGTGCCTTTGTCATACAAAAATTCATAGAGCTCGCGCGCGTATACGACGCCCACAATGTCGTCGATGTCCTCTCCGCACACGGGAAAGCGCGAATAACCGCTCTCGCGGACGCTTTTTTCCCATTCTTCAATTGTTTCGTCGCTCATTAACACCGTAACGTCCTTCCTGTGGGTCATAACGTCGCCGGCGTCCAAATCGCCGAATTCAAAAATGTTTGTTATAAGCTCCTTTTCCTCGGGCGCAATCGTGCCCTTTTCGCTGCCGAGGTCAACCATCATTCTGATTTCGTCCTCGGTCACGTTTTCCGCCTCTCCGTTCGGGTCGTTGCCCGAAAGCGACACAAAAAGCTTGGCAAGAGCGTTGAGTGCTGTCGCGATAGGTGAAAGAACAGCGGAACAGACCGTGATAAAAGACGAAAGCGCCATCGCGCACTCATCGGGCTTTGACGTGCATATTTTTTTCGGCACCATGTCGCAGAAAACAACGAAAACCGCAATTTCGCAAACCGCAATCAAAATCATTGCCCAAAATAACGGACAGACTTTCACAAGCGGCGCAATGTAGCTTGCGCCCATAAACGACGCGGCGGCTATAAACGCGATTATTCCCGCCTGCATCGCCGAAACCACCTTTGTTTCGCGCGACATCAGACGCATAACTCTTATCGCTTTTTTATTTCCGTCCTTTGCCGATTCCTTCATTTTATAGTCATTCACACAGCAAAGCGCCGCTTCGGCGCCCGTGCAAAGCGCGGCAAAAACGGCAAAAATAATCTGCAGCACGGCGGCAGGCAGCGGGTCCAACAAAATAAATCATCCTTTCGGGTAAGGGTTCGGCGCTCTTTCAAGGCAACGACCAAAGCCTTACTTTTTCTTCATAATTATTGTATATTCTATCACTGTTTCAACGTGATTTCAAGGAAAATATTATAA
>JAJQCX010000073.1 GCA_021202495.1 Clostridia bacterium | reverse complement strand
CGTAACCGTTAATATCGTAACATAAAGTTTTAGATGATACGAGGTACTACAACCGGGATAGCGAAAAAATCAAGCTTTTAGGTTGAATATCGGTATAAAACGGCTCCCATGGTAAATCCATAGGGAGCCGTTTTTTGGGGTGTGTCGGGCATGACACATATCTAACCGGTGAAAGTTCGGCCGCGGGCATTTAACGCCAAGCGCAGTGAACCGCAAGTCTGCAGGAGCAATGCTGAAAATTATATCGCTCGCTGCGGAGCGCGAAGATGGGTGCAGCGGCACGCTGCAAGGCAGAAGGCGGCGTAGAGGGGAACGGTTTTTATGTTGTTTTCAAAGGCAAAATTTTTGGCTGAAAGTTTAATACAGTAGGCAGGCTTGAAGGTTTCGGCGTAGACCTTCAAGCTTTTTGCTTTGGTATTGTCGGCGGATTTCACTTCCACGGGAATGAGGTCTTCACCGCAGCGAATGATAAAATCAATCTCGGCGCCGCGCGGTGATTCCCAATAATACGTTTTGTACCCGCCGGCAATGAGCTGCGAGTTGACGTAGTTCTCGGTCATGCCGCCTTTAAAATCCTCCAATTCACTGCTCATGTATAAGATGTCGTTGGGCGAAAGCTCCTTTTTGGCACACAAAAGCCCGGTATCCGAGACGTAAATTTTGAAAGAGTCGATGTCCCGATAATTCTCAAGCGGCTTTTTTATTTGCTCAACCTTGTATACCCGCGACGTTATGCCGGAGAGACAAAGCCACCCTATCGCGTTTTCAAATTCCGCGGCGCGTGCGCCCTTTTTTATGAGCTTATATTGAAAACGCGTGTTCTTTTTTGACAACTGCACAGTGATGTTGTCATATGCGAGACGCGTTTTCTTGATTTCGTTCACACTGTTATATTTGCTCATGTCGTTGAGATAGCTTGCCAAAATGGTGTCCTGCGTGTGGCGAATGAGAATGTAATCCTTTGTCTGTGTGAATTGCATAACGCATTCCGGCATACCGCCGACGATGAGATATTGCCGGTAAAGCTGCATTGCGGCGCCGTGGAGAGCTGCGGGCATGGGCGTGTTTTCGACAAAGCATTGCTTTATGCGCTCTATCAGTGCATCTTCACCGCAGGCGGACATGAATTCCTCCATGTCCATGGGATAAAGCGTCATAATGTCCACTTTCCCGACAGGAAAGGAAAAGTGAGCTCTGTTCACCGCAACGCCGAGCAAACTGCCTGCCGCAATGATGTGATATTCCGGAGCGTTTTCGCAAAAATATTTAAGGCTTGTCAGCGCACGTTCGCACAGCTGTGTTTCGTCAAAAACGATGAGCGTTTTTTCTTTGAGGATTGACTGTCCGCAAATATGGGATAAAATCGGGATTAAGTATTCGGGAGAAATGTCTTCGGCAAAGGTTTGTGCAAGACGCGGATTTGTTTCAAAATTAAAATACGCAACGTTTTCATAATGCGTGCGCCCAAATTCAAGCGCGGAATATGTTTTCCCCACCTGCCGCGCTCCTTGAAGAATGAGCGGCTTGCGGTGCGGGCTATTTTTCCACTCTTCCAATCGTGCTGTGATTTTTCTGAACATGAAACATAACCTCCCTTTTGCGGTGCAATTAAAGTATATCACACATTCACGCCAAAAACAACATAATTTTAAAAAATATTCGCGTAATTTTGCGCGAACATTTTTTAAAATACAACAAATTTCAACATGAAAGCTTGCGCGCACAATAAAAGTCAGAGAGAAAACAGACAGCCTAAGCAGCGGCGCGGCAATGTTGAAATTATATTGCCGTTTTGTGGGCGTGAGGAGGGTGCAGCGGCACGCTGCCGGAGGTGATGAGAGAATGAACAATTTAAGTAACAGCGCGGGCAATGTTGAAATTATAACGCTGTTCTTGAGGCGTGAGGAGGGTGCAGCGGCACGCTGCTGCTATGCATATTTGTCGAGGGAGGATTTGACGGTTTTTATTATGTCGGTGATGATGCGGATTTGTTGGGAGGTGCAGGAGTTTAAAATTTCGGAGAGGTCGTCGAGCGCCTGCTTTCTGCCGGAAACCTCATCGTGAAGTAAATCGTCCGTTTGCACGTCGAGCGCATCGGCGATGGCGATAAATACCGGCAGGCTCAGCTTTGTGTTCGCCGTTTCAATGTGGCTCATGTGTGTTACCGAAATGCCTATCGCCTCCGCAAGAGCGTCCTGCGAAAGCCCCTTCGCCTTGCGGAATTTTCTTATGTTTTGCCCGATTTTGTAATAATCCAAAAAAATCACGTCCGTAAAGTTAATTTATACTTGAATTGTATAGGCAATCGTGCTATAATCAAATAAACTGTATAGACTATTTTATGCCTATATAGTTAAAATAATCGCAATTCGTGAAAAAACGGAGAGCGAGAAAAGATTATAAGGGAGGCATTTTTTATGAAACAGAGGCTACAGGGACTTATCGCGGGTATCCTTATATGCACAATGATAACCGGCGGCGCGGCATTTGCGAAAAGCAGGGTCGAGACAATTGAGGTTACGTATGACGACATCAAGGTCTATAAGGACAATGTGCTGTGCGAACTGAAGGACGCGAACGGAAATACGATTGAACCGTTTATCTACAACGGCACAACATATGTTCCCGTGCGCGGCGCGGCAAATTTGGCGGACATGGAAGTAACATGGGACGGAGCGGAGAAGAGCATATATCTTTGGGATGAGCAGGTTTCTGACGGAACGTATTTGATGGATGTGTGCCCGCCGTATGAAACGAAATACTATGAAGCCTACACAATGAAAACAAAGGGCTTTAGCATGGCGGGAGAAGAATATACCAATGGATTTACAATTAGACCGGAGTGGCCGGGTGAGGGTGGAGGATATGCGATTTTTAATTTGAACAGTAAATACTCCGCTGTTGAATTTACCGTTGGGCATGTTGACGGATCATCAATGTATGAAACTACGGTGTATTGTTTCCTTGACGGAGAGCTTATAAAAAAATTTGAGGTAGATCCGGAAGCGCTGCCTAAGACAATTTCACTGCCCGTGACTTACGGGCTGCAGCTTAAAATAGTCGTTCAACACAGTGATGAGGATGAGTGGGATTATGATACGTGCGTCGGCTTTGGAAATATTACTGTGCGATAATGATATGGAAAAATAAATTTTGCAGGGAGGCGGAAGTATGGACAAAGAAGCGAAAAAAATGGCGATATTGAGTTTGGTGTTGGACGCGGCGGTAATGATAGTCGGCGTTATAGGTTTGAGCGTTTTTATAGACGAATTTAAAAGCGGAGCGGCAAGGAGTCTGATGTCGTGGACGTCAAGTTATAAAGAAGCATTACAGTTGCTGAATGTTATTCTTATTGGTTGGATATTGATTTGGTTTATACAGCTGCTTGTTCTTCTTTGGAAATGTCAGCGGAGTATGCGGTATACAAACGAACACGTTAAAAGCATTGATGAGCAAATAGCGTCGGGTAATTTCGTAAAATGCGGCGTGTGCAGCAGTGCGGTTCCCGTAGAGACGGGAGTTTGTCCGAGGTGCGGAGAACTGTTTACGCCAAAGATTGCCGAAAAAAGAAACACAGGTCTCAAATATTGCGGACAATGCGGAACTGCGCTTAAAGAAAACGAATTGTACTGCACAAAATGCGGAAACAAGCTTGTTTGATTGAAAGTCGCGAAGATTTTTAAGGAGGCGAAGCACCATGGGAAGGACAGTTATCCGGGCACAAATGAAAACAGGAAATATGCAGGATATTGTGACACTGATTCGAGATGTTGTGACACTTATTGACATGAGGCTCAGTGAAGAAAATTTTGAAGAAAAGCTTGTGGACGGCGAGGACGTTTGGATGAAAGGTGACGGCGTATTCGCGGCTATGACATGCGTTGCGGTGACCTTTAAGGAAAATACGGCTATTATTCAAGGCTGGCTGAAAAGCAGCCGTCTCGGTGAGATGTCATTGGATGGCGTCGGAGGCGGGAAAATGCGAAATATTCTCGAAGGAATACGATCCGATATTGAAAAGAGAGTGATTTGAATGTAAAAAGACTGCGGCGGGGATGCCCCGCCCTACAACTAAGACAGTGTGTAATCGTAAAGGTTTAGTTGAGATTGGGTAATACGACGTAGACAGCGAGAAAATCACGTAAAGCGGGTGATTTTGGGCTAGGCGGTAGCCCGCGGCGGGAGGCAACCGTGCGCCCTACGACAAAGGAAGCGAAAAAAATCAAGCTTTTTGGCTGAATATCAGTATCAACACAGTAATGAGGATGAGTGAAACCGGAAAACGTGCGTCGGATTCGGAAATATTATGGTGCGGTAAGCCGGGAGATTTAATTAAGAAAACACAAATTAACAATTAATAAAGAAGGGCGGAGATTAAAATGCAGAGGTGAAGAAAAAAGATACGAGTGAAGAATAAATATTAAATTAAAAAGGGAGAGGTTTTGTATTATGAAAACGGCAAGAAAAATTTTCGCGCTTATGCTGACATTGACGTTAATTTTGGGGACGATGGTACTGCCGTCGTATGCGGCGACGAAATGGCCTGCGACGAGCGGAATTAAAACATATTGCCTGTCGACGAGCAACAATACCGTTGTTTATCAAACAACAACATCAACGGCAAAGTATGGCACAATTTACGCTACGGATTTGGTGACGATAAAGGGTTACGATTCGAGCAGCGACCGCTTTAAGGTGAACTATCCCATCAGCGGAGGCACGAAGACCGGATACGTAAAAAGAACGGCGATAACGAGCGGCAAAGTAAATTCCGCAAGCGGGACGTTTACGGCGACGGCGAAAATAACAACATACCGCCGCGCAAGCACGTCCAATTCCCTCGGCTCGATTTCCAAGGGTGATGAGTGCTATCAGACAGCAACGTCAGGAAGCTATACTCAAGTAATTTACCCTATTTCCGGCGGATATAAGATGGGATGGATTAAGACGAGCAGTATTCCGACTCCAGGCTCATCAAGCGGAGGAACTAGTCTCCCCACAAATATTTATTTGCAGCAGGAGGGCACGACAACATGTACATTGGCTTCGGCGACGATGATGCTTCGTGCGCGTAAATATCTCAGCGGCAAGGATTACAGCTCAATCACCGAATCTGCAGTTGAATCAACAGCGTGGGCAGGGAGCAGCGGATTGAAGTGGAATTGGACATATTCGGGCATTACTGTTACGCATAGCTCGGTATCAGGGATTTCTGCGTCGTCATTAAAGTCTCTGTTGGACAAACATCCTGAAGGTATAGTTTTATACTGTGGTAATTATCCGCATGCGGTATTCCTTACAAGGTACAGCGGCGATACGTTTTATTGCGCCGATCCGTTGAGCGGGTACAGCGGAAAAGAATTGAAGCTTAAATCTTCAAAACTGGGTGCTGTATATGGTAGTCAGTCAAAAGTTTTGAAAAATGTGACGGCTTATTGGTATGTAT
>JAJQCX010000038.1 GCA_021202495.1 Clostridia bacterium | reverse complement strand
AAGTGTTTATACAGAGACACTTGAAAAATTATCTGTAAATCTTATTATACGAGGAATATTTAATGAAGAAGCGCAGTATATAATACCATATACTTTTTTAAAAGAGGACGTGGTATTATGAACAGAGATGCGAGGCGCTTTTTTGAAAGCCTGTTTGAGGGCTTTAAGACGGAGAAGGACGAAAGAGACGATGTGTGTCTCTTGTTGGAGCGGGCGAAAAACGAAATCCGCGAGATAAGGGCGGACATTGACAATGTGAACGACGACATGGTGCTTGACATGTATCTCTACCGATTGAAATCGGCGGAGGCGCAGTATAAGCACCTTTTGAAAATGGCAAAGGACGGACAAAGGAAGAAAACGGGCTGAAAAAGAAGGGTAATGCGATGGGCGTAAGGCTGACGGAGGAGCAGCAGGCTGCGGTGAACGCTCCTGTGGAGGAAATAATCGTTTCGGCGGCTGCGGGCAGCGGCAAGACGAAAGTTTTGAGCGAAAGAATTGTGAAGCGGATAAAGGGCGGCGAGACGGAAATCGACCGCTTACTTGTCGTGACGTTTACGAGGGCGGCTGCGGCGCAGATGAGGGAAAGAATATACGACGCTTTGGAAGCCGAATACAAAGCGACGCACAGCGCGAGGTTAAAAAGGGAATTGGGAAAGGTTGCGGCGGCGGACATTTGCACGATAGACGCGTTTTGCATTGACGTTGTGAGAAAAAACTTTTTCAGAGCCGATGTGCCGCCGGATTTTGTGCCGGCTGACGCGGGGGAAACGGCGATTTTGGCGCAGGAGGTTTTGGACGAGGTATTGGAGGAATTTTACGCCGAAAACGACGCGGCGTTCTGCGATTTGTGCGACAGCGTTGACAGCGGAAAAAACGACAACAATCTGCGCGATATGATTAAAAATCTCTATGGCTTTGCGTCGGCGTTTGACGAGCCGGAAGAATGGCTTGACAGGGCGGCGGCAAATTACACTCCCGGAAGTGAGGAAAGCGCGAAGCTGCGAGATGTTTTAAGGCAAGAGGCGGAGGACGCGCTGCGCGACGCGGGAAAAATGCTTAAAAGCGGAATTGATGCGGCGCGGGACGCGGAGATTGAAGCATATGCCGAAGTGTATGAAAAAGAGGCGCGGGAATTTGAAAAATGCTTCGGAAATTTCAGCGAAGAAGAAATTGAAGAAGGATTTAAGAGCTTTCAATGCGGCGATTTCAGAGGGAAGAGAGCGCCCAAGGGAACGGATGAAATAAGAAAGAAGAATGCTTCGGCGTTTCAGGAGGAATTTAAAAAGACATACGCCGAGGCAAGGGAAATGTTTGAGTTGGCGAATGCGGAGGCAAGCCGGTCCGAGGCAAAGGTCAAGGCGCTTTGCAGATGTACAAAGCGGTTCGGTGAGAAATTTCTTGAGGAAAAGCTTGCGCGGCGCGAGCTCGACTTTTCGGACTGCGAGCATTTGGCGCTGAAAATTTTGCGCGAAAGCGACGAGGCGGCAGACGAGCTGCGCGACAAATACGACGAGATTTACATAGACGAATATCAGGACACGAACGCGCTTCAGGACGCGCTTTTTGCGTGTGTATCGCGCGTAAGACGCGGAGAGCCGAACCTTTTTATCGTGGGCGACATAAAGCAGAGCATATATCGCTTTCGCCATTCCGACCCCGGCATTTTTGCCGGAAGAGCCGAGGAGGCGGAGAAGGGCGAAAAGGCGGAAAAGCTCATTTTGTCGAAAAACTTTCGCTCAAGGCGCGACGTTCTGGATAGTGTGAACGCGGTTTTTGAGAAAATAATGCGTGCCGACACGGCGACGATTGATTATAACGAAGAGCACCGTCTGCGGTGCGGCGCGGCGTACACCGAATACAACGAAAATAAGAGTGAGCTCTACATTTTGGGAAAGAGCGGCGCGGCGGAGAGCGACGAGGACGAGGAAATGACCGACAGCCAGCGCGAGGCGGCTGTTGCGGCGGACAAGATAAAAAAAATGGTTGAGAGCGGCTTTCTCGTCTCGGACGGGGAGCGCATGAGAAAGGCGAAATACGGCGATTTTGCGCTCTTGACGCGGGGCATTAAGGGCAAAACGGACATGATATTAAACGTTTTTGACCTAATGGGCGTGCCGATGCAGTCCTCCGAAAGCCGAAGCTTTTTTTCGGCGGCGGAGGTCAAGACGGTTATCGCGGCGCTGAAAGCGGTCGACAACCCGTTAAATGACATACCGCTTGCGGCGACGCTGCGCTCGCCCATGTTTTCATTTGGTGAAAATGAGCTTGTCGAGATAAAGGTCACGGGCGGGAAAGGGCGGTTTTTTGACAATGTGAAGCTGTGTGCCGAAAATGAGGGGGCGCTTGGTGAAAAGTGTGCCGCATTTTTGGCAAAGCTCGATGAGTGGCGCGAGAGGGCGGCGACGGTTGACGTGGAAAGCTTTATTTCCTATTTATTAACCGACAGCGGCTATTATTCATTTGCGGGGGCGCTCGCGGGCGGCGCGGCGCGGCAGGAGAATTTGCGCGTGCTTCTCAACATGGCGGCGGGCTTTGAGGCAAGGCGGAGCCGCGGGCTTTACAGCTTTGTGCGCTTTTTGGAAAAGTCGGCTGCGGAAGGGCACGAGATTGAATCAAGCGGCGAGGAAAACCGCGACGCGGTGAAGCTGATGACGATACATAAATCGAAGGGGCTTGAATTTCCGGTTGTGTTTGTGATTGGGTGCGGGGCGCGGTTTAACGAAAGGGACGCGCAGGGAATACTGATAATGAACCAAATGGGCATTGCGCTGAAGGAAACCGACACGAAAAGGCGGATAAGCTACACATCTGCGGAAATGAAGGCGATGGCGCTTGTGACGAAGCGTGAGCTGCGCGCAGAGCAGATGAGGCTGTTATATGTTGCGATGACGCGCGCGAAGGAAAAGCTTGTGCTGATAGGAACGGTGAGAAATCCGGAGGGGTTTGTTGAAAAAACGAGCGGGCGGAAGCGCGCTTTGAGCTCTCGGGAAATACGCGCGATGACCGATTACATGAATTATGTAATTTACGGCGCGGCGGAAAACCCCGATTTGTGGGACATTCATGTGAACGCGGAAGTTCCCAAAATCGAGGGTGAGGAGCCGGAGATTGAGACAGAGGAAAAAACGTATGCGCGGGACGACGAAATTTGGCGGAAGCTGGAATACGTTTATCCGTTTGAGGACGTGCAGAATATACCGTCGAAAATGACGGTGAGCGAAATAAAGCGGACGGTTTACGAGGAGGACGGCGCGGAGGAAATGTATGCTCCGCCCATTGAGACGCGAAAGCCCAAATTCCTTGAAGAAAAGAAACTTGTCGGCGCGGCGCGCGGCACGGCGTACCACAGGGTGATGGAGCTCGTCGATTTAAACGAGACGGACGTCAAAGGCGCGATAGAAAAAATGCGTGCGGCGGGGCTTTTGGAAAAGGAAGAGGCGGAGTGCATAGACTGCGGAAAGATTGAGGCGTTTTTGTGCTCATCACTTGCGGAGGAAATGAGGCGGGCGAAAAGGGTTTACCGCGAAACACCGTTTACGATAATGATAGACGCGAAGGACGTTTTTGAAAACGGGGGAGACGAGAAGATAACCGTGCAGGGAACGATAGACTGCTTTTTTGAAAGAGAAGACGGAGAGTTCGTTTTGGTTGACTACAAAACGGACTATTACGAGGAGCCGCGGGAGATTGCGGAAAAGTACAAAAAGCAGCTTGAGCTTTACGAAACGGCGATTTTCAATAAATATTCGCAAAAATGTGACAAAAAATATCTTTACTTGTTCCGCAAAAATGATATAATAGAGGTGTGAAGCGGTCAGTGGTTATTGAACAGAACTGCGGTGGGAACTGTCAGAAGACCCCACCACCACCGCGCTGTGCGCGGCGATCCCCATCCCCTCTTACGACGCTTCGCGTCGACGTGGGGAGGTAAACACACGGACGTTAGACGGGCGTAAGCTGCGGCTATTTTATTCGGATAGAATGGGAGACTTGTATGAGAAAGGTTTTGATTTTTTTCACGGGAGTTTTCGGGTTTATATTGATTTTTTCGGTGTCGGCGATAATTTCGTATTTTATGTACCCGGAGGCGCAGCAGACTGCGGCGGACATTGACGACGAGGATGCGGCGGTTAACATGAATTACGGAAATACTGCCGTCGGCGCAAGCAGTGAGCTGACTATTATTACGCCTGCGCTGGACAAGACGAAAACCGTAATCACATACGGCAGCGCGTCCGACGTTGTGGGCGATAACGAAGATTACGCGGAGGACGATACATATTATGAAGACGGCGGCGACGAGGAAGAAGCCGCCAAGGTCGAAAACGTGCAGAGCACGCCGCAGACGACGATTGTCGAGCAGACGGCGGCGAGCAGCGCTGTTGAGGAAGAGCCCGAGGCGCAGGAGGATGAGGTTGAGTGGGGGATTGAGCTTCCGCCCAATACGACGGTTGTGACGCCGACGCTTGACGAATCGGAGCGGCTGAGCGATACGGGATTGTGATAATTTTAATATTGAAGCGGCGTTTTTTTGCCGGAGGTTTAAAAATCCTCGTGAATGCGAAAAGTATTCATGAGGATTTTTTTATGTGTGTCGGGAGGAAAAGTATTATGAAGTGGAATATAGTTACGGATTCGAGCGGCGATTTATTTGAGAAAAAATCAGAAAACGGGGATTGGCAGGTTTCGAGTGTGCCGTTTGTCATAAATGTGGGAGGGCGGGATTTTGTCGATGATGAAAGGCTTGACTGCGCGGAATTGCTTTCGGAAACGGAAAAGTGCAGGGAGGCGGGGAGAACGTCGTGCCCTGCGCCCGAAGATTGGCTTAGGGAATTTGAAAAGGCGGATTGCGCTGTTGCGGTGACAATATCGTCAAAGCTTTCGGGGAGCATGAACAGCGCGGTTATCGCGAAAAGCATGGCGTTGGAAAAGAGCCCGGAGAAAAAGATTGCGGTGATCGATTCACTTTCGGCGGGAGGGGAAATTGCGTTGTGCGTTGAAAGGATATGCGATTTAATTGAAAAGGGGGAGGAGTTTGAGGATGTCGTTTTTAAGGCGAAGGAATTTTTGCGAGGGACGCACGCGGCGTTTGCGCTGTGCTCGTTTAACAACCTTGTCAAAAGTGGGCGCATGAGCAAAACGGCGGGATTTTTCGCGAACAGGCTCGGAATTTGGGGAATAGGGATAGGAAGCGACGAGGGCACGATAGAAATAAAGGGAAAGGCGCGGGGGTCGGCAAGGGCGACTGCGCTATTGATAAATAATATGAAAGAACGCGGGTTTGAAGGAGGGAGAGTGATAATAAGTCAATGCTGCAATTCGGCGTTTGCGGAGAGGCTGCAGGAAAAGATAAGAGAGATTTGGAAGGAGGCGAGGATTTCAATTGTGCCGATGAGGGGGACTTGCAGCTATTACGCGGAGAGGGGCGGGCTGATTGTGGGGTTTTAAGGGAGTGAGGAGTTTGAAGTGCGGAGTGTAGAGT
>JAJQCX010000042.1:1919-5488 GCA_021202495.1 Clostridia bacterium | reverse complement strand
GGAAAAGCGGAGCTTGTCCCCGTGTTCAGCCGCGAAGCGGCTGAACTGTAACATAAAGCGCTTATTAAGAGTAAAATCGCCCGCACGGGTTTTCGTGCGGGCGCAAAATTTCAAAATATTTTATTTCGCAAGTCTCTCTTCGAGAGCGTCGAGCTGATTGTAAAGCTCCTGCGGAATTGTCTTATATGTGTCAAGCGACGCATAGAATTCTCTGATGGACTTTACTTCGTTGTTCCAGATGTCCTTATCTACGCTGAGAAGCTCGTTGAGAGTTTCGGGCGTGATGTCAAGACCGTCAACGTTGATGTCTTCGGGCTTGGGAAGGTAGCCGATTGCGGTTTCCTGCGCGTCAACCTTGCCGTCGCAGCGGTCGATAATCCAGTTGAGAACTCTGAGGTTATCGCCGAAGCCCGGCCACATGAAGTGACCCTCGTCGTCCTTGCGGAACCAGTTAACATGGAATATCTTGGGCTGATTGCCAATCTTCTTGCCCATGTCGAGCCAATGTTGGAAGTACTGACCTACGTTGTAGCCGATGAACGGACGCATAGCCATCGGGTCGCGGCGAACTACGCCGACAGTGCCGGCTGCAGCAGCCGTTGTCTCGGATGCCATTGTCGAGCCGACGAATACGCCGTGCTCCCAATCGAAAGCCTGATAGCAGAGGGGAGCAGCCTTTTCACGTCTGCCGCCGAAGATGATTGCCGAAATCGGTACGCCGCCGGCAGCCTCAAATTCGGACGAAATGCAGGGGCACTGAGCTGCGGGAGCGGTGAAGCGGGAGTTGGGATGAGCCGCTTTTGTTCCCATGTCGGGTGTCCATTCGTCGCCCTTCCAGTCGATGCAGTGCTCCGGAACGTCGCCGTCGAGACCTTCCCACCAAACTGTGCCGTCGTCCTTGAGAGCGACGTTGGTGAAGATGGTGTTGGACATTGTCGTCATAAGAGCGTTCTTGTTAGTCTTGGTGCTTGTTCCGGGAGCTACGCCGAAGAAGCCGGACTCGGGGTTGATTGCCCAAAGTCTGCCGTCCTCGCCGATGTTGAGCCAAGAGATGTCGTCGCCGACAGTCCAAACTTTATATCCCGGGAACGCTTCCGGCGGAATGAGCATTGCAAGGTTTGTCTTGCCGCAAGCCGACGGGAAAGCGGCGCAGATGTACTTTACTTCGCCCTGGGGGTTTTCAAGACCTAAGATGAGCATATGCTCAGCCATCCAGCCTTCCTTAAGACCAAGGTAAGAACCGATTCTGAGTGCAAAGCACTTCTTGCCCAGAAGAACGTTGCCGCCGTAAGCGGAGTTGACGCTCATGATGGTGTTGTCCTCGGGGAACTGAACGATATAGCGCTCGTCGGGATTTACGTCCTTGCAAGCGTGCAGGCACTTTGTGAAATCGCCGTCGGTGCCGAGAGCTTCAATTATACGGGTGCCGACTCTTGTCATGATAACCATGTTGAGAACAACATAGATGCTGTCGGTAACCTCGATGCCTATTTTGGAGAAGGGAGAGCCTACGGGACCCATCATGTACGGAATAACATACATTTTCTTGCCGGTGTAGGATTTGTCGTAGAGCTTGTAGAGCTTTGCATACATTTCCTCGGGATCCATCCAATTGTTCATCGGAACGGCGTCTTCCTTTTTCTTTGTGCAGATAAATGTTCTGTCTTCAACACGAGCCACGTCGTTGGGAGCGGTTCTGTGAAGATAGCAGCCGGGAAGCTTTTCCTGGTTGAGCTTAATCATCTCGCCTGTGGAAACAGCGGTTGCGCGAAGCTCTTCAACCTGATCCTCGTCGCCGGTTATCCAAACGACCTCGGAAGGATTGAGAAGCTTAACCATTTCGTCAATCCACGCATTTACTTTTGCGTTGTTTGTCATGAGATTACATCCTTTCATATTGAATTATGATAATACTCGCACTGATAGAATTATACACTAATTTTTGGGGTTTGAAAAGGGTTTTTATTGAAATTCCGAGAAAATTTTTATCTTTGTTCACAAGTTTGTCACTTTTAACCAAAAGGAGAAAACACGCAAAAACCGATTTTGTGCATTTTTGACACGGAAAAATTCGGGATTTAATTCGCGCTGACGTAGATTGTGGTGTAAAGGGGAATGACTTTATGGAGATAATTTATATCGTCGGGACGCAAGCGAACGCAGCCGTGCGAAATTTTTACGCCGACGCGGTTGTCGCGCGGAGTGCCGTCGTAGTTTATAAGCGTGGAATGTATGGCGTAGCCGCCATTAAAGCGCATGATGGGACCGACATAGTATGTGTCATAACGCCATTGGGAGACGCGCTCGTAGAATTTATATGTACCCTCGCAGGTCGGCGTTTCGGGCGCACCTATCGCGCAGGTAAATTCCTTTTGAAAAATCCAGCCGGAGCCCGATTTCTTGAAAAGACGGAGCGAAAAATCGGCTTTGGAAATCCAGATTAAACAATCGGTGTCGCTTTCAAACGAGCTCACACGCTCGGCATATTTGAGGCTTTTTTTATCCAAAAACGACGTGAGGTACAAATCAAGGTCGGGATTTGATGTGTCAAGATTTTGCTCGACGCCGAAAAGGTCGGTAAAAATATCGAGCGGAATATAAAACGCATCGTCGACAAGATAGGCGGGACGCTCGGTATTTAAGGCTTCGTCATTGATGACGGCGTAATATGAATTTGGGAAAAAATAGCCGGTATTTTCGCCGTATGAAAGGCGGATAGCGGTAAGAGTCTCCGAATAGACCACTCTTTCGCATTCAAGCCCGAGAAGCGGCGCGATTTCCTCCGCGGGAAGATAGAGCGCGTCGTCGATATACATGATTCGGTTTTGCAGGACAGTGAGAGATTTATTTACATAGCAATTAACCCACCGCGGCGAAATTTCGGGAACGATGGCGCTTTCGGTTTCGGCTTCGGTTGCCTCTTCAAGCTCTGTCGGCTCTTCGGATTCTGTTGCATTTTCGATTTCGGAGAAAGCTTCTGTTGTAGTTTCAGCTTCGGAAGAAGCTTCGATGAAATCAGTCGGCATTTCCGCTGCGTCCTCGGCGAAAACGGCGAGAGAGCAGATTAAAAGAAGTGAGACTGCAAGGAAAAAGAGAGTAAATTTTTTCATTATGACAATAATGCTGCCTTTCGGTTAAAATTATATTTACATTATAGTAAGTGTGGGAGCATTTGTCAAGAAAACCCGCCGCCCGTTTTGAGGCGGGCGGCGGCTAAACTCCTAAAATATCTTTATGGTGTCCGATATCGATAAGCAGAATAATCACACCGTTTTCGTAACGCCATAAAATACGAATATCCATATTGACGCTCATTTCAAAAACGTTTTCAAATCCCTGAAGCTTTTTTGTACGAAGCGACGGATAAAATGGGTCTTGTACCAAAAGTCTCAGTTTTTGCGCAACAGCTTTTTGCTCGGTTGGGGACAGCTTTTTCAAATCCTTTTCAAAGGTTGGGGTATATTTTAACTTATACATTTTCAATATCTATCCCCATGTCTGAAAACAAATCCTCAACGCTGTCAAAAGCTTTTTGCTTGGATACGTCGGAATCGGACTGTTTTATTTTT
>JAJQCX010000042.1:0-1909 GCA_021202495.1 Clostridia bacterium | reverse complement strand
CGATTTTTTCAAGCTTTTCTTTCGGATAGACAACAACGGGGCAGAGAAAAATGCCGCCGTCCTTTTCGGTAATATCGAATTTATCGCCCTCAGAGATGCCGAGCTTTTTAATTATTTCCACGGGAATGGTTATTTGAGAACGACCTCTTATTTCAGCTAACATAAAATCAACTCCGTTTATCGAATTTTCTGATTTTCTTATATTCTTATTATATGACGATTGATAGAAAAAGTCAAGATATTTTAAAACCGCCGTCCGTTTTGAGGCGGGCGGCGGTTTTGGGAGAAAATTTAATCAGTATGCTATGTTTTCGGAGATTGCTTTCAATTGTACAAAGTTATAGAGATAATCAACCGTACCGGTCTTTGCGGTGGTGCCGCTCATGTTGTAGCCGCCGAAGGGGTGGTTGTGAACAACCGCGCCGGTACACTTGCGGTTAATGTAGAGGTTGCCGACAAAGAAATTGTCCTTCGCAAACTCAATGTGAGCGCGGTCGGCGGTAAACACCGAGCCTGTGAGGCCGTAGTCGGTGGCGTTTGCAATGTCTATCGCTTCTTCGTAGGTTTGCACCTTGATAACGGCAACGACGGGTCCGAAAATTTCTTTATTTGCAATTACGCTCGTCTTGGGGTCAAGGTCGGCAATGACGGTGGGCGCAACGTAGAAGCCCTTGGAATCGTCATATGTGCCGCCGGTGATGAGCCTTCCTTCGGTTTTGCCAATCTCAATCATATCCGTAACCTTTTTGTAAGCGGTGGCGCTGATAACGGCGCAGATGGAGGCGTTGTCCTTGCCTTCGCCCTGATCGATTGCTTCCGCTTCCTTCTTCAAAAGGTCGATAAATTCGTCATATACGTCAGCTAAAACGATTGCGCGCGAGCAAGCGGAGCACTTCTGTCCCTGGAAGCCGAACGCCGCAACGGCTGTCTGCTGTGCAGCCCATTTGAGGTCTGCCGAGGAGTCGATAACGATTGCGTTTTTGCCGCCCATTTCGGCTACGACGCGCTTAATCCACTTCTGACCCTCGGAAACGTGCGCCGCGTTTTCGCTTATTCTGAGACCTACCGCCTGAGAGCCCGTGAAGTTGATGAAACGTGTGAGCGGATGCTTAACTATGTAGTCGCCAATCTCGCTGCCGGAGCCGGGAATGAGGTTGATAACGCCGTAGGGAATGCCCGCCTCTTCGCAAAGCTCAACGAACTTGCATGTTGTGATGGGAGAATCGCTCGCGGGCTTAATGCAAACGGTGTTGCCCGTTACAACGGCGGAAATGACCATGCCCGCCATGATTGAGAACGGGAAGTTCCACGGCGGAATGACAAGACCTACGCCGATGGGACGATAATCGCAGCGGTTGTTTTCAACCTTTGATTCAACAAGGGGAACGGGGTGCTCCTCAAGATAAACCGCGCCCTGGGCATAAGCGTTGAAAAAGTCGATAGCTTCGCAAATTTCTCCGTCAGCCTCGGCATAATTTTTACCTGTCTCCAAAATCATCCACGCGGCGATTTCGGAGCGGTGCTTTTGAACAAGACCGATGAGGCGCTGAACGTAATCCACTCTGACAGATGTGGGAACAAGACGCCACTTTTGATACGTTTCATGTGCGCAGCGGATGGCTTTGTCAGCCAGTTCCTCCGACGCGTTTGACGCATAGCCGATAACCTCGTCCTTTTTGCAGGGGTTTACGGACTTTGTCTTCTTTTCGGTAAAAATTTTCTCCCCGCCTATCACGAGCGGATAATCCTGCCCAAGCTGAGCTTCAACCTCAGCGATGGCGTTTTGGAGCTTCGCTTTATTTTCCGGAACGGAAAAATCGAGCTCGGGTTCATTAACAAATACTTTGTTCATGAAAGAACACCTCCGATAATAAATAATGTAAAAAAAATTTTGTAAAGAGGCATATAC
>JAJQCX010000082.1:3946-5534 GCA_021202495.1 Clostridia bacterium | reverse complement strand
ATCTGCAATGTGCTAAAATAACTTATAGTCGGGATTAAAACGGAGGTTTGTAAATGGAGGCATTCAGAAAAGCGTATGTCTATGTGCGCGGCGTTTTTGCGGGGATTCTTTCGGAAACTGACGAAGGATATTCGTTTGCCTATGACAGAGAATATTTAAAGCGACCTGATACGGGTGTTGTTTCGCTTACGCTGCCGATGAGGGAAGAGGCATATACTTCAAAAACATTGTTTGCTTTTTTTGACGGGCTCATTCCCGAAGGGTGGCTTTTAAAAATCGTCAGCCGACATTGGAAGATTGATATTAAAGACCGTTTCGGACTTCTTCTTGTAGCATGTAAGGATGCGGTGGGAAATGTGAGCATTGAGGGGGAAATGAGATGAACTGTCTGTGCTGCGGAAAAAGCCTTGATTCTGAAAACGAAAATTCGGGGTGGCACAAAAATTGCATAAAAAGCTTTTTCGGAACGGAAACACTGCCGGAAATTGAAATTGATGAAGCGGCGATTGAAAAATTAGCCGGTGAGGTGGCGGCGAAAGGATTTACCGTGCCGGGAGTACAGAAAAAGCTCTCTCTGTGTCTTTTTTCCGAGGGGAGCCGTCCGCGCCTCACGCTTTTAAATTATCCTATCGGTTTTATTCTTAAGCCGCAGGTAATGGACTTTGATGCGTTGCCTGAGGCGGAGCAGCTTGTCATGTCGATGGCGCAGGAGGCGGGGCTTGATGTTGCGCCTCACGCGCTTATTTCGGGCGGCGGAAGCTTTGCTTATATCACAAAACGTGTTGACCGTATTTTTGAAAATGATAGAGTTAAAATGCTTGCAATGGAGGATTTTTGCCAGCTTGAATGTCGTCTTACGGAGGATAAATACAGAGGTTCGTATAAACGCTGCGCAAAGATAGTGGAAAAATATTCATCAAACAGAGAGCATGATCTTGTCGAGCTTTACAAAAGGGTTGTGTTTTCGTATCTTGTAGGTAATTCCGATATGCATTTGAAAAACCTTTCGCTCGTTGAAACAGCGGAGGGATCGGGGGAATATGTTTTATCTCCCGCATACGATTTGCTGCCGATAAATGTCGTAATGCCGGAGGACGATGAAGAGCTTGCCCTTGCGTTAAACGGCAAAAAAGCGAATATCAGAAAAAAAGATTTTTTGATATTCGCCCAAGAATGCAGCCTTTCACGGGAACATGCCGAAAAAATGATTGCGGATATAACATCTTTGCGGAATAGATTTTGTGAAATGTGCTTTCAATCTCTTTTGCCCGAAAATTTGAAAGAACGCTTTGCCGAACTTATAAATCGGCGGTGTGCCAATTTGGAAGGATAGATAGAAGAGGGCATATAACAGGAAAAGAAGTGTTCGGGTCACATTAGCGTTCTTTAATACGGATTATGGCGAAATAGGGTTTGATTTTGTACGGAGCGGCGATAGGGTCGCTCTTTTTTTGTTTATACAGATATGGTCGACAAGCTCTGCCGGCATGACGTAACTTTAAGTAAAAAAATTTACCGTTCGTGCCAAATTTGTGCAGTTCGTGCCAAGGAGATTGACATTCCTTTTCCGATATGATAAAGTAAATAT
>JAJQCX010000082.1:396-3936 GCA_021202495.1 Clostridia bacterium | reverse complement strand
AAATATTACATTAATTTGTTGACAAATCGGAGGGGGGAATTGGAATGATAAAACTTTTTAAGATAATAATAAAAATTCAAAAAAGCGATTTCGCGGTTTCAAGAATGGGGATTTTAAGCATTGTTTTTATGAATATGGCAATATCTTTGTTGTCGCTGTTAAAAATAGAGCGGATGAAAAGGGTGATTGACTTTGCGGCGGAAGGGAAGCCGTTAAAAGAGATAATCGGCTTTGCTGCTTTGCTTTCGGCGACGTATATCGCTTTGTTTGCCGCCGAAGCTGCGCTTTGCCGATATATCGAGTATTGCAAACGGCGGGAATATAAAAAGCTGGATTTGTTTTTGATGGATAAGAATACAGAGCTTTTATCGTGGAAAAATGCGAAAACATCTTCACAGCAGCGCAGCATTGTCATAATAAAGGAAGCGGATGAATTTATCAACAGCGTATACGAAGGTATGCCGAAATTTATAGCTTGGATTGTCAGTCTCCCGATTTTCCTTATATACATACTCCGCACAAATGCGGCGGCGGTTTTAATCATTGCGCCGATTGAATTGGGTGTATATCTGAGCTTATGCCACATACAAAAAAAGCTGCCGGAGCTTGATTCCGACAGACGAAAAAAATATGCAAAATGGTTCACGTACATAAAGACAACGTTTGAGAACATCGACATAATGAAAGCGGGCGTCAATCCGAAAAGGTATGAAGATATGTACGACAAAAAGGCGTATGCGTGGAACAATTCGAGCCTTGAGGGATTGAACTTGCTTTTGACATTGGACCAGTTCCAAAATGCGGGCGGAATAATCATTGACTTGGCAACAGTATTTATGGGCATTGTCAGGCTTATCGGCAAGAAAATGAATGTCGGCGGAGTGTACGCCCGCATAGCATCTGTTCAAACCGTGAAGAAACAGCTTGCGGAAATCCCCGTCATAATCGAGAGCATTTATTCCATTGATGCGCATTGGCGGCAGATTGAATTGTTTTTGAGCGAAAATACTTTTGTTGAAAACGAAAAAGGCGAAAGCTCGGGCGCTATAGAGTGCATAAGATTTGATAGTGTTGGCTTTTCATATAATAATGCTCCGCTGATAGATAATTTCAATTGTGAGTTTTGTAAGGGAAAAATATACGGTCTTGTCGGTTCGTTCGGAACGGGGAAAACAACGCTGCTGCTCCTTGCGGCAAAGCTTTTGAGCCCGACAAAAGGTGCGATATATTTAAACGATACGCCGTATGGCAGTATGGCACGAAATTCTCTCTGGGAAAGACTGTCGTATTCATCCGAAGCGGTATTTATAAAGGGAAATATGCGGGAAAACATCGCCTTTGGCGGAGAAATTGATGAAAAACTCTTTTCGGAATTTGAAAGTACAGACCCCATACTTTCAAGAAAAATACAATTTGAAGACGGCTCGGAATTTTCCGCCGGAGAAAGGCAGAGGCTTTTATTGTACCGCGCGGTTTGCACCAAAAATGATTTTATACTCCTTGACGAACCGTTTTCCGCATTCGACAAGGGCTTTGAGGAAGACGCGGCAGCTTTGCTGCGGCAGGCGGCGGACAGGGGAAAATGCGTTATCTTCACAACTCATCGCCATGATATATTGGATATATGCGATAAAGTTGTAAAATTTTAGGGGTGATATGCTATGCTAAGCGCGTTTGGGCGAACATATGCTCTGATAAAAAATCACATGAGCAAAAAAACAATGGGGATGCTTTTTGCAATGTCCTCTTCGAGAACATTTATACTCTTTGGAATAGGCATGATTACAGTGCCGGCGCTTTTTATGCTCTTTTACAATGCGGCTCTAAATAGGGACGCTTTGAGATTTTCGGCAGGCGTTTTTATCCTTTTGTTTTACGTCATTTGGCTGATTTGGGGCGATAAAAACCAAATGATGAGGTATAACAGAGCTTTTTTCAAAAGTCAAATAGGAATACAGAAGAGCTATGTGCAAAAGCTTATAAATATTCCCTTTGGCGCATGGCGGGAGAAATACAATATCGGCAAGGCGACAACGCTCATCGACGACGGGGCGGGTGAAATAATGATGCGCTTTCAGGATATTGTCAAAATTGTATTCAAGGGCTGTGCAGTGTTGGCAATCGGGGTTTTTGTATTTTTCATGAGCAATATTTTTGTGACGGCGGCAGTATTTTTCGTTATAGGCTTTGAATTTCTTTTGTCAAGGAAAATAAACGAGAGAATAAGCCCTCATGAAAAAAATATGTTTGACATAAAGGCAAAGCATGAAAACGACTTGAGGTGCTTTGTTGAAAATGCCGATATTTATACCATGCGGGGCTTCGCGAATTACTGGAAGGAAAAGGTCAATAAAAATATCGGACAGCGCTATGACGAGAAAAAGAAAATCATCAATCTTGGAAAGTGTGTTTCGGCGGTAAATCAAGGCATGGACTTAGTTATGTATATTTTGATTATAGCTGTCGGAACCGGCATAAATTCGGACATGATAGCGCCGCTTGTTTTGATAATGGCGTATGATATGATTAAGGACGTTGTCTCCGATTTTATGGAAAGCGCGCTCAGAATCAGGCAGAAAATATATGCGGTGGACGAATTTGAAGCTGTGGATTCTCTGACGAACGACAATGCGGAAGAGCCCGAAAAATCGGACGGCGGTATAGAAGTGCGTAATGTTTCGGTTGAAATTGAAGGAAAGAAAATTTTAAGCAATGTTAATCTGAAGATAGAAAAGGGCTCAAAAACGCTGATTGTCGGGAAAAACGGAACGGGGAAAACGCTTTTTGTGAAAACACTCCTGGGAATAATGGAGCCTTCC
The DNA here is from genome assembly GCA_021202495.1 of Clostridia bacterium. GTDB lineage: Bacteria > Bacillota > Clostridia > UMGS1883 > UMGS1883 > JAJQCX01. The sequence continues at coordinate 1,117 of JAJQCX010000082.1, read as the reverse complement.
GAAGGCACGGTTAAATTCGGCGGAATAGATATGTCCGACCTAAACAGCGCCGCGAGGGCGAGAATAACAGCGTATAACCCGGTTGAAAGGGCGTTTTTTCCAATATCGGTTACGGACAATTTGAATATGTTTTGTGAAAATGACGCATATGACGGAAGAAGCGCTGCAAACGAGCTTAACCGTATTATAAAAAGAAAGGTCGATGTTTCGGAAGAAATTTCAGACGCGGAAAACGAATTTTCTTTGGGAGAACAGGACGTGATATGCTTTTTGAGAACAATGGCTGCCGACGCAGATATAGCTGTTTTGGACGAACCGCTCGCTCACGCCGACAAAAAAATATTTGCCGCCATGTATGAGGCGGCAATGAAGTCGGACAAGACGGTGATTATCATAGAGCATGAATTTGAAAAAATTGCCGCAAAATATGACCCTTTTATAATTTGGATGGACAGCGGAGGGGTAAAGGCACATGGGAAATACAGTGAGCTGTGCTGGAATTGTGATTTTGCATGAGTTGTTGAATACGGGGAGGAAAAGCAGGTTGCAGAAAAACATAAAAGAGAGCACCAAAAATCGGTACTCTCTTTTACGTTTTTCAATTTATTGGGATTTTAAAATTTGGTCTATATTTTCTTTAAGTGAGGGAAAATCGTCAACAACGGTTTTGTACACGTCAGCCATGCGGAGCGTTTGATATTTATGCGCGGCAATATCGCGG
>JAJQCX010000082.1:0-386 GCA_021202495.1 Clostridia bacterium | reverse complement strand
CTACGGGGCCCCCCGAGTTCTACCCGGAAGGTTTCGTCGGCAGCGTCAGATGGGTATAATTGTCATGTGTTTGATTCCCGAAAATCGTCGGACAGGTTTTTTACAAGCTCTCCGATGTTTATTACCGTCATGCAAACGGCGCGTTTAATGATTTCGTTTTCTTCAAAATCGTGCAATGAAACGTCCTTGATGAAGCCGGAGGCGACATCGATTTCGGATAATATTTTCTTCAATATTGTTATATCTCTATGCTGCATAAAGAGGCACCGTCTTTCCTATGGTTATCAGGGAGGTATCAACAATCGGGGCGTGGATAATGTCCACGGGAACGCCGAAAATGTCCTCAAGAGCGATTTTTAATTGGGAAATGATCAGCAGCGATACGG
>JAJQCX010000141.1 GCA_021202495.1 Clostridia bacterium | reverse complement strand
CCCCACCCCCACCCCCCCCCCCCCCCCCCCCCCCCCCCCCCCCCCCCCCCCCCCCACATGCCTGCCCTGCAAAATCTGATAAATACGGAAAATGACGCGTTCAATGCGGTTATGAACGCGAAAGCAGCCGTATGCAATCAAAAGGGTATACACATTGAAATAAGAGAAGAAAAAAGCGCAATATCGGGTTTGGACATGATTGATACCGCCGCAATATTCGGGAATTTGACGGATAACGCAATCGAGGCGGCGGAAAAAACGAAGGAAAAACGAATTACGATAGATATTAAACGAGCGGGCGCATATTTGTCGATTTTAATCGCAAACAGTATAGACGTCTCGGTATTAAAGGAAAACAGTGAGCTTGCAACGTCAAAAGAGGATAAAGAGCTGCACGGAATAGGAATACAATCGGTAAAGGCGGTTGTGGAGAAATATGACGGAATGATTCAATTTTATGAAGAGGATAATGAATTTTGCTGTCATATTCTGCTGCGCAAGGCATGATTTGTTAAGGTTGAGCATAGGAAAAATAAAAAGTATTGCAAAACGCAATACAAAATGCGATAATAATATTGGTTTAATAGATGAGCGGTAAAATGAGGAGGTGTATATTATGGCATATAAAACGGCAAATGTGACGGCGAGGGTTAATCCCGAAATAAAAAGAGAGGCGGAGAAGGTATTGGAGCAGTTGGGCATTCCGGTATCCGTTCTAATTGATTCGCTTTACAGGCAGATTATTATGCAGCATGATATTCAGTATGCTATGACTATGCCTGCTGTTACAACACGAGACGCAATGACAGCCGAGCAGTTCGATTGCATGATGGATACAAGCATGAAACAGGCGGAAGCGGGGCAGGGGAGAGACGCCGAGGCTGTTTTTAAAGCGTAATAAAAACGGTTCTACAATAAACGCTATGTTATCGCAGAACCGTTATGGAAGCGCTGTAATTAATCAGTGCTTCTTATTTTATATGTTGCCGTCTATCCAGTCGGTCAGTTCTTCCGCGCCTATTGCGCCGATTGTTTTGTCGACTTCTTGTCCGTTTTGGAACATTATGAGCGTGGGGATGCTCATTACGCCGTATTGGATGGAGATTTCGGTCGCTTCGTCAACGTCGAGGCGGACGAATTTGACCTTGCCGGCATAGTCCTCGGAAACGGAGTCGAGGACGGGGGAAATCATGCGGCACGGACCGCACCATGTGGCGAAAAAGTCAACCACAACGGGAATGGGAGACTGAAGAACCTCTTGGGTGAAATTGTCCTTATTTACTTGAAGCATTTATCATACATCCTTTCTTACAGCAAATATTCGGATTGCTGTTTTAGCTGCGCGAAATTTGTTTGGCGGAGAGCTTCGTAGGCAACTACCGCGACAGAGTTTGACAGGTTGAGGCTGCGTGCGTCCGAAATCATCGGGATACGGATTGTGCGGGAAAGATTGTCTTTTAAAAGCTCTTCGGGAAGACCCTTTGTTTCCTTGCCGAAAACGAGATAATCCCCGTCGTGAAAGGAAACGTCGGAATAGCATTGCGGCGCTTTGGTTGAACAAAACCAGAATGTGCCGCTGTTTTTTTGAAAGAAATCGTCAAGATTTTCGTAGTAGGTGAGATCTAAAAGATGCCAATAGTCAAGCCCGGCGCGTTTTAGGTGCTTATCGGTGACCTCAAAGCCCATTGGCTTGACAATGTGAAGCTTAGAACCGGTCGCGGCGCAGGTGCGGGAAATGTTGCCGGTATTTTGCGGAATTTCCGGCTCGACGAGAACGATGTTAAGACTCATTTGTTTTACCCCATTCATTTTTTAGTATTTCTTCACGGACGCGAAAAAATACGCCCTCTTTTACGCCGTAGGAGGAGATGATTATTTTTTTGCTGCCGAGCATATCCATGAGCGCTTTCATGGGGGTGAGCCCTTCAAAAATGATGTCCGCACGGCTCGGATCCATGCCGGGGAGGTTTTTGCGAAGCTCAAGCGGCGTGTTGTAGAGCTTTTGATAAATTGCGGCAACCTTTGAATAGGGGAGAGTGAGCCCGTGAAGCTCCTCAATGAGGCGGAGCTCCTTAACGGAAAGGGTGGCGAGCGTTTTTGCGCTGCCGCCTACGCCGTACAAGTCGAATGACTGCGCTTGGTCAATCCAGTCGACTGTGCCGAGAGTTGTCGAAACATAGCGGTAAATTTCAGACTGGGGAAGGCGCTTCATGCGCTCGGACATGACAACCGCACCGAGCGGAAGGCTGGTTGATGCCACAAGCTGTTTGTCACGAACCAAAATGAGCTCGGTTGAGCCGCCGCCGGTGTCAAAAATGAGCCCGTTCTTAATGGGGAGCGATTCGCGCACGGAAAGGTAGCTGTAATAAGCCTCGTCCTCTCCCGAAATGACGTCGAAGCGGATGCCGGTTTCGCTCAAAACACGGTCGATGAATTTTTTACGGTTGACGGCGTTGCGCACGGCTGCCGTTGCTATGGCAACGATTGTCTGGCACGAATTATTTTTTGCGATGGTGCAAAATTCTTTAAGAGCGGCGATGACGCGCGTCATAGACGTTTCCTTTAAAATGTTGTCCGCGCCCATGCCCTCCGAAAGGCGCACGGTTGTGCGGAGCTTTTGCAGAGATTCCCACTCTCCGTTGTCTCGGAGAAGGTTGATGCTCATGCGGACGGAATTGGAACCCAAATCGATTACAGCTATACGTTTTTCCATGGCGATGCACCTCCGATATTTTTATTTGATTATACATTTATTTTACAATAAAACGGTATATAAGTCAATCAAAAATATTTGCGATTGAAATTTGGTGTTGCAAAAATGAGATAAGGGATATATAATAGAGAGGATAAGATATTTTTAATATTACACTATCTGAAAAACCGTTTTGTTGGGAGGCTGTATAGTGGCTGATGTTCGTGAGCGTTACGAACGCATAAAATCAATTGTTATTGACAGAAAAGCGGAATTTGACCGTTTGATAGAATTTATGGAAAATGAAACGGAGTTTTTGACGGCTCCGGCAAGCACGAGGTTTCACATGTCAAAGGAGGGCGGGCTTTTGGAGCACAGTGTGAACGTGTGCGAGAGTATGCTTCGAATAAAGCATGCTCTTGCGCCGTCGGTGAGTGACGAAAGCTGCGTTATCGTGGCTCTCATTCACGATTTGGGCAAGGTCGGTATGCCGGGAAACCCGCAGTATATTAAAAACAAGCCGACCGACAGGCAGCGGCAATACGGCTACGGGGCGACGTACCCGTATGCGTTTAACAATAACCTGACGTACCTTTCGGTTCCGGTGAGAAGCTTGTATCTTGCGCTGCCGTATATACATCTTTCCGAAGAAGAGGTGCAGGCTGTTATTTATCACGACGGGCAGTATGTTGACGACAACAAAAGCGTCGCGACAAAGGAGTGCCCGCTGCTGCTTCTTTTGCAGTTTGCGGACTGCTGGAGCGCTTTCGTCACCGAGAAAAAAAGTTAACTATAATGCGGGGAAAATGGAAAGGATATTATACGCGAAAAGGATGAATTGAGGATGACAGAACCGCAGAATATAAGAAATATAGCGATAATCGCCCATGTTGACCACGGCAAGACGACGCTTGTGGACGCAATGCTCAAGCAGAGCGGCGTTTTTCGTGAAAATGAGCAGGTTGAGGAAAGAGTGATGGACTCAAACGACCTTGAAAGAGAGAGAGGAATCACTATACTTGCGAAAAATACCTCTCTTGTTTACAAGGGCGTGAAAATAAATATTATCGATACGCCCGGTCACGCCGATTTCGGCGGAGAGGTGGAGCGCGGACTTAAAATGGCGGACGGAGTGCTGCTGTTGGTTGACGCTTTTGAGGGTTGTATGCCGCAGACGCGATTTGTGCTGAAAAAGGCGCTCGGGCTCAATTTGTGCCCCATTCTTGTTATAAATAAGGTCGACAGACCGATGGCGCGCCCCTATGAGGTGGCGGATGAGCTGCTCGACCTTTTGATTGATTTGGAGGCGACCGAAGAGCAGCTTGAAGCGCCGGTAGTTTACGTTTCGGGGCGCGACGGCTGGGCAAGCTTGTCGCCCGACGAGCCGACAAAGGATTTAACGGTACTCTTTGGCTTAATCTTGGATCATATTCCCGCGCCGAAGGACACGCGCGAGGGCGAGTTCCAAATGTTGGTGTCAAACATCGACTACGATCAGTTCACGGGCAGAATTGCCGTCGGCAGAATAAACCGCGGAATTGTGCACACGAATATGCCGGTGACCGTCTCACGCGAGGGTGAAGATTCGTACAACGCGAGAGCGACAAAGCTTTTGACATATGAAAACGTGAAAAAGGAGCCTGCGGAAGAGGCGGGAGCGGGCGAAATAGTCGCAATTTCGGGCATTGAGAAGATAGAGATAGGCGACACGATATGCGCGCAAGGCTGCGTTGAACCGCTCGAATTTACGCCGGTTGACGAGCCGGTGCTTTCGATGACGTTCAGCGTAAACAACAGCCCCTTTGCGGGACGCGAGGGAGAATATGTGACGAGCCGCCACATCAGAGACCGTCTTATGCGCGAGCTTGAATCGAACATCAGCTTAAAGGTTGAGGAAACAGATTCGCCCGACAGCTTCATCGTGTCGGGACGCGGCGAGCTTCATCTTTCGGTTTTGATTGAAAACATGAGGCGGCAGGGCTACGAATTTCAGGTTTCAAAGCCGCAGACGATAAATAAAACGATTGACGGCGTATTGTGCGAGCCGATAGAGCAGCTCACCGTCGAAGCGCCCGACGAATACACGGGCATTGTCATGGAGGGTGTGGGCGCAAGGCACGGCACGCTGACAAACATGGCTCCGTCGGCGCAAGGGTACACGAAGATGGAATTTAAGATTCCCGCAAGAGGGCTCATAGGTTACAGGGGCGAGCTCTTGACCGCGACAAAGGGAACGGGCATTATAAACCACGTGTTTGACTGCTACGAGCCGTACCACAAGGGCGAAACCTTCACCCGCTCACGCGGAAGCCTCATCGCCTATGAAACGGGCGAGAGCATAGCATACGGTCTTTTCAACGCGCAGGATCGCGGAACGATGTTTATAGGACCCGGCGTTGAGGTCTACGAGGGCATGGTAGTCGGCGAAAACGCGAGAGTTGAGGACGTTGTTGTGAACGTGTGCAAGAAAAAGCAGGCGACAAATATGCGCGCGGCGGGCAGCGACGAAGCTTTGCGCCTTGTGCCCCACAAGGAAATGAGCCTTGAGGAATGTCTTGAATTTGTCGCTGACGACGAGCTTTTGGAGGTAACGCCCAAAACGCTGAGATTGAGGAAAAAGATTTTGAGCGCAGACCTCAGAGCGAAGGAAGCGAACAAGAAGAAAAAGGCAATGGAGCAAGAGAATAAATAGTGGACAGTGGTTAGTGCGTAGAGTGGTCAGCGAAAAGGTGGGAATGGTGATGAAGTCTGTCGGAGTAGATGAAAACAATTCTATAACTGAGGCTTTATGTGAAGTACAACAGGCTTTTGAAGGAATTGCTGATGAACTCGGAATAAAGACTGAAAAAGATGTTGTGGACATGGTAAAGGAAATCCGCAGCGAAAGATATGCAGAAC
>JAJQCX010000055.1 GCA_021202495.1 Clostridia bacterium | reverse complement strand
TCACAAGCGTAACGATACCGAGCAGTGTGATAAGCATCGGAAATAGTGCGTTTTCCGGCTGCGAATCACTTGCAAATATAACAATCCCCGACAGTGTGACAAGTATCGGCAGTTCTGCGTTTTACTACTGCACATCGCTTACAAGCATAACAATTCCCGACAATGTGACAACTATCGAAAGTTATGCGTTTTCCGGCTGCACGTCGCTTGTGAGCGTAACAATCCCCGACAGCGTGACGAGCATTGACGATCATGCGTTTTGGTGCTGCGAATCGATTACAAGCATAACAATTCCCGGCAGTGTAACGAGCATCGGCATGGCGGCATTTGCCTACTGCACATCGCTGACAAGCATAACAATCCCCGACAGCGTGACTGATATTGACGCAATTGTATTTTACGAGTGCAGATCACTTGCAAACATAACGATCTCCGGCAGCGTAACGAGTATAGGCAGATCTGCGTTTTCCGGCTGCACATCGCTTGTGAGTATAACGATTCCCGAAAGCGTGACAAGCATCAGTAGTTCTGCGTTTGAAAATTGCAATTCTGACTTAATAATCTACTGTATGAAAGGCTCGTACACCGAGCAATGGGCGGTAGATAACGGATATAATTATGAATATATTATCGCCGACGACAATATCAATATAACGCTCTGTATCCTCAATTCCTCCGGCGCGGAGGCTGAGGAGGAATATACCGTCTATTGGTACGCAGACGGCGCACTCGCAGGCGAGGGCACAAGCATAACTGTGGCAAACGGCGCGGAGGAGATAAAATATCAAATAATCCTCGGGGAAGAGGCGTCGTTTAAATATTATCAGCCGAGCGCGCAGACGGTTGAGGCGAAGAGCGGCGAGGTAACGTATACTCTTTCCGAAATCGAAACGGTGAGCGCAAGCGGCGCCGTTAAAGACAGCGGCGGCAGCGCGATTGCGGGAGCGGAGGTCAAAATAACGCAGACCGCGAACAACAAATACACAAAAACGACGACCGTTTCGACCGACAAAAACGGAAAATACGAGGCGGAGATATTGAATTTGCCGACGAAAGCAATAGCGAGCGCCGAAAATTATTACACTGCGGGCGCGGTGCTGATTGACGATACGGCGGAGGGCGACGTTGCAGCCGACATTGTGCTCACGAAAATGCCCGAGAGCAGGCTGACGCTCAGCATGACGCAGACGAGCGCGGTACAGCCCGGCGAGACGGCAATCACCTCCGAAATAAAAAATGCGAACGGCATTTCGTTTGAAATATATAACGAAACGACGGGGAAAGATGTTGATTTCACCGTGCAGTACCCTTACATAACGTTAAACGGCGGCGTGAGCGCGGGCGATGTGCTGACCGTGAACGCCGCAAGCGACGCATCATCAACGACGGACGCGGGCGCAACAATCACGCTCGACGACGCGGTGACGGGCACTGCGGAATTGAACTTCATCGAAAACGGCGGCTTTGCGGCGACGGTCGCAAGCGGCACGCTCGTCATGCTCTTTGACGAAAGCGGCGTATTTGTCAAAAAATATATTTCCGCCTCCGCGGCGTTTTCAACAAGCGGTCTTCAAAACGGAGCATACACGGCGGTATTTATGGAAGAAACGGAGCTCTTGACCGCCGTGACGAATATCTCCCGCCTTGCGGATTATTCCCTCATCAATGGGAGCGACTATGAAGCGGTTTCGTTTTCGGTTGAGAGCGGCGTGATAAATAACTTGGGCAGCATCACGGTGCCGCAATTGGACATAGAAAAGCTGTATTACACAAACGCCGACGGCACAAGCGTCACGGCAAATAAAACGACAACAATTGCGGGCAGCATGGTAATGATACGCACAACATATGAAATGAAGGACGGCGTTGACGCGTCGGGTCAAAGGCTCGGCTTTGAAATCGCCGACAATCTGCAGTTTGTGGAAAACAGCGTGACGATTGACGGCTCCGCTGCGGGCTACACATATGATAATAATGTCTTAACCGTCTACACAAACGCGGATTCCGCAGCGGTGCGCTTTTACTGCATACCCGAAGAGGTGGGCGAATTTACCGTGAACGGCGAATTGAGCTTTAATACCGACGGCAGCGGCGTGTGTCAGCCTGTCGGCACGGCGAGCTTTGAGGCGACGGCGATGACGCTGACAGCGCCCGAAAAAACAGGCAAAAACTTAACCGTGAGCGGCAAAACGCTTGCGAAAAGCGCCGTCGCGCTCTACGACAATGACACTCTTGTCGGCGAAACAACGGCGAACTCGGCGGGCACATGGTCTTACACATATGAATTAAGAAACGCCTTTACCATGATGAATCACAATATTTACGCCGTGGCGGAGAGCCCATACGGCTCCGTCGTAACGTCGGAAACGGCGCAGGTGATATATCAAAGTAATTACACCAGACTTTCAAAAGTAACGATGATTGTCGGGAGCCAAACCCTCGAATTTGATTTTTTAAACGTGCAGGCGAGCACTCCGTCGTATTCGTGGGAGTCTTCCTTTACATTCAAAGTTGAATTTACCGACAACGACCCCGATGTGATAAGCGACGTTTACGCCGTGACATATTCAAGCGGCGGAAGCGAGACGTATGTGCCCTGCACATACGACCCGGAATCGGGCTGCTGGATAGGCACTGCCACATATACTTCGTCAAACACGCCCGCGTCCGTGACGGCGGCATATAATTTAAATGTCGAGACGCCGGATTTGTTCGACGAGGAAAGCGGGGCGCAATTTGCGCAGGTTTATTGCGAAGCATACGACGTCATGGAGGCGGCGATATCACCGCTGCTCTCCTACACCGAGCTTGAAAGCGAAGACGAAAACACATGCGAAATGCTTGTGAGCCTCGATGTTGAGGACGGCGGATATATCGGCGTTGCCGGCGTTGAACTTCTTGACTATGCGGATTTCGACCTTGACGCGTGGCTTACAAGCGAGAACGGGGCGTGCTATTCGAGCGAAACCGAAAGCGGAGAACCCGTATATTTATATTTCGACTGCAATGAAGAATATGATAGCGAAATGTATTACGCTTTCCCTGAGAGTGAGGAATATGTGAGAGTGTATTTCTATTACGGAAATACTGATGAAGAAAGCGAAGACGACGCACAGCTTTTCGCTCTCCCGGCATTGATTGCTCTGGCGCTGATTTCAAGCGACCTTTTGATGAATATAGATGCGATACTCGCTGACATCGCCACTCCCCAACGAGAGCTTGTAGGTTGTATCGACGCGCTCGAAGTTTCGCTTAATACCGCGGTAATTTTGGCAAATTGCCGGTGCAGTAAATGCGGAGAATATATGTTGTCCGAAGAAGCCCGTGAAATGTACACCGCGGAGGCAGAAGCGATACGCACCGAAATTTATGAATTTCGAGATGAAATGACCGCCAGGCTGAACTTAATCAATGTGTCAAATATAAGCATAAAAGGCGCCATAATGGGAATAAGCGCAGGCGCGGGAGATTGGTTGGCAAAGGGAATCGGCGGCATCATAAGCAAAATTCCGAGTGTTTCGGCTGTACTTGCCGTAAAATTTGGAGGAAATGCCGCAGCGTACGCCTCGCAACTGCTGACGGAAACAGTGGGCGGAAAATTTGTACAAATGCTCGACGCATACGGCACGGCAACCAATATGCTGAGCGTTGGATTTAGCAGTTTGATGATAAAAATCGAAAATCTGCAGGACGAAATACGCGCGGTGCGAAAGCTGCACGAATGTAAGGAGGACGACAAGCCGGATCCCAACGACCCGCCGCGCAAAACAGATTATACCCTCGATCCCTCCGGCTACGTCTATGAGGCTGTTCCCTCAAACCGCGTCGAGGGCGTGACCGCGACGGCGTACACGTTGGAGGAAATCCTTGACGAATTTTACGAGCCCACCGGCGAATACGAAGCCGTTATGTGGGACGCTGCGGATTACGACCAGGTGAATCCGCTCACAACCGACGCGAACGGCGAATACGCGTGGGACGTTCCCGAAGGGCAGTGGATGGTTGAATTTGAAAAGGACGGGTATGAAACAACGTATTCCGAATGGCTGCCCGTGCCTCCGCCGCAGACGGAGGTAAATGTCGGCATTGTGTCGCTATTAGCGCCCGAGGTCAAGGCGGTCAATATCTATTCGGACAGCGTGAGGATTGAATTTACGCAGTATATGGAGATTGACAGCGTAAATTGCGAAAACGTGAGCGTAATCTTAAACGGCAGCACCGTTTCCGGCACAATCGTGCCGCTCAACGCGGAGGAAACGTATGACGGCACTGCGACATACGCAAGCATATTCTCATTTGTTCCGACGAGCGAAATGTCAGGCATTGCGAGTGTTGAAATAAAGAACGCCGTGAACTACGCCGGGCGCGAGATGGAATCCGCCTTTACCGCATCCGCATCGGTTGTACCCGCGCCGACGGGGATCGATGCTGTGGAGAGCGTGAGCATAGGCTACAATTCCTCGGCGCTTGTCGAAATAACCGTGCTCGATGGCGACGCGGGCAAGAATGTGACGCTGATGGCAACATCGTCCTCACCGAGCATTGTTTCGGTTGTGAACGAAACGGCAGTCACGGACGAGAACGGCAAGGCGACATTTGCGCTTTCGGGCAATTTGCCGGGAAGCGGCGAGATAACGGTGACGATTGACGGCACGGACATTTCGTGGACGATTGCGGCAACAGTCGGCGGCGTTGTGACGACCGAGCGCTGCGGCAAGGTAACGGCGAGCGTCGAAAGCGGCTCCGTTGTGGAAAAGGGAACGAAAGTTGAGCTTTCAAGCTCCACGAGCGGCGCTGTTATCTACTACACGACCGACGGCACCGACCCCACGGAGAGCGAAACGAGAATGCTCTACACCGAGGCGATTGAAATAAACTCCGACACCGTCATTCTCGCATATGCCGAAAAGGACGGCATTGACCCGAGCGGCACGGCGGGCTTTGCCTACACGGTTGAAGCGGACGGAGAGGCGACCTGCAGCATTCAGATAAACATATCGAACGCAGTCGGCGGCAAGCTCATTGCCGCGGCATACGACGAGGAGGGCACAATGCTCTTTGCGAGAATGTTCGACGCGGAAGCTGCGGCGCAAATGACGCTGACACTTGAAAACGTGCGCGTCAGCGACGCAAATAAGATGAAGACGGTAAAAATATTCCACTGGAGCACCGATTTTTCAATGCAGCCCATCGCCGCCGTAACAAGTGCGACAATAAACTGAATTTAACACACAAAAAGCGCCTTTCGGCGCTTTTTGTGTGTTGTTTTTCCTCACATTATCACAATTACGGTTGTAGTATCTCATATCATCTGAAACTTTATCTTGCAACATTAACATTCAACTTTACAGTTACACACTGTCTTGGTCGTAGGGCGGGGGTTTATCCCCCGCCGCTGTCTATCGCCTAATTAAAAATCATCCTATTTTATGCGAGTTTTTCGCTATGCGGCTGTAGGGGCGAGGCTTGTGTATATTACGACATGGTTTACACTTTGTTTGAGGACATGGTTTACAACTTTTTGGTATTTGTTGGTTGATTCTGCGGCTTTCCGCCACACTTTCAGCTTCAAGCTGTTTCTTTGGGGGCGAAAGCCCATGCTTGGGCTTCCGCCCCCTTAATTATAACTTTTGCATAAA
>JAJQCX010000060.1 GCA_021202495.1 Clostridia bacterium | reverse complement strand
TTATATACCATCTTGGAGGCTTTGTATATACTTTACACAAAATTCGGGATTGTCTTTTGATTAACCCAATCAGCATTATCTAACGCCTCAATAAGCCTACCAATCGGCAAATTTTTATTTCCAACAATTACTTTACCCCAAATAAATGACGCTTCGATTTCAGCTATTTTAACCGCCAGATCATCGAACGAGAAAGATATAGCGGCACATTTTTCCGGCTTTCGAGCGAATAGTGTTTTGGCTCTTGATAAAAGTGCGTCTTTGGTCTCAGTTGATGAATGTGAGATCTGATAGCGCCGAAGCACCTCATCACGAAATCGCTCTTTATTGCCACGAAATCCGCTAAATGCTTCTTGAAAATCAGCTTCATTTTGTTTGAGTATTCTCTCCCATACGATATCACGAAAATCATTCTTGTGTTTTTGTTCTTCGTCGATTTTCTTCTGTAGCGTACTTTTTCGTGTTGAATACTCCTCTTGTTGTTTTACTCGCTGCTCCTTTAGTTTTTCAAGTGCTTCTATATCTTCCATGGTAGCTTGTCCAAGGGTGAAAACACCAGCAATATTCTCTTTGAAATTTTTATTACGGAATTCACGGTTATAGACAACTACATCAAGTGCAGCATTGTTTTCCCATACTATTTCGCAATCACGATACTGTGATGCTGCTGGGTTGGATAAAAAATTGCTGATTGTTGACTTTCCGCTACCATTCGGACCGTAAAAGAAATTCACTTTTTGGCAATCCTGTATAAAGGCACCCTCTGAGGAATATGTAGCAGAGTTTTTCATTTTTATAGTCCGCCTTTCTGCGAAAGACACCAATGGGGCATGAAACCCCACAATGGTTTCTTTCGCTTTTTATTTATTCCTTTTTCTGATATTATCTTTTTATAAGACCGACACACTACAGAACCCGTTGAGGTGAGTGGCGGGGCTGTATAGCGGCAACCTCGCATTTTTTATATGTCGCCGGTCATCCGTTAAGGTATCAATGAATGGCGCATTAACGTAGCCCGTAAACTTATCTCTTCCAAGGTCGACTCGATTTTGCCGGATGACCAGTCACTCTCGGTCTTATATATCTATAATTCCAGGAGGTTGTTGTATTGTTCAAAATCATCAAGAAAAACTGCTGTGGACTTGATGTTCACAAAACTTGAATCTTTGCCTGTATCGGCATTACCGATTCCAACGACCGCACAGAGTATAAGCAAGCTCGTTTCTCTACTTTTACAAAAGGACTGCGGGAACTGTGTGATTGGCTCGCCAAATACAACTGTGTTGATGTCTGCATGGAATCTACAGGTAAGTATTGGATCCCTGTTTTCAATATCCTTGAGAAAAACAACATTTGGGTTACTCTTTCTCATCCCAAGTACACAAAGCCTATGAAAGGGAACAAAACCGACCGCAAGGATGCAAAATGGATTTGCGACCTATATATGTGCGGTATGGTCAATCCTTCTTTTATTCCGCCTGCCGATATACGTCATCTGAGAGACCTTGTACGGTATCGATTTAAGCTTACTTGTATGATTAAATCGTGCTCAAAACTGCCTTACCGTATCAAACCTTAAGCTTGATGACGTTTTCAGCGATGTTTTCGGAAAATCCTCTCGTTCCATTACTGAATACATTCTCGCTCATCCCGGGGAAACTTTCGACGTCACGCCTTTTGTTGATGTGCGCTGCAAAACTCCGATTGAAGAAATCCAATCCGCCGTTGATGGTGCTGTCTCGCCCGAACAGGCTGTTAAGCTTCGCCAATGCCTTGACCACATTGACGAATTGGACAAGCACATAAAAAATGTGGAACAGGAAATCCTTCGTCTCTCTGATAATCACTCCGTAACGCTCAATCTGATACGCACCGTCCCCGGATTTAATAAGAATCCGATGACAGCTATACAAATCCTTTCCGAAATAGGCGGTGATATGTCTGTCTTCCCCACAGCAAAACACCTTGTATCATGGGCAGGATGTTGTCCTCGTAACAACCAAAGCAGTAAGAAAATCAAATTAACTCGGATTTCCCGTGCCGGTTCTTATTTTAAACCAATTTTGGTGCAAATTGCAAATGGTTTATTGCGTTCAAACAAACATCCTGAGATTACAAATCGTTACCGACGCATACACGCCGTGGCCATAAGAAAGCCATTATCGCCATCTGCCGTATGCTCCTGACCGCTATCTGGCACATACTCACAGATTTAAAGCCTTATTCACCGGATGGTTATCTTGAACCGCGCCCTGTGAACAAAGAAAAGACTTTGACCACCTCACAGGCACTCAATCTTTTGAAGCAAAGGGGATACACGATCAAAGATGATCCTCTAACAACTTCCTGATTGATTGTTGCGTTAATATCTATTTTTTGAAGCCACCTAACTGATGGCTTATTTGTCTTACCCTCTAATATTTTCTATTCGCTATCTCTCAATTTCAAACTTATTGCTTTTATCATATAGGACACCTGCCTTGTTTTTTTGTTATTTTACGATGCAATACTTCTCTAAAAAAATGTACCCATTCTCAAAGCATTCCATGCACTCATCAATCATATGAAATGGGAAACGCATATTGGTTAAATAGCGTTCAAGCAATCGTTCTACTGCGTGTTTGTCTGGCGGAAAGACATCGGCAGTAGTTAATCCAGTCCTTGGTTGAAGAATAAAACTATAATCTTCAATCAAAGAAAGTACATATCCATTTGAATCAATGCGTTTTGTTACAGAGCTAATGCCAGCACTACAAGCATTATAAAATCCGGGAAATTCCTCTGTAACTGAGCCTCTATTCCATAAAAATGGATGCGTCCCTCTTTGTCCCAATCACCTTGGTCATCGTTTCTTTCAATACGCATGGAGATAAGTCCGCTACTTGAGATCTCTTATTTAATTCATAGTTGTGCATAGGATTAGTAAGATAACCCAATGCGAAAGTATAGCTTTGCCACGATGAAAACTCTATGCCCCTTAATCCCCAACGGCGGTTAATTGTTCTGTAGTCTAATTGAACCATTTTCCCTCTAGATTAAGCTGCATAATGCACATTAATTGCGTTGATAACCGAACAGAAGTCCATATTAGCAATTTCCAGTACATCGTCATTATCAAATCCCACATTGAGTACAAACAAGAAGTTGGAAAACTCGTAAATCTTCTCAGCAGTGACATCTGTCAAATTCTCATGGATACGATCTGCTTTGGAAAGCAATGGCAAATGTTGGTGCTGCTCATCAATCTCTTGCGTGTGTTCATTCGGATGGGCATAATTCAAATGCTGTGTGGGTGTAAGAGCAATGATATTCTCTAAGTAGTAGCAAATTTCGGGATAACTTGCTTCGGGGAAAATATGGTGCATATGAATTGCCTTATCACGCATATGAGTTGCTTCAAGATGCTCGGTCTGTCCAGCACGATTTTGGTCGTTGAACAGGCGGAGATACCTTTTCGCCTTTGCGGATTGATAGCGGTAGTATGCTTCATTAACTTCGACAGGATGAGCTGCTGCGTATTCTTTTCTCGTAACACCCTTGGGCTTGTCAGCATACACATCCCTAAAGTTGTTGCGATTGTACATCAACATATCGTAGGTAATAATCTGCTCGGAGAGCCTTCCTTTCTCGGTACCATGCGAATTGTTGAAATATGCCAATGGATTAAGTACCTTAATGAAAATACGGTCGCACTCCACAACGCCGTTGATTTTTGTATGGTTGATGATAAAGCTGGAAAAAGTCTCCTTGGCGTGTTGGTATGTATCTTTTATCTGCGTTCGGCAAATGTTTTCTTTTACTAAACATATTTATTTAATTTTTATCGCTTTATTTATTCATTTTAACCGCATTTCTCTCTCTTTTTTTCGCTTCTTAATTTTTTAGTATCAAAATAGCATCACGCTTATCGGAATCTTCTGAAATCGGTCAAGCGGGCATTACATTGCCTAATGAAACGGATCAATGCAAAATAGGAAGCGGCAATCAAAACCAAATCGTCCGCAACAATAAAATAAATACAATTTGTATCCGCCCTTTTTCCCTAAATGATCTTAGCAATAAAATAACACTCGACAAAAAAATCACGAAAATGACTGCACTGCAAATGTTCAAAAAACTTAAATCTCACACTCTCCTTCCTAAGTCCTTTATAACTTCTCCCGCAAGAATGAGACCGGCAACGGACGGAACAAACGCAATGCTTCCGGGAATGTCCCGCCGCTCTGTGCAGGTGCGCTTTGTCCCCGGAGGACAGATGCAGTGTGTTCGACAGCTGATCTCGGCATCATCTGACGGGCGGACACATTTTTCCGTTGAATATATTACCTTTAACGCGGATATTCCGCGTTTTCTGCACTCATGCCGCATAACTCTTGCAAGCGGACATATGCTCGTTTCATAAAGATCCGCCACTTTAAATTTTGTGGGGTCAAGCTTGTTTCCCGCGCCCATGCAGCTGATAACCTGTACCCCGCACCGCTGCGCCTGTTCGATAATTTCAAGCTTGGCGGTAACTGTATCGACCGCGTCCACGACGTATGAATATTGCGAAAAATCAAAGTCGTTTGCGTTTTCGGGGAGATAAAAGCATTTTCGCACCTCGACATCAGCGTTAGGATTGATTTCAAGTATCCTGTCTTTCATAACATCCGCTTTATATAAACCGATTGTCTTTCGCGTCGCAATAATCTGCCTGTTTAAATTGGTGAGACAGATTTTATCATCGTCAACCAACACAAAGGATCCTACTCCGCTTCTGGCAAGCGCCTCCGCCGCATATCCGCCGACGCCGCCGATGCCGAATATTGCAACACGCGACTTGGCTAAGCGTTCCATTGCGTCTTTTCCCAACAGCAGCTCTGTTCTTGAAAACTGATTCAGCATCCTTTTTCCCTCCCGCTGCTTTGATTCGCCAACGTCTCATTCATACTTCCCGTTCTGTACCCCATCAAATCCATAGTCACATAGGAAAAGCCCAATTCCCTAAAGCTTCTAGAAACCTTCGTTCGTATATCTTCCCTTATCAGTGTTTCAAATTCCTGCGGCAGAATTTCAATCCGGGCAATGCTGCCGTGAATTCGCACACGCACCTGCCGAAAACCCAAATCTAGCAACAGTTGTTCCGCTTTATCCACCATCCGCAGCTTTTCTTCGCTGATGGTTTCCCCATATACAAATCGTGAGGCAAGACAGGCAAAGGATTGTTTATTCCATGTCGGAAGATCAAATTCCTTGGAAAGCATTCGGATTTCCTCTTTTGTAAACTCCGCATATCGCAAAGGACTTGTAATCCCAAGCTCCCTCACAGCATCCAGTCCCGGTCGATAGTCACCGTTGTCATCGATATTTGAGCCTTCCGCTACTGCCGCTATTTTATTTTCTTTCGCGATGAGCAAAATTTTTTCAAACAGCTCACGCTTGCACAGGTAACAGCGATTTTTTGGATTTTGACGAAATCCCGCTATCTCCAGCTCCTCGGATTCAACCACGAAATGCCGCACATTATTCTCAACACAAAAGGCTTTTGCCTCATCCAATTCTCTTTTCGGAAAGGATAGGGAGGATGCCGTAACCGCAATTACCTTATCGTCCAAAGCTTCTTTTGCCGCATACAGCAGAAACGTTGAATCAACGCCGCCCGAAAACGCAACCGCAACGCTGCCCATACTTTTCAAGTAATCCTTTAATTTTTG
>JAJQCX010000080.1 GCA_021202495.1 Clostridia bacterium | reverse complement strand
AAATAAGTTTATAGCCTCGAAATGAGGTCTATAAACTTATTATACGAGGAGAATGAATACCATGGAAGAAAATAAAAAAACAAATTCGGAAGTAATCGAAGCAGAGGAAAACGAGGGTAAGCTGACAGATGAGGAGCTGGAAGAGGCTTCCGGCGGCTTTAAAAAACCAATGCAAACAATATATAAACAAACACTGCCGCCGGGACATAAAAAACCGGCGCCGCCGATACATAAAAAACCATCGAAAACCAATTATGCTTAAAAAGCTGACCGATGAGGAGCTTGAAAATGTTGCCGGAGGTTCCGATACAAACAAATTGTCGCTGGCGTGTAAGTTACCTACATCACCACGTCTTGCTTAAAAAGCCTCCGGGGAAAATAGGGTCGGGCTTGCCCGACCCGTGTTAAGTCGTCGCAAGACGTTAGACGGGCGGGGTAAGATACGCTCCTACAGTGTCGTCCCCCGTGTTCGGCCGCGAAGCGGCGGAACATATTAAGACAGAATCATACCAAACGCCCTCTTCCCTATTCGGTAGATGTGTTTGGCATGTATTAAAATCACTCCGGAAAAAAATTAAGACGGGAGAAAAGAAAATGGCAAAAAATATTTTCAGGGAAAAAAGCCTTGAGTGGATTTCCTCACCCGAGCAAATAAACGATTACATTCGCGTGGCAAATCCCCCCGTGTGGATGATGCTCGGCGCGCTGCTTTTGCTGCTCATAGGCATTTGCGTTTGGGGCGTGTTCGGCAGGCTGGAAACGGTGATTTCCGCCGCCGCGATTACACGGGACGGTGTAACCACCGTTTACATAAAAGAAGACAGCGGTGCTGTTGAAGAGGGTATGACTGTGAGAATAAACGGAGATGAGTTTGTTATTTCCGCCGTTTCCTCCGAGCCCACGCCGGTATCCTCCGACATTCCCGACTATGCTCTCCACATCGGCGAGCTGCAAACGGGCGAATGGGTGTACGAGGCGGTGTTGGATGAATCCCTTAAGGACGGCATATGCTTGGCGGAAATAGTGACGGAGCAGGTTTCTCCGATATCCTTTGTTGTAAATTGAGGAGCATGGAACGATGAAAAGAACAATAAAACAGCCGATAAAAAAGGGTGCGGCAAAGGTTCCCGTAGTCATGCAGCTTGAAGCGTTGGAGTGCGGGGCTGCGTGTCTCACGATGATTTTGGCTTATTACGGAAAATGGATTCCTTTGGAACAGGTACGCTTGGACTGCGGCGTTTCCCGCGACGGCTCAAAGGCGGTAAATCTGCTGAAAGCGGCACGACGCTACGGGCTGAAAGCGGCGGGCTATCGTTACGAGCCGGAGCAATTGAAGGAAAAGGGAAGCTTCCCCTGCATTGTTCATTGGAATTTCAATCATTTTGTGGTTTTGAACGGATTTAAGGGAAACCGAGTGTTCCTCAATGACCCGGCGAAGGGCAACTGCGTTGTCAGCATGGAGGATTTTGACGAGGCGTTTACCGGCGTATGTCTCTTTTTTGAGCCGGGAGATGAGTTCGTTCCGGAAGGAAAACGAAAAAGCATGATATCGTTTGCGGCGGCACGTTTGAAGGGTGCGGAAAGCGCCTTTGTTTTTGTTGCCTTAACCGCGATGTTGACTTCGATTTTGGAAATGATACAGCCGGCATTCACCAGAGTTTTCCTGGATCGTTTGCTGACGGATACAAATTCGGAATGGACGTCGCCTTTTTTTATGCTGCTTGTATTCCTATGTTTGCTGCAGATTGTTTCGCTCTTTCTTACCGAGGGCGCAAAGTGGCGAATTAACGGAAAGCTGGCAAGCTACGGCAGCGCGTCGTATTTTTGGAAGGTTTTGAGGCTGCCGATGGAATTTTTCTCCCAACGTATGGCGGGCGACATTCAGCAGCGGCAGACGACAAATTCCGAGATTGCGAACACTCTTGTCAACACATTTGCTCCGCTGCTCTTCGACGCGGCGATGATGCTTTTTTATTTGGTGGTAATGTTCCGCTACAGCGTCATTTTAAGCGCGGTCGGGCTGGCTGCGGTTATAACAAATCTCTTGATTGGGCAGTTGATTTCAAGCAAGCGAATAAACATCACAAGAGTGCAGATGCGCGACAAGGGCAAATTGGAAGGAACGACCGTGTCGGGCATCGAGATGATTGAAACAATTAAGGTAAGCGGCGTCGAAAGCGGCTTTTTCGCAAAATGGGCGGGCTTTCAGGCAAGCGTCAACAATCAGGAAACAAAATATACTCTCGTCGATCAGTATCTCGGCATGCTGCCGAATATCATATCGGATCTTGCGGGGATAATTGTCCTTTCCGGCGGTGTGTATCTCACCATGCAGGGAAACTTTACACTCGGTATGGTTCTGGCGTTCCAGGGATTTCTGACCTCCTTTTCCGAGCCGGCGGCTACGCTGATTTCGGCGGGACAGGGGCTTCAGGAAATGCGCACCGAAATGGAACGAGTGGAGGACGTTATGAGCTATCCGCTCGATTCAAACTGCAGGGACGAGGACGATTTGAAGGGCGACGAGGAATTCGGCAAGCTCAAGGGTCATGTGGAATTGAGAAACGTTACGTTCGGCTATTCGCGTTTGGAGCCGCCGTTGATTGAAAATTTCAACTTGGATTTGAAGCCGGGAGAACGCGTGGCATTTGTCGGCGGCTCCGGCTGCGGAAAATCCACACTGGCAAAGCTGATTTCGGGATTGTATAAGCCTTGGAGCGGAGAAATTTTGTTTGACGGAAAACCGATAGATGAAATTCGCCGAAGCGTGTTTACCGGCTCGGTTGCCGTTGTGGATCAGGATATTATTCTCTTTGAGGACACAATAGCGAACAACATTAAAATGTGGGATAATTCCATTGCGGACTTTGAGATGATATTGGCGGCTCGCGACGCAAGGCTGCATGAGGATATTATGCAGCGCGACGGCGGTTATCAATATAAATTGACCGAAGGCGGAAAGGATCTTTCCGGCGGTCAAAGGCAAAGAATGGAGATTGCGCGAGTGCTGGCGCAGGACCCCACGATAATCATACTTGACGAGGCGACAAGCGCATTGGACGCAAAGACGGAGCATGAGGTTGTGCAGTCAATTCGCGACAGAGGAATAAGCTGCATCGTTGTGGCGCATAGGCTTTCCACCGTGCGCGACTGCGACGAAATTCTTGTTATGGAACACGGCAAGGTTGTGGAGCGCGGAACTCATGACGAGCTGTACGCTCAAAACGGCGTATATACGGCGCTTGTATCTGTTGAATAGGAGGCAAATCGTATGGGTTGGTTTGATGAACAAATCCGGGAAAGGGAAAAGAATGACGATGAGATGTTTTCTCAGGCGGTCGCGGGAATTGCGGATGCGGTATCCGGCTTAAAAACCTCTCTTTTCTTTCAATCCGATTCTCGGAAAACGCAGAGCGCGGTCGACGAGCTGCTTGCCTATTATCATTTGAAGTCGCGCGAGGTGCCGGAGGAAATCAAGGGCTTTGAACAGCGCCTTGAATATCAGCTCCGTCCCCACGGAATGATGCACCGCAGCGTCACATTGGAAAAGGGCTGGAGCCGCAATGCGACAGGTGCGATGCTGGGCGTGAGAAAAGAGGATAAAACCGTGGCGGCGCTGATTCCCGACAGTGTATCGGGGTATCGCTATTATGATTCCAAGAGCGGAAAACGCGTGAGGGTGACACCCGCGACCGAGGAGCTTTTTGAAAAGGATGCAATCGTCGTTTATCCTTCGTTTCCGCTGAAATCCATGAAGCTCTCCGAGCTCTACTCTTACATTACACGGCTTTTTTCGGCGTCGGACACGCTGCTCGTATCTTCGTTTGCGCTGATTGCGGCATTGCTGGGGCTTTTGACGCCTCAGCTTACAAATATGATTGTCGGAAGCGTTGCGGAAAGCGGCAGCACGGCTTTGCTGCTTTCGGTTACGGTTTTTATGATTTGCGTTACTGTGTCCGGGCGTTTTGTATCTTCGGCACAGGAAATTGTGGCAAAAAAAATAGGAGCTAAAATCAAATTGGGCATGGAATCCACGGTGATGATGAGAATTCTCTCATTGCCGCCGGCGTTTTTCCGTGATTACGGCTCGGGCGAGCTGGCGGGAATGGTGCAGCTGACGGATACGCTCGGAGAAATGCTTGTTTCGGTACTCTTTACATCGGGATTAAGCGCGGTTTGCTCGCTTGTGTATATTCCGCAGATTTTCATTTATGCGCCCGCGCTCATGCTGCCCGCATTTTCGGTTATCCTTATCATAACGATATTTTCGGTGATTTCAGCTTTTGTGCAGACGCGCATTAAAAAGAAGCAGCTTGAGTATGAATTGAAGGAATCCGGCGTAAGCTACGCTCTGATTTCGGGCATACAGAAAATAAAAATCGCGGGAGCGGAGAAACGCGCGTTTATGCGGTGGAGCAAGCAGTATTCCAAACGAGCTGCGGTTGAATATCGTCCGCCGTTTGTCGTCCGTTACAATACGGCGATTACGACCGGAATTTTGCTTGTGGGAAGCGTTGTTATGTATCGATTGGCTTTGACAAGCGGAATATCCGTCGCGCAATACTATGCGTTCAATTCCGCTTACGGAATGTTGACCGGAGCGTTTACGGTTTTGGCGGAAAATATGCTTAAGGCAGCGGATATTCGCTCGGCGCTGGATCTTTTGTCGCCCATTCTCGATGCGGCGCCTGAGGTATCCGACGGTCAGCAGACGGTGACACGTCTTTCCGGAGGTGTGGAGCTTAACAATGTTTCCTTTCAGTACGGCAGCGATATGCCTCGCGTGCTTGACAATCTTTCCTTGAAGATTAAGTCGGGCGAATATGTGGCGGTGGTCGGCTCCACCGGCTGCGGAAAATCGACGCTTATGCGCATTATGCTCGGAATGGAGAAACCGCAGAAGGGCGCCGTGTACTATGACGGAAAGGATTTGTCGTCAATCGACCCCAAAACCTTGCGCGGGAAAATCGGAGTTGTAATGCAAAACGGCAAATTGTTTCAGGGCGATATTTATTCCAATATAGCAATATCTGCGCCCACTCTCACCTTGGATGATGCCTGGAAGGCTGCCGAGCTTGCGGGAATCGCAGATGATATACGCCGTATGCCGATGGGAATGAACACCATGATTTCCGAAGGACAGGGCGGCATATCGGGCGGTCAAAAGCAGCGCCTGATGATTGCGCGGGCGATTGCCGCAAAGCCGAAAATCCTCATGTTTGACGAGGCTACCAGCGCTTTGGACAACCTGACGCAGAAAAACATTTCCGACGCGCTCGACTCTCTCAAATGCACCCGCATTGTTATCGCGCACAGGCTTTCCACAATTCGCCACTGCGACCGTATCCTTTACTTGGAAAACGGAAAAATCATCGAAGAAGGAAACTATGAGCAATTGATTGCAAAAAACGGAAAATTTGCCAGCCTTGTGGAACGCCAGCAGATAGGATAAAGGAAAAATTATAATGGAAGAAAAAAACGTTGAAAAAATTATAAATGCGCTGAAAGAAAATCCGACGCTTGCAGAAAAATTAAGCCGGTGTAAATCCGTAGAGGAGGCTTATGCGCTGTGCGGTACGATCTCGGGCTCTCTTACACTTGACGAATGTCGGGAAGCTATACAGATGCTTTTGAAATCAGAAAAACTGACCGATACGGATTTGGAAAATGTATCGGGAGGAGGATACGCAGACACCGATTATGATTTGGCTTTTGCATTTTAAATTTTAAACCATACAAAAAGACACTTGTGAATTTGAACTGCATCCCGTCAAGAGGACAATGAAATAATATAAAATTTTCTATGAG
>JAJQCX010000044.1 GCA_021202495.1 Clostridia bacterium | reverse complement strand
TTGAAAATTCTGCATTTGAAAGTAATTGCAGGCGGGTTAATGTTTTATGATGCCATAGCTATTGCGTTCTCTTATTTTTTCGGGTTGTGGTTAAGATTTGATTTCAAGTTCACTGCAATAGATTTGGAATATCTGCAGTCGTACGTAAGGTTCCTTCCTGCCTATATTGTCGTATCTGTTATTTTCTTTTGGTTTATGCACATGTATCGGGGAATGTGGCGGTTCGCGGGTTTTAACGAACTGCTTCGCTATGGCGCGTCTTCCGTAATCGCGTCGGTTGTACACAGTGTTTTTATTACGCTGATTTGCTGCAAAATGCCGTTATCTTATTATATTGTAGGCGGACTTGTTCAGTTAATTCTTGTTGTCGGAATCAGGTTCTTATATCGCTTTTACACGCAGGTAATTGTAAAGAAAGCTCCTGACGCGGAAAAGAATCCGGCGAAAAAGGTCATGATTATCGGCGGCGGAGCGGCGGGAAGAACAGTTGTGCGTGAGCTGCAGCAGTCTGATAAGACGAATTTGATGCCGTGTTGTATTATAGACGACAATCCGAACAAGTGGGGGCGCTATGTTGAAGGCGTGCCTGTGGTCGGCGGAAGAGATGAAATTTCGAAATTTGCGGAAAAGCTCGATATTGAAGAGATTTATTTCTGCATCCCGACGGCAACTGTTCAGGATAAGAAAGATGTGCTCGACATTTGCAAGGAGACGGGCTGCAAATTGAAGAGTCTGCCGGGTATTTATCAGATTACAAATGACGAAGTACTTGTCAGCAGACTGAAATCCGTGGCAGTGGAAGACCTGCTCGGCAGAGATCCGATCAAGGTCGATATGGAGGGAATCTTCCGATATATAAAAGGAAAGACGATTCTTGTCACGGGAGGCGGCGGAAGTATCGGCAGTGAATTGTGCCGCCAAATAGCGGGGCATGAGCCGGAAAGACTGATCATTTTCGATATCTATGAGAATACGACTTACGCCATAGAATTGGAACTGCGGGAGAAATAACCGAATTTGAAGCTGAATGTTCTTATCGGTTCGGTAAGAGACAGCCGCAGAATAAATATGGTGTTTGAAACTTTCCGTCCCGATATTGTCTTTCATGCTGCCGCGCATAAGCATGTGCCGCTCATGGAATACAGCCCGAATGAGGCGATTAAAAATAATGTAATAGGTACGTATAAGACCGCGTATGCGGCGCTTACGCACGGAACGCAAAGATTTGTACTGATTTCTACGGACAAGGCGGTAAATCCGACAAACATTATGGGCGCTTCCAAACGTTTGTGCGAGATGGTCATTCAAAGCATGGATGCTGTCAGTAAGAGTGGAAGGTGGGATTTGCTACCGCTTGTGTATGCACACAAGGACAAGACGAGTGACGAACAGACGGTTGCCGATCCGCTTGACTGCGGAACTGTAGGATGGGAAGATACGGCGGAAGAATGTGAAAAGCTGAAGATTGAGAGCGTAAAGAACGGGGATCGCACGGGTACGCAGTTTGTGGCTGTGAGATTCGGAAATGTACTCGGAAGCAACGGCTCGGTAATCCCGAGATTTAAAGAACAAATTGAAGCTGGAGGTCCTGTCACGGTGACGCATCCCGACATAACACGTTTCTTTATGACTATCCCGGAAGCCGTGAGCCTTGTGCTTCAGGCGGGAACCTACGCATGGGGCGGAGAAATATTCGTTCTTGATATGGGAGAACCCGTAAAAATTGATACATTGGCAAGAAACTTGATCAAGCTTTCAGGCTATAAACCGGATGAGGATATTGCTGTCGTTTACACAGGTCTGAGACCCGGAGAAAAATTGTATGAAGAAAAGTTGATGGCCGAAGAGGGAATTAAGAAGACAGAAAACAAACTGATTTTCATCGGCAAACCGATCCCCTTTGAGGTTGAAGAATTCTTGAAACAGTTGGAAGAACTGGCGAACGCAAGCTATGAAAATGACGCCGATATTGTGAGTATGGTTGAAAAAATCGTGCCGACCTTCCACCCGGTAGGAGAAAAACCGGGGAAGAAGTGAGAACAAATATGCATGGGGGTTTCTGATGTTTGACATTACATGCTACGGGTAAACCGATTGTGAAAAGTAGACAAAAAGCGAGGTATGAAACAGTCGATATTTTATTAAATATAAACAATGATTCCCTCGTTTTTTGTCTTTACAACCCTCGAAAACCCTAGTGTACGGTCGAATGTTCGACGGGTAAACCGATGTTTGAAACAACGAGGAACTGCGTAAATGAACACACTCTCTATCCCGTATAAGGAGTTTAGTTATGGAAGAGAAGCAAATCACGAAAACAGTAATCACTAAGGAAGAACATGATAGGAGGACTGCGCCCAATGGGATGCCTATTTACAATATTAATGAGCTCTGGGTACAGCAGTACATTGAGGACTTTGGCAGTGAGCCGAGTTTCTTTTGATGTTGAAGCATGAAAAATAGGAGAAATTAACCATGTACAAAAATTATATCAAACGGTTATTAGATGTGGTCTTATCTTTGATTGCCTTGATCGTTTTGGCAATCCCTATGCTCATTGTTGCCATAATTATAAAGTTGGATTCTCCCGGACCTGTCATATTTAAGCAGGAGCGTATAGGACAACACGGAAAAGTTTATTTGATGTACAAATTTCGTTCCATGTATGTTAATAGCGAGCATACCGGCTCAGGTGTGTACTCCGGGAAAAATGACAGCCGGGTTACGAGGGTCGGAAAAATCATTCGGGCAACCAGTATCGATGAGCTTCCGCAATTGGTCAATATATTAAAAGGCGACATGTCAATTATTGGATTCCGCAGCCCTCTTACATACCATCCATGGACGTGGGATGAATATACAGATGAGCAGAAGAAGATGTTTGATGTTCGTCCGGGCTTGTCAGGATGGGCGCAGATTCACGGAAGAAAGAAAGTAGAGTGGAATGAAAGAATTGCATTAAACGTATGGTATGCGGAAAACGTTTCATTTTTACTTGATGTTAAGATATTGCTTCTCACCATTGTAAAGGTAATTAAGAATGAGGACAATGTAAGCGAAGGAGAAACTGTAAAGAAGTAAATTGGTTTACAAGGGAGAAATTGCAATGCCTTTAAAATTAATGTACATAACAAATCGTCCCGACATTGCGCAAATTGCGGAGTCGGCGGGCGTAGATAGAATTTTCGTGGATTTAGAGTATATAGGAAAAGCCGCAAGACAGGGTGGTATGGATACTGTCCAGTCACACCACACGCTGGACGATGTGAAAGTGATTTCTGGCGCGATTACCACAGCGGAACTTCTCGTTCGCGTCAATCCAATCCATGAAGCAACGGAGGAATACTGTTCTTCTAAGGAGGAAATTGATACAGTCATTGCCAATGGCGCAGATATTATCATGCTCCCGTTCTTTAAGACTGTAGATGAGGTGCAAGAGTTTCTGACTCTTGTTGATGGTCGTGTTAAGACCATGCTGCTTGTGGAAACGCCGAAGTCTGTGGAAGTGATTGATGACATTCTCAAACTTGATGGCATTGACAGTATTCACATCGGCTTGAACGACTTGAGTCTTGGCTACGGTATGAAATTTATGTTTGAACTGCTGACCGATGGAATTGTGGAGCATCTTTGTGCGAAGTTCCGGGATAAAGGCATCCCATATGGGTTTGGTGGAATTGCTTCTCTCGGCAAAGGGATGATTCCGGCTGAGATGATTATAAAAGAGCACTACCGGCTGGGCTCTAGTTGTGCAATTCTCTCACGCAGTTTCTGTAATGTGGACAAGATTGACCACCTTGGCGTTATCAGTTCCACATTCGTCAATGGAATACGGCAGTTGAGAGAATTTGAAGCCGAGTGTGAGCGGTATGCCGGCTACTTTATGAATAATAAAGCTGAATTGGCTGAAGCCGTGAGGAAGATAGAGGAGCATTGATATGCATTTGCTTGTAACAGGTGCTTTCGATTGGACAGAAAAAGAATTGAATAAATTAAAGGAACTTGGTCATAAAGTCGTGTTCATGCAACAGGAAAAGGATGTTCTTCCCTGTGAGGCTGGATGGGTTGAAGGTATTATCGGTAATGGAATCTTTCTTTCACATCCAATAGAAAGCTTCGAAAACCTGGGTTACATACAGCTCACGAGTGCCGGATTTGACCGCGTTCCGATGGACTATGCAAAGAGACGCGGAATACAAATATACAACGCCAGAGGAGTATATAGCATTCCGATGGTTGAGTTCGCTGTCTGCGGAGTTCTGGAATTATACAAGAAGAGCAGATTCTTCATTGAAAATCAGAAAGAACATAAATGGGTAAAACACAGAGGCACACAGGAATTATACGGAAAGACTATATGTGTTGTAGGCTGTGGCAGTGTGGGAGCAGAGTGCGCTAAAAGATTTAGAGCATTTGGATGCAAAATCCTCGGAGTAGATATTCAGCCATACGATTCAGAGTATTTTGAAGAGATGGGTTCATTGGATAAATTAGATGGGACGCTTGGAATCAGTGATGTCGTTATTTTGACACTTCCTCTGACAGACGAAACAATGGGATTGATGAACTCCGAGCGTTTTGAAACGATGAAGAATGGAGCAGTTCTGGTCAATATTGCACGAGGTGCGGTTGTTCAAACCGATGCTTTGATTGATGCACTGAAAGGCAATTTGCAAGGAGCGGTGCTTGATGTTTTTGAAGAAGAACCGCTTGGATCAGACAGTCCGCTGTGGGATAAGGAGAATGTTATAGTCACGCCACATAACAGTTTCATCGGTGACGGAAACCACGAGAGGATGTTAAATGTAATTTATCGAAATTTGGAGGCAGTAAAATGAGGGACGGTTCAATTAAGAGGATTTTAGACAAAAAGCCAGCGTTAAGATGCCGTTTATTTCCTATGGGCTTTTATGCATCTACAGGAAATTATAACGTGTCTGATTACCCTTTTTACGACGATTGGAATCAATTTACACTTGATAATATGGTTTTTTCAGTACATCCAAGACAACACTTTTATTCTCATACAGATGAAGGAATAAGTATTGCTTTAGTCGGTCATGCATATGATCCTATTCACATGATTGCCAGTGAGAATGAGATATTGAGTATTCTTGCTGAAGCTGACGAGAAGTCATTCTTTGATGAAGTGTGCTCACTCACAGGTGTATATACTCTTATTTGGAAAAAGGACAATACTTGGCGAGTATTAGGTGACGCATCCGGTATGCAAACAACGTTTTATACGGTGTTTAGTGATTTTATCAGTATCTCTACCCATGTGAATCTTATAGGGGATATGTTGAGGTTGGAGATGGATGCGTATATTAAACACTTGTCGAATTATAAGTTTTTCAATTTATTGGGGAATTCACTGCCGGGTGATTTGACACAGTTTTCGCAAGTTAAGAGAATTGTGCCTAATCATTATGTAGAATTTAGTAGTAGTGTGAAAATTCAGCGCTATCACACACCTGAAATAAAAAAGATTTCTTATGTACAGGTTGTAGATGAAGTTTCAAAATTGCTGCATAACAACCTGAAACTGATTGCAGATAAGTGGCAACGACCTACCATCTCTATATCGGGAGGTTGCGACAGTAAAACGACTCTTGCCTGTGCGAATGGTTTGTATGAAAAGTTTTCTTATTTCAGCTTTATCTCTTCCGAGGAAGAAAAGGTT
Organism: Clostridia bacterium; assembly: GCA_021202495.1. Classification (GTDB taxonomy): domain Bacteria; phylum Bacillota; class Clostridia; order UMGS1883; family UMGS1883; genus JAJQCX01. The sequence goes on along the minus strand of JAJQCX010000044.1, from coordinate 141 downwards.
GATGCTGAGGCTGCACATAAGATATGCAATGCTGTTCTTCCAATCGGGGGGGGGGGTACTTTAAAACACAAAATTTTTAATTTTATTTTTTTGATTACCTGTTTTGCCTTAATTAGGAACCTATAGGCATTTTTTTGGAAA
>JAJQCX010000054.1 GCA_021202495.1 Clostridia bacterium | reverse complement strand
ATCTCATAGAAAATTTTATATTATTTCATTGTCCTCTTGACGGGATGCAGTTCAGAATTAAATCCGTCCGCAGATTTTTTATTTCTTGCTAATATTTGTTATAAATCTGACCTCTGCTGCCCGCATCAATAACATAAATCGTCAGCTTACCGTTATCCACAGAATAAATGATTCTATAGCTCCCTACCCGCAGTCTCAGTAAATCCTCGTGACCTTTCAGCTTTTTTATATCTTCTCCCAAAGGCAGCTGCCTAATCGCGTCCATCACCCTTCGGCGTTCGTTCATCGGGAGTTTATCGATAAATTTCTTTGCCTTTTTGCGGATAACGATTTTATACATCGTTCAAACCCCATTCCTTTTCGCACTCCTCCAAGGAATATTCCTCGTCCTTTTCCGGGTCGGGGTCATTTTTATAATCTTCCCACATTTTTTCGCAAAAGGCATCATCCGCTTCCTCATCTGCCGTTATCCCTTGCAAATATGCCAAAACATATCCCATTTTATAATCAGGCACATCTGACAAGAGCTCAATAGCCTTTTCTCGAGCGCTCACTATTGCCTCATCTCCTTTTTTACTCCGCCGGAATCATCGACGCCACGCTTTCCCAATTGAAAAGCTCAAACGTCACAGCATCGGCAAAATCAATCGCAAACTCATATACGCCGCTTTCAATCTGCGCTTCTTCCGGCGTCGATACGCTCACACCCGCAAGCGCGCCCGACGCGTCATATCCCGCCGCAATGAGCACTCCGCCGCCGTAGCTCTTTGTACTCGTTATCACAACGCTGCCCGGTGAGGATTCATATGTTATATCACCGTTTACGCCCTTGGAATAGATAAATCCCGCGGTATTGTCCTCGCTGTTAAACGCGAAAACATATATGGTGCTCCCTTCCGGCACATCAAGCACTGCCTCGCCGTTCGACGCCGGCGAAACCGCAAATCCGACCTTGTTTCCGGCGTTGTCAAGCCCGATTGCCGCGGCGTATACGTCGCCGCGATCAAATGTGTCAAGCGAAACCGAAATGCTGTCCTCTCCAAACGAAACGCCCGTTATATATTCCTCACTCTCGTCCTCTTCGGCATATTCCGGCGCCGTCCAATAGAGCGCCTTTATCTCCGCCGCCGAAAGGCAGTAATCGTAAACCGTAAATTCACTTATCTCGCCCGCGAAATATCCGTCCGCGGAATACTGCGACTTTGCGAGGTAATTTGCCTCGGTTTCACCCAAATCCGACACCGTCATGCCCAAATCCACGTCCGCCACAGGCACGCCGTCAAGATAAAGCGTCGCATCACTTCCCGAAATCGTCACAACAGCCGTGCCCCACGCGTCCTTCACAATGCCCGGCACCGATGCCGCCGCGCTTTCGCCGCCGCTGCCCGTCTTTGTCGCCGCAAAGTAGAGCGTATTCGTCGTAGGACGCGACGTGTTTAAGAAAATGTATCCTTCGCTTGACGAATTGCCGAACGTATAGGCGAAAATGTGCTCCTGCGCCTGCTCGGGCTTTGCCGTCAGCACAATTGTAATGTCGTCGTGCCCGTACAAAACGCCGTTCGGCATTTTAACATAGTCGTCCGTTCCGTCAAAATGCGCACCGTTTTCGCCTATTTCAAGGTCGTTATACGCCGTCGCATGGTTTCCGTTGCCCGACGCGTCGTGAATAACGCCGCTCGCGTCCTCCTCGCCGAAGCGATAACTCAATATCACGCTGTCGTTCACCTGCTCCGCCGCCTTGAGCACCTTAATGTCAAAGTCAGCCTTCTTTTCTCCGTCAACATACGCTGTCAGCGTCACGGTTACATCCTCGCTCCCGCGCGTCACCTTGCCGTCCGAGGCAATAACGCTCTCATCGCTCGTCTCCCATGTCACGCTCTTTGAGCCGAGCGCGGTCGGAAGGTCAATGTCCTCAATCGCCTCCGTCGGCAGACTCAAAAGCTTTTCCGCGTAGGTGTCATACGCTGCCGCAATCTCGCTCTCGCTCAAAACGCTGTCGTAAACCTTAACCTCATCAACATAGCCCGTCGGCGCGTCGCTCGACCAATATGTCGCTCCGAGGTACAAATCGCCGCTGCCGCTCGCAACCGTGCCGCTGCCAATCTTTTCCGCGTTTACGTAAAGCGTACCGACCGCGTTGCTTTCTGTGTAAACAACGTAAGCCCAAGAGCCCAATTCCGCCTCATCCGCCGATGCGACGGTCGTCCAGCTCAAGCCAGTGTCACCGTGCGACCAAAACGCCGCCGTGCCGGCAGCAGAGAGCACACCCGTCCATTTTTGGGTTGAGCTTGTGCCCATGTTTTTGAAAAATATAGTGTCCGTTGAGCCCGACGATGTTATCTTCACCATCGCCGCAACGGAAAATTCCGTCGAAACCTCGCCCAAATACAAGCCGTAGCTTGCGTCAAGCGACAAACTTTGCCCGTCAAAGCCGTTTTCCGTATAAACCGCGCTCCCGCCGCTTTCAAGTGAGCTTGTAACAACGCTTAAGGCTTCTCCGCCCTCAAAAGAGTAGCTCAAAACCTCATCTGCCAAGCCAATCGACGGCATTACCGCCATACACATAATAAGCGTCAAAATAACGCAAATCGCTCTTTTCAATTCATATTCCCTCCTTTATTTAGCATAAAGCTCCCGCACTTCGTCAGCCGTCATCGCCTTGTCATAAACCGTAAATTCCGAAACAAGCCCCTTGTAATACGCGTCCGATGAATAAAGTGATTTTCCTATGTAGTTTTCAACCGTGTCACCGAGGTCGGACACCGTCATTCCCAAATCGCCTTCCATCAAGAGCTCGCCGTCACGATAGAGCGCCGCCTCTGTTCCGTTCAATACAACAACAATTTCCGCACTCTCGCCAATGTTCACGCCCGGCGCGTAATAAACCGCCTGCTCTGAGCCGCTGCCCTCCGGCGTCGCCGCAAAGCGCAGCTCCGTTGTCGACGGACGCGACGTGTTGAGGAAAATATATCCCTCCGAGCTCGAATTTCCGAACGCATACGCAAATATATGCTGCTCTTGGCGCTCTGGCGTCGTCTTGAATACTATCGTTATTTCATCGTGCCCGTTCAATATTCCGTCGGGCATCTTCACATAATCGTCAAGCCCGTCAAAATACGCTCCGTTTTCCGTCATTTCAAGCCCGTTATACGCCGTCGCATGGTTTCCGTTACCCGACGCGTCGTGAATAACTCCTGTTGTGTCGTTTTCGTCAAACACATAGCTCAAAAGCACGTCTTCGTTCACAATCTCGGCTTTTTTCGGCACCGTCACGGTAAATTCGTTCGTCAGCTCGCCGTCCATGTATGCCTTGAGCACAACCGTCTTATCCTCGTCGCCGCGCGTCACCTTGCCGGTCGTTGTTATAACGCTCTCGTCGCTCGTCTCCCATGTCACGCTCTTTGTGCCGAACATGTCAATAAGCTCGATGTCCTCAACAGCTTCGCTCGCAATGTCGGGCACTCTCGGCGTGTCGGAAGCGTAATTGTCATAGTACATGTTAAACACGTCCTCATAGCTGAGATTCGTGTCAAAAACCTTTACATCCCGAACCTCCGCCTCAATCGCGTCGTCCTCCCAATATGTCACACCGAGGTACAAATCACCCGCGCCGTTCGCCACGTTGCCGTACCCCTGCAAAAGCCCGTTTATGTAGAGCCTGCCCACACCCGCATTTTCCGTGTAGACAACATGGCGCCACTCTGTCAAATTCGCCTCGCTCGATTCAAAAACGACAGTCTTGTTTCTCGCGTCGGACCCGTGCGACCAAAACGCAGCCTTGCCGCTCTTTGAGAGTACACCCGTCCACTTTTGATAATCCTTCGTTCCCATGTTCTTAAAAAACAGCGTGTCGGAATCTCCTTCGGACGTCACCTTCACCAGCGCCGAAACCGCAAATTTGTTAGTCACCTCTCCCAAATAGAGCCCATATGTTCCGTCAAGCGTCAGCACTCCGTCCGAGACCTGCGCCTCTCCGCCGTCCTCCAAGGTATTTGTCACAACGCCGAGCTCCTCCCCCTCAAAGGAAAAGCTTGCCGTTTCCTGCGCCATTGTCGGCAGAGCCGAAAACGCAAGCGCCCCCGCCGCCAAAAGCGCAATAAATCTCTTTTTCATTCTCATTCTCCTCCTTCATAATCTATCGTCTTTTCGTACGTTCCGAAATAAACAGTGTACCTTCCGCTCTTTTCCGGCACATATGTGTAATTTATTTCATGCTCGTCATAGAGCATCAAAAGCTCCATGTCAACGACACTGCCGCTCTCATCTTTTATATAAATAAGCACAGCGTCTCTCTCGCCCGCATACGTTCCCGAAAGCGTAATCCCATTTTCGTCGCATTCAATGTCAATCTCGTCGGGATTGTCCGCGCTCTTCACAATGAACGTCGCCGCATCCTTGTCGGAGCCGTTTGTCAAACACAGCATTCCGTCGACAACCGTCAAATACTGTCCCGGCTCCGTCATGCTCTCGTAGGACACTCCCACGCCCGCAAGCCCTTCGTGCTCGATAAACGTCATGCTCTCGGCGGTCTCCGTTAAACCGTCGTTATCGTGCAAAAGCTTGATGTACGAATTTTCGTTTGTGATGAAATATCCCATCTTATTGACCGATTGAATTGAAACGTAATCCTCGTTTCCTCTCCCCGGCACAATCTCCCACAAAAAGTCAGATTCGTTCACCGTCATTTTGTCCGAATATACAACCGCAGCCGTCGGGTACATCGTCTCCTCCGGCAAATTTTCAAAATGCGCGTGATAAAGCTTTTCCGACGTGTCCGAGAGCGGCGAAATGTAAACCGCTTCGCCGTCAAGCCCGACAGAGCTCTCTTCAAACATATCAATCGTTCCGTCCTCGTTTATAATAAGCTCGTCTATGCACACGCTTCTTCGATATCCGCTTCCGTTTTCAAGCGCGCCCGTGTGATATACGATATATGTCTTCCCCTTAAAATCAAACACCGCGGGATGGTTTGTATTGCTTGAGCTTCCCGGAGGCATTATCACTCCGCCGTATTCATACGGACCCCAAATGTTGTCGCTCGTCGCATAGGACAATTCCTCCTGCCAGTTCGACGCGAAGAAAAGATAATATGTATCTCCCCTCTTGTAGAGCCACGGTGCTTCGGTATACTGCGAGTCCTCGGGAATTCCGTTTATCTCAATTTCCGTAATGTCTCCGCCGTCAATAGTTCCGTCGCCGTTTGCGTCTTCGAGCGAAATCATCGTTTCGTCAAGCTCCGCCATGTAGCAATTGCTGTTGCCCCAGCACAAATAGCGGTGTTCAACACCATCCTCATCCTCTTCAATCCACACCGTCGGGTCGATGTCGTCCCAGCTCACCGCGCCGTTCGTCCATGAGGGATCGACAAGCTTTTTTCCGTTAAGCGCGTCCGTATACGGGCCTGTTGGGCTGTCGCTCACGCCCACGCTCATGCCCGTCGCGCTCTTGCACATATAAAAATAATATTTATCGTTATATTTCACAACCTGCGACGCCCACGCCTGCGTTGAGCTTCCCCACGAAAAGTCGCCCGCCGAAAGCGGCACGCCCTCATACGTCCATTCCAACAAATCCGTCGAAGAATAGCACAGCCAATCCGGCATATTGTAGCTCGACCCCGTCGCCGTGTCGTGCCCAATAAAGAGATACACCGTATCTCCGTCAACCAAAATCGCCGGGTCGCCTCCGTAAACTCGGTTTCCGTCCCCGTCTGTTTTAACAATCGGGTTGTTCGCCAAAGCCGTGACGCTCCCGACCAGCATCACCGCCGCCGCCATAATAACAGCCAAAACCTTTTTCATAAATTCATTACCTCCTTTTTACGTCCTATTTTATAGTATAACACATATTTC
>JAJQCX010000145.1:4824-6056 GCA_021202495.1 Clostridia bacterium | reverse complement strand
ATATTTATATAATGTTGCATTTCTGTTTCAAAATCATTAACGGAGGTTTATACCCATGAACAAAAAGCTTGTCGTCACCGGCATGGGCGCTGTCACGCCGCTCGGAATAGGCGTTGACGAATACTGGTCAAATCTCATCTCGGGCAAATGCGCGATTGATTTCATTTCAAAAATCGACGTCTCTTCACTTCCCGTCAAGGTTGCCGCCGAGGTTCGCGGCTTTGACGCTTCAAAATATCTTTCAAAAAAACTCTGCCGAGAAGCGGACGACTTTATGCAATACAGCATCACCGCCGCTTTGGAGGCGATAAAAATGAGCGGTCTTGACCCTTCGGGAGAGAGAATAGGCGTCACAATGGGCGCCGCGCTCGACGGCATTTCAACAATTGCCGAAACGCAAAGCTCATTTTCCCAAAGCGCAACGGGAAAAGTAAGCCCGCGCTTTATTCCGAAAGTCTTGGGCAACATTGCCGCCTCGCTTCTTTCCATTGAAACCGGCATCATGGGACCCTCCGTCACGGTCAACACCGCCTGCTCATCGGGCGCCGACGCGGTGACGCTTGCCGCAATGTTCATTCTCGCGGGCGACGCCGACGCTGTTATCGCCATGGGCGGCGAATCGTCGCTCTCCCCCGTCGTTCTTTCGGGGCTTGCCTCCGCACAGGCGCTCTGCCGCGAGGCTGAAAATCCCTCCCGCGCATCGCGCCCGTTCGATTTAAACCGCGCAGGCTTCGTCATGGGTGAAGGCGGCGGAGCGCTCGTGCTCGAAAGCGAGGAGCACGCCAAAGCGCGCGGCGCACATATCTATGCCTATCTTGCGGGCTACGCCAACAACACCGACGCCTACCACGTCACAGCCCCCGAACCCGAGGGCACGGGCGCGGCACGCTGCATCGAGCTTGCGCTCTCCCGCGCAGGCATTGACAAAACACAGGTTGACTACATCAACGCTCACGGCACGTCGACCAAGCTCGGCGACGCCGCGGAAACAAAGGCGGTCAAAAGAGTTTTCGGCGCTCACGCGTATGAGCTCATCGTCAGCTCCACCAAGGGCGCGACAGGGCACCTCATGGGCGCGGGCGGCATTACGGAATCGATCGCCTGCATCAAAGCAATCAACGACTCCGTCATTCCCCCCCAGGGGGGGTTGGAAGGCCCCGGGAGGGACTGCGAACGGAGCGCACCGCGAACAGGCAGCGGCAGCCGGCCCGGGCAGGTGGGAATCACGCCAC
>JAJQCX010000145.1:0-4814 GCA_021202495.1 Clostridia bacterium | reverse complement strand
AACCCCCCGACCCCGACTGCGATCTTAACTACGCGCCAAACACCGCCGTAAACCGCCCCGTAAACGTCGCCATCTCCAACGCCTTTGGCTTCGGTGGTCAAAACTCGTCACTTATTTTCACAAAAAATCCCGTTTAAACCCATTATAAAGGAAGTAATTTCATGTCGAGCTACGATAAAGAAAATTTCCGCACCCTCTTTGAAGAGGGCTTCAACTACATCGACGGCTTCATGCGCTGCGTCCGCCGCTTCGGCGACAAAACGGCAGTCATCTACCCCGAAACGGGTGAGCAATGGTCCTACGGCGAGTTAAATTCCGCCGTCAACCGCCTCGCGAACGCGCTTTTGTCGGACGGCGTCAAAAAGGACGGCGTCGTCATGTTCGCGCTGCAAAATTCGCCTGAATTTATCTTTGCCTACCTTGCCGCACAAAAAATCGGCGCTGTTGCCTGCCCCGTAAATTATCGCATGTCTCAAGGCGAAATCGCGCTGATAATCGATGATTCGCGCCCCGACGTCTTTATCTACGACGGGGATTTTCAAAAAACCATGGAAGAGGCTCTCACGCTTTCCACTCACAAGGTAAAACGCGCCGTCATGGTGAGCTTAACCGCGCGCGAATGTGAAAACACGCTTTATTCGGATTACACAGCGTCTCAAAGCGACTCAGAGCCCTTATTTGACGGCACGCGCAATATCTACGACGAGGTTTTGCGCCTCTACACCTCCGGCACGACGAGCCTTCCCAAGGGTGTGCCGATAAATAACGCCAACGAGGTTCTTTCCGCGCACGACGTCATCATGCATTTCCCCCTCAATCCCCGCGACGTCACCATGAACATGACCCCATGGTTTCACCGCGGCGGCATCCATTCGGGCGGTCCCTGCCCCACTCTCTATGTCGGCGCGTCGCTTGTCATTATGCGCCAGTTTTCACCGTGCCTCACTCTGCGCTATGTCGAGCAATACGGCATAACGTTTTTGATAGGCGTGCCCTCCGTTTTGAGCCTGCTTGTCAAAGCACAGGAAAGCTCGCACTTTGACCTTTCAAATCTTCACGGCATCGTCACAATGGGCAGCCCTCTTGAAAAATCGGCTTGCATTAAAATGCAGTCCGTCCTCACACCCAATATTTTTAACGGCTACGGAACGACCGAATCCTTCTGGAACACGTTCCTCCGCCCGTATGATTTGCCCGAAATGAGCGGCACCGCGGGACGCGCCTGCACCGACGACGATGTGCGCATTGTCAAAATATACGACGACAAAAAAGCTGAACCTGATGAAATTGTTCCGAAGGACGCGTCAACCGTCGGCGAAATAATCATCAAATCTCTTTCCAAATCATCCTATTCCTACTATAATAACCCCGAACAAACCGAGCAAAAGTTCCACGACGGCTTTCTCTACACAGGCGACTTGGGCACATGGGATAAGGACGAATTTATCACGATTGTCGGACGCAAGGACGACATGATTATCTCCTCCGGCGAAAATATCTACCCCTCGCAGATTGAAGAAATTTTAAACGAGCACCTGAAGGTCGCGGAAAGCCTTGTCACTTACATTCCCGACTCTCTCCACGGGCAAATTCTTGTCGCATATATCATCAAAGCGAACGATTCGCTCACAGCCTCGGAACTCGCCTCCTTCTGCCTCACGCACCCGCGCCTTTCGCAGTACAAACGCCCGCGCTACTACCGCTTTACCGATTCGCTTCCCCTCACCGCGACGGGCAAAAAAATGCACTACAAAGCCCGCGACAACGCCATAACCGACTTCAAAAACGGACTTCTTATCCGTCCCTAAATAAAATCACTCTAATTTCTCTGCGGACGGGGTTCATCCCCGCCCGCTTTTCTTATCTTCCACTCTTTCACGTTTTTTCCCACACCGCTGCAATCACGTTATACGGGCGGGACTCGTCTCCGCCCACATTCCCCCACCCACATTTAAACCGCGATCACTCATTAAAATCCCTTCCCTCCATAAATTCCGATATGCTCCACGCCGAAAAAAGTCCCTGCCGTTATCCGACAGGGACTTTTTTTATGTAGTAATTTTATCTTACTCAGCGTCTGTTTCAGCTTCCAAAGTAGCAACTTCTTCAACTGTTTCATCTTCTGTTTCGGGCTCAACCGTATCCTCATAAATGATGCTCGGTTCCGCCGTTTCCGTAGCCTCGGTAGCTTCCGTAGCCTCCGTTGCTTCATCTGCCGTACCGCCGCAAGCCGCAAGCGCCGCAACAGTGAGAACAAGCGCGCATCCAAGCGCCATCATCTTCTTAAGAGACATTTAAAATAACCTCCTTCGTGTAATTTCTGTTTGCAAATGAGATTATACTCACCTTTCCCCCCGATGTCAATACTTTTTAGCAAAGATTTTTAATGTTTGTGTAAAATTTATGTAAACCGCAAAAAAAGCTTTACTATTCTTGTGAAATATGTTACAATAAAAACAGTGTCATTGCGTGTGAAGGTTTCGTGAAAGTTGTATGAAACTTGTGTGAAATCTATTGATTTATGCACAATTGTGTGATATTTTTTTATCAGACGATTTTTCCTTCACCGCACATATCTATATTTTTTAAAACGGAGGAATTTTTCATGGCAAAAGCAGCACAGTCTTCGGAGCATCTCATGTATAAGGATAAGCCGCTCATGCGCTCCGGCAACAAAATATATTACGGCAATCCCAACGACTGCTACATCATTTTATTCACCGTCACATCCTCCCACAAGGTTGAGGACATGGACGTTGCCGACAAGGTGACAATCGAGCTTATGACAAATTCGGGACGCGAAAAGGAAAAGGTTTATAAAAAAGCCGTCCGCCCCGGTCTTTTTGAAGCGCTCGACATCGCCGAGTTTTGGCTCCGCGACGCTCTAGCAAACGGTTAGTTTATTTTTAAGGGGTCAGTTTTCCGACCTTTTATTTTTAAAACGGCAGGTACAAATATATGAAAAAATTTGTCTTATCTTTTTTTACTGTTTTCGGCTTTCTTTTTATAGCCCTCTCCGCCTCCGCCGCGGAATATGTTTTTACAATCGATCCTTCGACCCCCTCGCTGATGTCGCTTGACGAAAGCGAGAGCGCGCTCGATTCCGTCACCGTCGTCAACTCAGAGCACGGACTTTGCACCGCCGACAACCTCGAAACCGTCGAGGCTCTTTTGCAAAGCGGCGTCATTACGGAATATGAGCCCATCATTTACTACACTCTTTTCGACTACACCCCCTCCGATAAATACTATTCCTATCAGGAAACTTTTCTTTCCATGATTCACGCCCAATTTGCGTGGAATAAATCCGATTTCGGCTCGGGCGTAAAAATCGCCGTCATTGATTCGGGGCTTAAAAACTCTTCCGTGGAATTTTCATCTGCCTATGTCACAAGAGCGTATGATTACATAAACCCCGAATATTCATCATCCTCTTCGCAATACTGCAACGATACCTACGGACACGGCACTTCGGTTTCGGGCATCATCGGCGCGGCTCACAACGCCTACGGAATAGCGGGTCTTTCGCCGCAAAGCTCGCTCTATGTTTTCAAAACCTTCACTGTTGTCAATGGTGTATCTCAGGCGTCAAACGCCGACATTGCCGCCGCCATCTACAACGCCGTCGACAATTACGACTGCGACATTATCAATATGAGCCTCGGCGGCTCAAATTCCTCGGTTGTCTACGCGGCAATCAAACACGCCTACGAAAACGATGTTCTTTTGGTCGCCGCCGCCGGAAACGACGGCAGCAACAGCGGCAGCACCGTTTACTATCCCGCAGCCTACGACGAGGTCATCTGCGTCGGCTCGGTCGATTCCACGGGGCACCGCGCCTCCCATTCTCAGCGCAACGACTATGTTGATATCATGGCGCCCGGCTCCTCCGTCTATTCCGTAACGCTCGATTCATCGGGCTACGGCACAGTCAGCGGCACATCGTTCGCCGCGCCCCACGTCACGGCGGCGCTCGCCCTCGCAAAAAGCCTCAACCCCGACCTTTCGGCAGAGGAATTGACCGAGCTGCTATTTCAATCGGCTGACGAAATGAGCGACCGCTATTCGGGCAACGGTCTTTTGAACATTCAAGCGTTTCTCACCCTTGTCCGTTCAACGCTCGACGAAAACACGCTTTTCTATTCGTCATATGACGACGGCAGCTATGTATACGCCGTCACTCCTTCTGATGGTTACAGCGCCATCTTCGCGCAATATGACGACGAGGGCATTTTAACCTCCGCCTCATCCGATTGCTTCGGCACAATTTCCTCCGACGACCTCAATTCGTCCCGCCTTTTCATCTGGCAGTTCGACACTCTTCTCCCCGCCGAATTTGAAATCGGCAAATCAGAATATTAGGAGTAATTACAATGGAATACGGCATTTTGTTTCTTCTCGTTCTTGTGGTTATTTTGTATCTCGAAACTCTTTTGTCCTCGCTTAAAAATAAATATATCGGGCTCATTCTCCCCGCCCTTTCTTTTTTATCCTCCTTTGCGTGGTTTTTCATGGGGAATCTCCCCTCGGGCAACATAATCGCGAGCGTTCTTTTAACGCTTATTTTGGCAAACATTCCGACCTTCCTTCTTCTTCTCATCTACCACCACGCCCGCAAACCCGCCAAAGCCTCCAAAAAAGCTCCCAAAGAGCACAAACCCATCCTCCCCTTCATAAACGGCGGCAACGACAAAAAATAATCATTAAAAAAAGACGGAGCGCCACGCCCCGTCCTTTTCATTTACCCACTGCCCCCGCGGTTACAGTTCAGCCATGAAAAGTGGCGTCACACGCCGAAAAGAGCGCAGAGAAAA
>JAJQCX010000189.1 GCA_021202495.1 Clostridia bacterium | reverse complement strand
CTGCATCAAAATTAAAATAAGTTTATAGCCTCGAAATGAGGTCTATAAACTTATTCTACGAGGATAAATCTATGATAGAAAAAGTAAACCCCGCACACCCCGACAAGTGTGCGGACAGAATTGCAGGGGCAATCGTTGACATGGCATACAGACTGCAGGAAAATCCGAAGATTGCGGTCGAGGTTTTAATCGGACACGGCTATTGCAATATCGTCATGGAAAGCAGCCTCTCGAAAGAGACAGTCGGTGAACATTTGCAGGAAATTTACGACATTGTCGACAGAATCAATGGCTGCAATACAGCGACGGAAATCGTGTATGCTCCGCAGGACAAGCTTTTGGCATTGAATCAAGCGGACGGAGTGCATTGCGGCGATAACGGAATCTTTAAGGGTGTGCCGTTGACCGAAGAAGAAAAGAAACTGTCCGCAATTGCACGGGATATTTACGGCAAATGTCAGCATGACGGCAAATATATTCTTGACGGAGCGAGATTGATTATCTGTCAAAGCAATATTTCCTCGGAGCGGCTGAGAGGGCTTTATCCGAACGCCGAAATAAACCCCTTGGGCGACTGGACCGGAGGCACAGACGCGGACACAGGCGCGACAAACCGCAAACTCGGAAGCGACATGGCTTCTTCAGTTACAGGCGGCGGGCTTCACGGAAAGGATTTGTCGAAAGCGGACGTATCGGTGAATATATACGCATTTCTAAAGGCGCAGAGAACAGGACGGAGTGTGGAGCTTTGCTGTGCCATAGGCGACAGCGAAATAGACGGCAAACCCTATTCCGAGATTGTTGAGGAAGCACACGCATATATCCGCAGTGTTGGCGGATTTGAAAAGTTTGCTGAATGGGGCTTATTCTAATATTTCTATTGTGTATTACTCACAATTGCTCCTACGGTAAATTTGGTACATATTTACCGCAAAAATGACTGGATATATCTATCTTTCAGAGTTAATATGACCATACAAAAACGAAAGGGGTAATAAACAATGAAATTTCCAAGCAGCGAAACAGCAGAAGCGATGAGAAAAAAATATCCGGTCGGAACACGGGTAAAGCTCATCAGAATGAACGACTGCCAAGCGCCTCCTATAGGGAGCTTCGGAACCGTTCTCGGAGTCGATGATATAGCTTCTCTCATGGTGCAGTGGGATGCGGGAGGAAGCCTCAACGTGGCCTACGGCGAGGATATTGTTCAGAAGGTCGAGGTCACCACCGTTTGTTACGGCGAGAAAGAGGAATGGACGAGCCGCCGTGAGGCACAGAAATCTTTTCTGGAGGCAATGAACGGCTGCGACCCGAACTCAAGCGAATGCGGACGCTACGCGAAAATCTACGCTGAGATTGTCAGCGGGCAGGCAATTTGCACAGACGAAGAATAAGCAACAGGAAGTCACTGATTGATTATGCCTATACGAAGGCATAATCAATCAGCCCTTCCCAAGAAAAGGACGGTAAAGTATGAGGAATATGAACGAGGAAACAAAAACGGCACTGTGTCCGAAATGCGGAAAGGTATATTGTAAAGCTCCGGCATTGTCAAGAGTTGATAACAAAGCGCTCATTTGTCCGGAGTGCGGGATTCGTGAGTCACTTGAAAGCATTGAATTAGACCTCCATGAGCAGGATGAGGTGCTTGAAACGATACGCCGATTAACAGGTCAACAAACCTTTCCGATGGGGTCCGTTCCCATCACAACGGCAGCGAAGGTTTATGGAAAAGACTCTTGCTGGGTACGAGCCGGCATTATTTCGGGATGGCTGCCGATAGGACAGGCAACTCGAAACGGTAAGCTTGTCACCGACTTAACGCAAATGGATTCAAAATTCGGACGCATAAATTATTATATCTCTCCCAAGCTTCTCTATGAGCAGACAGGATATGTTTGGGACGGAAAAGAGAGATAAACCGCAAATACACACAATATTTGCACGAAAGCAGAGCTGAAAGGCTCCGTTTTCCCTCTTGCTTAATTTGCGAACACCTCGCCGCCTGCCGCGCCGGAAACCGAAAAAAGAAAACCCTCGCCCATTTCGGCAAAAGCCGACACGAGGGCACACGGCGGGCGACGCGCCCAATTAAACGATAAGGCGACACTTAAATAAAAATAGCGGGGCCCAAAATATTTTGAGACACCCTCTTCACTTTACCTCATATTACCTCTGAAACTCAATAATAGCAAGCTAAATCGGTGAAATATACTGTACAAATATCGCAGGCGTAAATTGTCGATTATACACATATACAATCGGTAAAAAGTAACGAGAGAAGCCCCGGCTTCAGCCGAGGTCTCTTTTGTTTGGGATGGGGTTTAATAAGGTCTGGGAACGAAATCCCAAATGCTCATGCCGACTTCGCTTAAATAGTCGTAAATGGTTATGCATTTATGTTTCCAAAATTCCTCGTCGTCCTCTCCTTTTTCGGGGTAAGGATCCTCATCCCATCCGTTCTCCTTGTAAATATCGCGGCGATAGTAGTTGATGTCGTCTACGTCGAGGCTACGCCCTTCATCAAGAAGCTCCGCTATCCGCTTTTCGATGATTTCCTCGATTTCGTCAATGTCTTTCTTTTCGTTAATGTCGTTCATTGTTTATTCCTCCTTGTTTTTTTAGGGCGGTTTCCCTTCCCTTTGTTGAGTGTATATTACCTCTGAAAAACGCATATATCCAGTTGAATTTTCGGCATAAATGTACCAAAGATACAGCTTAAAATTTGTGTATATTACGGCGAAAATATAACTGGATAATTCCTTTAAGTGACGGTAATATACACTCAACCGAAAGGCAGGAAAGCCTGCGGAAATATTAAAACGGAGGAATCAGACATGAGAACAATTTATTACCTCAAAGGAAAGAGAATCACCAAGAAGGCGCTCACCGAAATGATTGGCGCGGAGGAAGTCAAGCGGCTGACAAAGGAAGCAAAAGAGAGCTTCTTCCGAGACCCTTTGGTACAGCAGAGCTTTTATATTGGCTACGGTATGCTGACAATTGAATTTGTTTGAGGCAAACGCGGGCGGGGCGGCAGCGCCCTGCCCGACCCTAACCTATCATAGAAAGGAACTGTGCGGAAATGAATGAAAAGAATATAACGAATGAAGATTTGGAACTTAACGGCAGACAGGTTGAGCGCATTGATGAAATACATAACGCTGTTATGGAGCTTTGCCAAACAATGTGCGAAGACCCTGACTTGGAATGGGATATGGCTTTCATCGGAGAAATTGCCGATGTCGCCGCAGATATTCTCGTCGGATGCGGAAAAACGGTGCGCTATCCTGCCATTGTGACGGAAAAAGACGGCAGTCAGCATGTTGAAGAATTTCACGGTGCAAAATAGGCTCAATTCCAAATTCAATCAAAGCAAGAGGGCTGAGAAATCAGCCCTTTTACTTTGGCTGAATTGCAGCAAATATGCACAATATCTTTTGCCTATCTTTGTGTACATTATGCCGCAAATAATACTGGATATATCGCAAAAACGACGGTAATATACACTCAAGATTAAGGAAAGCGAGGACGACAAAATGGACAAATACAGTTGGATTATTCGATTTGAACGCAGGGATGGAACAGAGGAAAAAGAGTTGTATTTCGACGATGAAGATTCGGCAAGAGAAAAATTTTCATGCTATGATGAGCCGGAGAACGCGGAAATCTACACTCAGATTGAGTTGGTCAGGATGGATTGGTACAGACGCACAGAGGACGTTTTGGACGGCATTTCATTCTGAACGAGCCCAAGAGAGCCTCTTCGGAGGCTTTTTTATGTTCATCGAAAAATGCTGCAAATATGTACAATTTCTTTCTCCAATGTTTGTGTACATTATGCCTCATAAATGACTGGATAATCTCCGCACTTGACGGTAATATGCACACAAACGGGGGGGGGAACCCGAAAAAATGAATGGAGGAAGAACACCATGAAAAACAACACATTTGCGGAGGAGTACAGAAAATTCAAAGTCTCCGACACCGAGTACCACGCCGCTGAGGACGAGGAAAGCAAAGAAGCGGCACGAAAGAAAGCCAGAGAACTTTTCGCAGAAATTGACGCAAAAGGCACGACCTATGCCAGAATTTACACACTTTATGCAGAAGCCCAAGAGAGAGGCAACGAATACATTGACCTTCACGATAACATTTGGGACGAACACGTAAAAGGCGTAATAGATGCCCTCCGCGAATACGGAGTTGAGAAATTCACCTTCAGTTCAGGCTGGTCGAGCGCGGTAGAAACCGCATGGCTTTTCCTGCAGAACGGCTGTACGCTTGAAGGCATGATTGAGCTTCACGGAAGCGAAAAATCACGTTCGGGCGAGAAGAAAAGGAATTCGAAACCGTCCACGGCTACCTTTTCAAAATCGACTGACACAACGGCAAGAGCCTCTTCGGAGGCTCTTTTCAGTCCGTCAAATATGAACAAACAACCTTTCGATATTTTGTGTATTTTATAGCGCAGAATTGACTGGATATATCGCTCAATTGACGGTAATATGCACATAGAAAAAGGAAAGGAGCGGTAAAGCATGACAGAATACGAAAAGCTTGCGGCGGCTGAAAAATACGCACACACGATAGAAATAGTCGAAACAGCAACCGGCAAGGCAGGCGTAGCGAATACGACAAAGAATGGCGTGGCGGTTTTCTACGGGGCAAATGACGGAAGCGACGATAAGATGGTCACCGCAGAAGAATTTTCCGAGAACTTTCGGATTACAGCCATTCTTAAGTGATAAACGAAAGATGAGGGCAGCGCATACTACCCTCATCTATTAATTTGCCAACTGATTCAAAAAGTCATTTTTGTGTGAAAGATTCCATTAAGGATTCCGCGTCTTCGGGAATGATATCATCATGTGTATATTTTTCTTTTGTGTAATCACCGACACCTGTGTTGAACTGCTGCAAAAAACGAATTGTCCCGACAGGGCCGAGAGCATCATTAAGCGCGGTATATCCTGCGTTTCTTAATTCTATGGGGTTATTTTGATTGATGTGCATCATTTTTCGTCACCTCCGTACATATAGAGCATCATAAATGTCAATGGGTTCATAACCTGAACGTTAAGATTAAGTTTGGAAGTCATTTTCACAAGCTTATCGTCGGTGGTCAACAATACATCTGCACTGGCCTCTTCTGCTGACGCGATATGGTAACTGTCAAAGGTCTGTACATTTGATATATTTCTTATATCGGCTGCCCTTTCTTTTATTCTCTGATTCAATCCCACAAAATTACCTGAAAGCTGATATAGTTCTAAAACACCCTGCCTTTTTTCTATGTTGCTGATTCTTGATATTTCTGCAGATAATGCTGCGCTCGCAACGATTTCGCAATTCCCTGCACGGCATTCATCTAATATCCACATGATAGCTTCACTTTCAATACGATTTCGTTTCTGCGTCAAATCATCGAACGGTCGGTTATAACAGCAACAATCCATATAGATTTTCATTATATGATTACCGCCTTTCCAAAAGGAAGATATGACAGATTTAATCTACAACTAATATACTATCAAAAATCCGCAAACTTATCAACTTGTTATTCAATAAATATTAAAGATCTTTTTTGAAATTTAAATTTGGAGTACTCACTCAAGATGAAATATAAAAACCGCTGCCTTTCTGAAATGGACAAATTTCATCGAAGATATTTGTGTACTTTATTCTTAAAAACAACTGGATAAATCCTCGAAGTGACGGTAATATACACTCAACCGAAAGGGGTAAAAAGCCCCACGGAAATTCAAAAAACGGAGGATTTACAAAATGGACGAGTACAGAGGACACGAAGAAACAACAGCGGAGCAGATTGAGGAAGCCTTGATAGGAATTATCAAGTTCGGCGAGAGCGCAGACGACACAGTCCTTGCAGCTTTGCAGAGCGCGGCAAGCTTCCAAGAGGAAGGGGTCATGACCTACAACCGAGGGCTGGTGCTGCGAATGGCAGACGGTGTGGCATTTCAGATTAGCATCGTCGAGTGCAGATAAGAAGGCAGCGGAAAGGGGCTTCTGCGGAAGCCCCAACCCACCGCATTTTACAACAAAGCAATTTGGTAAATAGTCAAGAGTCATTTTAAAAATATTTTTATGAAAAA
>JAJQCX010000111.1 GCA_021202495.1 Clostridia bacterium | reverse complement strand
CAAATTGTCTGTCATTTTATTGGAGTATGATATGAAAAACTGCACAAAAAAAGAGTTAAAAAATTTCAATATTTTTGTCAATCGGAATATTGCAAAATTGAATATTATTTGCTATAATTCAATTGTACCGAAAAGGTACGAAACTTTTTTCATTTTCCCTCCTTTTAGTGACAGACAAGTTTCATATTGTCTGTCCTCTTTTTTTCGTTTGGAATACGCGCATAAACGGGAACCATACCCCGCATAAGCTGCAACGCGAGCGCCATACTTTTATTTATCGCCGCACTTGCGTCCGCGAGGAAGGATGCAACGGCACGTTGCCGGCATTCCGGGAAAACAAGCCCACGCCGCAGCGCGAGCGGTATCGAAAAAGTTGGCACCGCACCGTTGTCCGCGAAGAAGGATGCAACGGCACGTTGCCTGTGAAAAGTGCATAAAAATGGGGGTAAAAAATCGTTAAAAGTCGTGAATTTCGATAGTTGCATAAAAGAGGACGGTTTGGTATAATATATATGTACCGCAAAGGTACAAAACTTTTTTCATTTTCCCTCCTTTTAGTGACAGACAAGATTTTAAATTGTCTGTCTTTTTTTTGGGAGGCGGGAATAAAGAAAGATTGGGAGGGATTGATGTGAATATTATTGAAAAAGAAGGCGCGTGGTGCTGGTTCGCCGACCCGCGGGCTTTGACGCATAAGGGAAAGACGTTTGTCGGATGTATCGACGTACATGGCAACATAAAAGCGAGCATGATTGAGGACGGAAAAAAGACGAGCGTTTTGGTGCGATCCAATTTTCAGCCGGACGACCATGATAATCCGACGTTTCTTGTGCTGCCCGACGAAAGAATAATGATAATCTATTCGCGCCACACCGATGAGGCGTGCTTTTATTACAGAATTTCAAAAAAGAAAAACGACATAACCGAGCTCGGCGAGGAAAAACGGCTTGAAACCGAGCATAATACGACATATCCGTCGCTTTTTATCATGGATGGGGATGATGAGCATATATATCTTTGCTACCGCGGCGCAGGCTGGCACCCGACCTGCGCGTGCCTCACGATGCCGGATGAAAACGACGATGTGAGGTTTGTGACAAAGCCGTTTCAGATTGTGCGCTCGACAGTTCAGGGCGCGGGGTGCAGGCCTTACGCAAAATATGTGTCGGATAAAAAAGGAAAAATACATATCGTCTACTCCGCAACACACCCCGATAACATTTGCCCGACGTGCGTCTATTATTCGTGCCTTGACGTGAAGGATTATACGCTCTGCGACATTGAGGGCAATGTTTTGAAGAAAAACGTCGATGAAAGCCCGTTTACCGTGAGCGGGTACGAGACCGATCCCGCGTTCGTTGTGGACGATTACAGAGTGTCCGAACGCGGCTGGGTGTGGGACGTGTGCCTGAGAGAAAACAGTGTTGCCGCGGCAATTGTGCGCATTGCGGATGATAAGAAGACGCAGAAATATTATTATACATATTATGAAAACGGCGAATGGAAAAAGGTGTTTCTCGCAAATGCGCGGAAATTTCATAAATCGGATATTGAATATTGCTACAGCGGCGGCATGAGCCTCGATTATGATGACAAGGGCGTAGTTTATGCATCCGTGCCGATGGGGACGGCGTTCGAGATTGAAAAATACACAGTAGGCACACACGGCGTTGTGCGCGAAGATGTTACGAAGGAAAGCAAATATAACAATGTCCGCCCGTATAAGCCCGAGGGCGGAGAGCTAATGTGGATGAGCGGCGACTATTGGTACTGGATAGTGAACGCGGAGTTTCCGAAGGGATTTCCGACAAGCATTGTCTACGGCGGCAAGGAACTTTGCGACAGATACGAAATCGCGGAGGAAATCGAGTGCGGGAAAGACACAGAGGGCGTGATATACGATGACAGCGAGGCAAAAATTGAGGTGCGCGGCTTTGAGGTTTTCCTGAACGGCAAAAAGAGCGCAAACGTGCTTTCAACTTCCGATTGGAACCGTGACCATTCGGCCACGACGGACGGCAGCGCAAGGCTTGTGAGACCCGAAAGCGTGCTTTTCGGCATTGTAAAGACGGAAGATAAAATAATACTCATGCGGGACAATATGGTTGACATAGTTTCGGAAAGGCGGTAAGGAAAATGGATTTGAGAGAAAAGGAAATCAGCAGAGAATACAAATTTGAGGGCAGAATTGTCAAAATGCGCCTTGACAAGGTTGAAACTCCCGCGGGGCGCGTCGCGTCGCGCGAAATTGTCGAGCATCCGGGCGGAGTGGGCATTGTGGCGCTGACCGACGAGGGCGAAATATATATGGAATGGCAGTACCGCCGTCCGTATGACGACATGATTTACGAAATTCCGGCGGGCAAAATGGAGGGCGGAGAGGAGCCTATAGAGTGCGCAAAACGAGAGCTTGAGGAAGAGATTGGGCTTTGCGCGGATAATTTTGTCTATCTCGGGGCAAGCTATGCATCGCCCGGCTTTTGCACGGAAACGCTGCACATCTTTCTTGCGACAGGGCTTTATGAGGGCAAGCTGCATCGCGACGTTGACGAATTTCTTATCGTCGAAAAGGTGAAGCTTGAAACGCTCGTCGAAAAGTGCATGAGCGGGGAGATAAAGGATGGAAAATCGTTGATAGGAATATTAAAGACCAATGAATATGTGAACAGATTGAAAACAAATCAAATTTGTGTTGACTAACCGATAGCCGATACATTATAATATTTTTGAAAGTGATAATCATTATCAAATAAAATCAATACAGAACGAAAGGAGACAAAAATTATGGCAAAGTATGTATGTCCTGTATGCGGATATGTTCACGAGGGGAACGAGCCCCCGGAGAAGTGCCCGCTTTGCGGCGTTCCGGGCGAAAAGTTCACAAAGATGGAGGAAGGCAAGCTTTCTTGGGCTTGCGAGCATGTTATCGGCGTGGGCGCGAAGGATAAGATTGACGAAAGAGTTTACGAGGGATTGAAGGCTAATTTTGAAGGCGAGTGCAGCGAGGTCGGAATGTACCTTGCAATGGCGCGTCAGGCTGACCGCGAGGGCTACCCCGAGGTTGCGGCGTTCTACGAAAAGGCTGCTTATGAGGAAGCGGGTCACGCTGCAAAATTCGCAGAGCTTTTGGGAGAGGTTGTTACAACCTCGACAAAGAAGAACCTTGAGCTGCGCCGCGACGCGGAAAACGGCGCGACGGCAGGCAAGCTTGAGCTTGCAAAGCTCGCGAAGGAGCTCAACTACGACGCAATCCACGACACAGTGCATGAAATGGCAAAGGATGAAGCGCGTCACGGCTGCGCGTTTGAGGGACTGCTCAACAGATATTTCAGCTGATTTTAAATATCATAAAAAACACGGTTATCCGAAAACGGGTAATCGTGTTTTTTTGAACTTCAATTAAAAAATCAGCCTCACAAAATTATAAAGGTGTTGCTTCACGCTGCTTGGGTCGTGAAAGCCTTGCGGAATAAGGTGCCACAGGTTTTTGTTTCCGTTTTTAATGAGCAAATTGTGATATAATTGCGGGAAAATTCCTACCACATCATCGTTTTCGCCGGAGGATATAAAGGTGAGTGTGTTTTCGTCAAACGTCAATTCCGCCTCTTCAATCTGTCCCGGGTGCATGGGCGAGTTTGGGATAGGCACAAGCCCCGGCGCGGGGCACGCCGCTCCAACATAGGCGAATGTGTCGGGCATTTTAATTCCTATGAAAAGCGCCTCGCGTCCGCCCTGTGAAAAGCCGGTTATGGCGCAATTTTCCCGTCCGTTTTTAACGGGGAAATGCGCGTTAATATAGGGCATAAGGTCGGTTTGAAGGTCGTTTATGAAATTATCGTAGCAAAGCGTATTTTCCAAATTCATGCCGTCGCAGATGCTCTTTTCCTTCGAGCAGAAAATGTACGGCAGCACGACAATCATTTCCTTTATTTCGCCCGCCGCCGTCAGATTGCCGAGCATATTTAAAAGCCCCACGTCCTCGCGCAGCATCCAATTTTCATTATCGGTGTAGCCGTGCAGAATATATAACACCGGGTATTTTTTATTCTTGTCAAATTCGGGCGGCAAAATAACGTTCGCCCTCGTGTCTCGCTCCGCCGTTTTTGAATAGTATGTTATGCTCTCCGCATTTCCGTATTTCACACCCCCGCGCCTTTCAAAAATTGCCTCGTCGGCTTTCGGTTTAATCAGCTTTTCCATTTGCCTTATCCTTTCTTAACAACAGAGAGCCGCACTTTTGCGGCTCCCCTTTACTTTTTACGCGAACGATTGCTCGGTTCTGTTTATGATTTCATCCTGCAGCGCCTTTGACAAATTCCTGAAATGGTCGGAATAGCCCGCCACGCGGACAATCAAATCCTTATATTCCTCAGGGTGCGCCTGCGCGTCAAGAAGCGTCTGACGGTCAATCACGTTAAACTGAATGTGGTGTCCGTCCATCGCGAAATACGTTCTTATGAGCGAGGCGAGGTTGTTCAATCCGTCGTCACCTTTTAAAACTGCCGGCGTGAACTTCTGATTCAACAGCGTGCCGCCCGTCTTTAAATGATCCATCTTCGCGCAGCTCTTGATAACCGCGGTCGGGCCGTTTACGTCCGCTCCCTTTTCGGGCGAAATGCCCTCCGAAACGGGCTTTTGCGCATATCTGCCGTTTGCCGAAGCACCCATGACCTCGCCGAAATAAACGTGGCACGTCGTCGGCAGCATGTCTATGCGGTACTGTCCGCCCTTGATTGTGGGTCTTCCGGTGATGTAGCCGCAGTATTCGTCAAAAACGCTCTTCATAACGCTGTCGGCGTATTCGTCGTCGTTGCCGTACTTGGGCGTTTTGTCCGCCACCAAATGGTGCAGTCTGTCGCAGCCCTCAAAGTTCGATTTTAGCGCCGTCAAAAGCTCGCCCATCGTGAAATTCTTTTTATCGTATACGTTATACTTTATCGCCGAAAGCGAATCCGTTATCGTGCCGATGCCCACGCCCTGAATGTAGTACGTATTGTATCGCGCACCGCCGCAGTTGTAATCCTTCGCCTTTGCGATGCAGTCGTCCATGATAACCGAAAGAAACGGCACCGGCATATACTTTGCGAAAATCTTTTCGATGATGTTGTTGCCGGAAATTTTCACGTCGATAAAATAGTGCATCTGCTTTATAAAAGCGTCGTAGAGTTCTTCATAGCTCTTAAAGTCTTCGGGATTGCCCGTCTTTAAGCCTATCTGCTTTCCGGTGTAATTGTCAAAGCCGTTGTTGAGCGTTATTTCAAGCACCTTCGGAATGTTGAAATAGCCCGTCAAGGCGTAATTTTCCTTGCCCAGGCAGCCCGTTTCGACGCAGCCTGTCGACGAGCCGCAGCGCGCGTCGGCGATGGATTTGCCCGCGTTCAAAAGCTCCTGCAAAATTGCCTCCGTGTTGTAGAACGCCGGCTGTCCCCAGCCCTTGCGCGAAATTTCGCACGCTCTGAGCAAAAATTCCGGCGGCGTCTTTCTCGAAATCTGCACGTTTGACGAGGGCTGCAAAAGCTTCATTTCGTCCATCGTATCGAGAATAATGTAGCTCACGGGGTTCACTCCGTCGCGTCCGTCCTCTGTTATGCCGCCCGTGTTGATGTTGCAAAAATCGGTATATGTTCCGCTTTCCTTGAGCGTAATGCCTACTTTCGGCGGTGCGGGCTGGTTGTTGAACTTTATCCAAAAGCACTCCATGAGCTCGCGAGCCTTGTCGTAGTCGAGTCTGCCCTCCGCAACGTCCTTTTCGTAGAACGGGCAAAGGTGCTGGTCGAGCCTTCCGGGAGTGAATGCGTCCCAGGGGTTAACCTCGCTCGTCACGCCGATATGTACGAACCAATACATCTGCAGCGCCTGATGGAACGTCTTAGGTGCAAATTCCGGCACAACATGGCAGTTTTCCGCAATGAGCAGCAAATCCGCCTTCTTAGCCTCGTCGGTCTCCTTTGCTGCCAATTCCTCGGCATATTCGGCATATCTGTGCCCGAGCGTTATTATCGCGTCGCAGGCGATGCTCATCGCTTCAAGCTCCGCCTTTTTGTCATACGCGTCTTGGTCGTTTATGAAATCAATTTCCGAAAGTCTTTTTTCAATGTCGCGCTTGTAGTCCGAAAAGCCTTTTTTGTAAATGCCGCCGCCCGCGCCCGTGTGTCCGGGGCCTCTCTGCTCCATAAATTCCGTGAACATGCCCGCCGCATAGCAGTCCTTCCACTGCTGCGACACGCTGTTCATTATCTTGTGGCGTATCGAACGGTTTTCCCAATAGGGGATTATCTTCTCCGCCTGAATTTTTTTGTCCTCTTCCGTCACCTTAAAGCTTATGAGCTCACGCGCGTTCATGACGTCCATGTCCTCAAGCGTGTGGCAGCAAAGCTCCGGGAACGTCGGCGCACACTGCATGTCAACGCCCTTTTCGCCCACGATAAGCTCCCCGTCGTTAATGACGAGCGTCTTTCTCTCCATATACTCCTTAAACGCGAGTGCGCGCAAAACCGACGTATCGACGCTTCCCTCATATTTCTGATAAGCTTCGGTAAATATGACCGCTCTTTCGATAGAAATTCGCGGATCCGTCGTCACGCTCATTTCACGCAGCTTTTTTGTTCTTTCGGTGTACCCTCTCATAAAATGTCATTCCTTCCATGCTAAATTTTATCCGCCGATTTTAACTTTTGCAAAACCGTGCGCTTCAAATATTTTCTTCAAATTTTCAAGCTTTTCCTCATTTGGCGCCGCCATTTGCGCTCCGCCGTATTGCCGCCCCAATTTATCATATTTATATTTTCCCATGTCGTGATACGGCAATAGATTTACTTGACTGATTTTAAGCCCCGCGCACTTTTCGGCAATCGCTGAAACTTCGTCCTCATCGGCATTGCACCCCTCAATGAGCGGCAAACGCAGGTAAATTTCAACGTCTTCCTCGCTCAGCTTAAATAAGTTTTCCCAAATGAGCTCGTTCCCCGCGCCGGTCAGATCTTCGTGCTTTTTCGTGTCAAACGCCTTTATGTCGTAGAGCACAAGGTCGGTATAGGGCAAAACCTTTTGAAACGCCTCCCACGGGGCAAAGCCCGACGTGTCGATCGCGGCATGTATTTTTTGCGCTTTGCAAAGGCGCATCACTTCCTCCAAAAAGTCGGGGTACATCATGCACTCTCCGCCCGAAAACGTCGCCCCGCCGCCGGATTCGGAATAAAACGCCCTGTCGCGGTCGATGACGGCGAAAACTTCGCTCGGTGAATATGCCTTCCCCGCGATTTCCCTCGCATTGTAGTAGCAAACATCGGTACATTCTCCGCACATGGTGCATTTTTCGCGGTCGGTCACAATTGTGTCGCCTGCCATGCTCACCGCGCCGTTCGGACATGAATAGACGCATCTTCCACAGAGCACGCAGTTTTCCCTGCTGTACATCAGCTCGGAGAATGGCGACTGCGTTTCGGGGTTGTGGCACCACATGCACTTTAACGGGCACCCCTTAAAAAAGACGCTCGTCCTTATCCCCGGTCCGTCCTTCGTCGAAAAGCGCTGTATATTTGTTATCAGAAGTCTTTCCATAGATATTCCTCCGTAAAATTTATATTATATCAACTTTATGAAATTGTCAATAAAAAAACTGAAAACCCTTCGCTGATTACGACAATATTTTGCCGTGCGTTATTGTATAATCAATTTAAGCATAGAGAGGTGATGCGCTTGACCGTCATATACATAGACGTGCTTTTTGCCGTAAATTTTATAATAAACATTCTTTTAATCGAAGCGAGCGGCGTAATTCTGCGCTTGAGCTCCGTTTGGTACCGCACACTTTTTGCCTCCGCGCTCGGCGCGCTCTACGCCGTGTGCGTCTTTTTCCCGAATCTTCACCTGCTCTACACATTTTTGATGAAAATTGCCTTTTCCGCGCTTATCGTCGCGGTCGCATATAAAACAAAAAACTTCCGCTCATTTCTGCGCCTTTGGGCGACCTTTTACGCCGTGAGCTTCGTTTTCGGCGGCTGCGTCGCGGCGGTTTTGAGCCTCACCGAGCTTGGGCGAAAAACCGGTGCGATATATTCAAACGGCATCATCTATCTCAACCTTCCCTGGCAAACTCTTTTCGTCAGCACGCTTATCGCCTACATTCTCGTCCTCATTTTGGGGCGCGTGCGCAAAAAGCGCATCGCCTGCGACGCAGCAAAGCGCATTGTCGAAATTCGTCTCGGCAAAAAATCGGTCTCCCTCAACGCCATCATCGACACCGGCAACTCTCTTTTCGACCCCATAACAGGCGACCCCGTCATGGTCGCGGAATATGACGCCGTAAAGCCGCTTTTGCCCGAAGGGGAGGGCAGTCTTTTGGAAAGCATGAGCCGAGCCGGGCTAAAGGTGCGCCTCATTCCCTTTTCAAGCGTCGGAGTTGACGGCGGCATAATGCCCGCCTTCCTCCCCGACGCGGTGACGATTGAAAACCGCGCGGTAAAACGCTGCGTCGTCTGCATATGTTCCCGCTCACTTTCGCAAATGGGCGAATACCGCGCCCTTTTAAATCCGCAGCTCGCGGTAAGTTAGGAGGATTTAAAATTTTGGATTTAAAAAAGCTTCTCAGAACGATTGCCCTCAAGGAATACGGCAGAGTAATCGTTCACCTCACGCCCGATAAGCTGCACTACATAGGCGGCTCCGACTCCCTCCCCCGCGCCCTTACAAGCGCCGAGGAAGAAAAGCTCATAGCACAAATGCCCGCGGAAAGTGCGAAAAATTCCCTCATTGAGCACAATCTCCGCCTCGTCGTCTACATAGCCAAGCGCTTTGAAAACACCGGCATCAACATTGAGGATTTGATAAGCATCGGCACAATAGGGCTCATCAAAGCCGTCAACACCTTCAAACCCGAAAAAAAGATAAAGCTCGCAACCTACGCCTCGCGCTGCATCGAAAATGAAATTTTAATGTATTTAAGAAAGCACAATGCGCAAAAAACGGAGATAAGCTTTGACGAACCGCTCAACGTCGATTGGGACGGCAATGAGCTGCTTCTTTCCGACGTTTTGGGCACCGATGAAAACGTCGTCGAAAGCTCGCTTGAGGAAAGCGCGGAGTTGGAGCTTTTAAAGGGCGCAATGGAACGCCTGAGCGAGCGCGAACGGCGCATAATAGACATGCGCTTCGGCCTGGGCGGCAAACGCGAACGCACACAAAAGGAGGTCGCCGACATGCTAGGCATCAGCCAAAGCTACATTTCCCGCTTGGAGAAGAAAATAATGCAGCGCCTCAAAAAGGATATTGCAAAGCACAGCTGAAATGAGGTATAATAAGAGAAAGAATTGATGGTTTTTCGCCCATCCACGCGCCCGCAGGCGCATCAAATTCAAATTCCGCTCTGCGGAATTTGCTCCGCAACTTCACACTCCACACTTCACTCTCAACACTTTTTGTCTCACACTCCCTACTTATAAATCCCACTACGCTGCAATCCCCAACAAAAACGAGGTGTTGTTTTCAATGAAAAAATTGGCTTTTATCTACAATCCCGGCACGGGAAAGGCGAAAATTTTGCAGGACATTCCCGAAATAATCGACATTTTTGTAAAGCACGGCTTTGAGCCGACCGTGCTTCCCACGCAGTCGCGCAATTTCTGCGCCGATTTTATCAAAAACGAGGGCAGCCGCTTTGACCGCATTGTCGTCTCCGGCGGCGACGGCACACTTCACGAGGCTGTGAACGGACTTATGGCAATCGACCCCTCAAATCGTCCCCCGCTGGGCTACATTCCCGCCGGCACAACGAACGACTTTGCCGCCTCTCTTTCACTCGAATTGAAATTCCCTGCCGCCGCACAGCAGGCCGCAGGCGCAAATATTCTTCCCCTTGACGTCGGACGCTTTAACGATAAATATTTTTCCTACGTCGCCGCTTTCGGCGCGTTCACAAGCGTCGCCTACGACACGCCCCAAAGCTTCAAAAATGTTTTCGGACATGCCGCCTATATCATCAAAGGCATACAAAGCATTTCCGACATTCGCCCCCTTGAAGTCACTGTCACAACCGACAATTTCACCGAAACGGGCAAATTCATCTACGGCATGGCGTCAAACACACTTTCCCTCGCGGGCGTCAAGGCAATGAACGACACCTTAGTCGATCTCAACGACGGTCTTTTTGAGTGTATCCTCATCCGCCAAATAAAAAGCGTTGCGGACTTAAACAGCCTCATAGCCGACCTCACCTCCCGCAACCGCGAGAGTAAACACTATCTCCTACTCCAATCCCCCAAAATAACATTCACCTCCGCCGAAAAAATCCCCTGGACCCTCGACGGCGAATTCGGCGGTGAAGAAACCGAGGTTGAGATAGAAAACATGCACAGCGCAATAAATTTTGTGAGATAAAAACAAGATATGCAAGCATTTTAATATAAAAACGCTTGCATTTTGCTTTGCAATAATATATAATAATTATATAATCTCATTGAAGGGAGCGAATATCATGGCTCAAATCAGTTTGCGCATTGATGACGATGTAAAGCGCAGCGCGGAAAAAACTCTCGATGCTATCGGGTTAAGTATGTCTTCGGCAATCAACATCTTTCTTAAAACGGTAGCACGCGAAAATCGTATTCCCTTTGAACTGTCTGCCGACCCGTTTTATTCAGCAAGCAATATCCGCCACTTGGAAAATATAATGCAGGATGTAAAAAACGGCACCGCCCGCTTTTCCGAGCATGATTTGATAGAAACGGACGAATAATGCGGCTTTTGTGGGAAGATCGTGCGTGGGATGATTACCTGTATTGGCAGACACAGGACAAGAAAACGCTGAAAAGAATAAATACACTCATAAAAGACATTCAAAGAAACACCTTTGAGGGCATCGGCAAACCGGACCCGCTCAAAGACAATCTCAGCGGGTGGTGGAGCCGCCGCATTGACGAATCGAACAGAATTGTCTATTATGAGCAAAACAGTATTATTTACATTGTTTCATGCAAAGGGCATTACGAAAATTAAAAAACAGAAGCGGCGAACACTTTTTCGGTGTTCGCCGCCTCTGTTTATTCCGTTATCAAAACCGTTCTGCCGTTGTTGTTCCATTCCACATTTGCGCCGAATGCCTCCGCAATGACCCTCGCGGGAACCATCGTTCTGTCATTTATAAGCTGCGCGGGAACATCAACCGCGATTTCTTCTCCGTTTTTGTAGAGCTTGCTGTCTCCTATCGTTATTTTCACCGTCACATTTCCGCGCGTCGCCGTCACCGTCTGCGTTTCCTGATCCCACTCAACTTCGGCGTTCATTGCCTCAAATATCGCGCGCAGCGGCACAAGCGTGCGGTCGTTCACAATCTCCGGGTTCTGGTTATAAGCATGGAACGAAACGCGCTTACCGTTGTATAAAACCGTAATCAAACTGTTGACCGAATTGTCTGTGAGATAGGAAATGCCGTTCTTCGCGCAAACCGAAGCCGCCTCCGAGCCGGCAGTGCAATAGATGACGCAATTATCGGATTCATAAATAACCACCCAGCTTAATTTCGTGACCGTATCGGGTATGTACAATGCCTGCAAATTATCGCAATATGAGAAACTTTCCAATATTGTTTCCGTACCGTAGGGTATAACAACCTCCCGCAGTGAATCGCAATATCTGAATGAATCATAGAGCGTTTTGAGAGAAGAAGGTAAAATTATTGATTCAAGAGACGAGCAGTTGCTAAATGCACTGCTGCCAATTTCCGTTACAGTATTGGGTATTTCCACGTTTACAAGGCTTGTGCATTCTTTGCAAAAGCTGTTTGGAATTGTGTCAATCCCTACAGGAAATTTAATTGAAACGAGGGACGTACAGCCACTAAATGTATCTCTTTCTATCTCTTTGAGATTGGCACATTCCGATAAATCGATAGTTTTTAATGCGGTGCATTTATAAAAAGCGCCGTGCTCTATTTCTTCTATCCCAACGGGAATATCAATTTGCTCTAACGAAGAACAAGAGTCAAATGCCTGCGCATTTATTGCTTTAAGTGTCGACGGTAATGTTATGTTTTTGAGAGATTTACACCCATTAAATGCATACTCGCCTATCTCTTCTAAACCATCTGAAAGAACAATTGTTTCCAATGCTTTTCCGTTGTATATCCTTCCAATTGAACGAACGGACGAAGGAAACGTTATTGAAACAGCGTCAATTTTGTCCAAATTTATTGATTTCACTGCCGTCACAGGGGTTCCCGCCAACGTGTCAGGAACAACAATGTCCGTATCGCTTCCGTTATATCCCGTAATCGTCACTTCGCTGTCAAGCAGCTGAAATTCCCAATTCCCCTCGGTCAGCGCAAATGCGTGCGTCATCGTCAGGATCATTCCCATAACCAGTACACAAAAGACCGGTATGAATTTTTTCCACATAAAAATCACTCCTGAAATAAATTTGATTTTTCCCCAATAATAGGGTAATATCTATTAGAAAATAGTGTATCTCAAAATTTACATTATGTCAAGATAATTTTAGGCACCCGACCAACAAAAAGCCGTGTTTCAATCCCGTTCGGAATATGAAACACGGCTTTTCATTTGTTAATCACACATAATAAATGCGATTCGGCTTAATCTCCGTCTTTTCCTTTTCCTCATTTGTATAGCCCAAAATGCAGAAGCCTATTCCTTCAACGTCTTCCTCAATGCCCCACTTTTTGAGCAGCGCCTTTCCTTCCTCGGATTCAAAAACCTCCTTTGCGCGGTGAATCCAGCGGCTGCCGATGCCCATAGACCACGCAGCGTTCATCAAGTTGCCCATCGCAAGGCTGCCGTCGTAGATGTATGTCATCTTTTTCTCGGCGAGCACTGCGATAACGTCCTTCGCCCCGTAAAACGGGTCAATCGGGAAATGCCCCACGTCGGCGTTGAGCTTTGAAAGAAGCTTCACCGTCTCGTCGTCTTGCACAACGACAAACTTCGGGCTTTGCGTGTTCATGCCCGTCGGCGCGTTCAGCCCCGCCGCAACAATCTCGTCGATCTCCGCCCTTGAAACATGCTCCGGCTTAAAGCTCTTGCAGCTTTTCCGCGTCACCAAATTTTTTACCGTCTCGTTCATAATGCAAAACCTCCTATATAATATATAGGTATTATATCACTTTCTTTTCCCAAAGTCAACCACTGTTTTATTAGCACTCACCCCTTTTGAGTGCTAAATTTACATTGTGTATATCTTGCGTTCACAGTTTATTCACATGATGGAATTATTATACTCTATGACATTGAAAGGACGTGTTTTATATGCAGGAATTTAAAACCGAATCAAAGCGCATACTTGATTTGATGATCAATTCAATCTACACCCATAAGGAAATCTTTTTGAGAGAAATAATTTCAAACGCGAGCGACGCCATCGACAAGCTCTGCTACAAGTCGCTGACCGATGAGCGCGTCGGCATGTCAAGGAGCGATTTTAAAATTGAGGTCGACGTCGACAAGGACAACCGCACCGTCACCGTCCGCGACAACGGCATTGGCATGACGCGCGAGGAGCTTGAGGAAAACCTCGGCACAATCGCGCAGAGCGGTTCGCTCAAATTCAAGAGCGAAATGTCAAAGGACGACAAGGAAAATAACGACATCGACATCATCGGTCAGTTCGGCGTCGGCTTCTACAGCGCGTTCATGGTTGCCGACAATGTGACTGTCAACACAAAGGCGTTCGGCTCGGACACCGCCTACAAATGGACGAGCTGCGGCGTCGAAGGCTACGAAATCGAGGAAACGGAAAAGACGGACGTCGGTACCGAAATAATCATGCACATCAAGGACAACGACGGAGAGGAAAACTACGACGAATTTGTCGAGCCCTACAGAATTCGCGCTATCATCAGGAAATATTCCGACTATGTGCGCTACCCGATTGTCATGAATGAGGAAAAGACCGAAAAAGCCGAGGACGGCACGGAAACGAAGACAGTCGAGGAAGTTACCGTCAACAGCATGGTTCCCATCTGGCAGCGCAGCAAGAGCGAAGCGAGCGACGAGGACTGCGCCGCCTTCTATAAGGAAACGTTCTACGATTGCAACGAGCCGTTCAAGGTTATAAGAATCAATGCCGAGGGCACGCTCAGCTACAAGGCGCTCCTCTTTATCCCCGGCAAAGCGCCGATGAATTACTACACGAAAGACTATCAAAAGGGGCTCACGCTTTACACCTCCTCCGTTATGATTATGGAAAACTGTGAAGAGCTTTTGCCCGAGCATTTCCGCTTTGTCAAAGGCGTTGTCGATTCGGACAATCTTTCGCTCAACATCTCCCGCGAAATGCTCCAGCACGACAGACAGCTTCGCCAAATTTCCTCCGCGATTGAAAAGAGGATTAAGAGCGAGCTGAAAAAGATGCTCACAAACGAGCGCGATAAATACGAGCAGTTCTACAAGGAATTCGGGCTGCAATTGAAATACGGCATGGTCTCGGATTACGGAATGCACAAGGATATGTTGGAAGATCTCATCATGTTCCACGCCTCCGGCTCCGAAAAGCCCGTCACGCTTGAGGAATACGTTTCCGCAATGCCCGAAGGACAGGAATTTATCTACTACGCGCGCGGCGAAAGCATACAAAAAATTGACAACCTTCCCCAAGCGGAAACCGTCAAGGATCACGGCTATTCAATTCTCTATATGACCGACGAGGTTGATGAATTTGTTATAAATATGCTCGGCGCATTCAAAGAAAAGAAATTCAAGAGCATCAACGACCCCGATTTGGGGCTCGAAACCGACGAGGAAAAAGCCGAAAAGGAAAAGGCAGCCGAGGAAAACCGTGAGATGCTCGACTTCGTCAAAGAATCGCTTGACGGCGCAGTTGAAAGTGTAAAGCTCAGCCATAAGCTCAAGAGCTACCCCGTGTGCCTCAGCGCCGAGGGCGAAGTGACGCTCGAAATGGAAAAGTACTTCCAATCCATTCCCGGCGAGGACGAAAAAATCAAGGCAAAGCGCGTCTTGGAGCTCAACGGTGACCACCACGCCTTCGACGCTCTCAAAGCGGCATACGAAACGGACAAGGAAAAGGCAAGGAAGCTCGCCAAAATTCTCTATACCGAAGCGCTCATGATAGCCGACATGCCGGTTGAAAACGCTCCCGAATTTGCACAGCTCGTTTCGGAGCTTATGTAACATTTGCCCTCCCATATTATAATAATATATCAGAAGTGCGTCATACCGCTTAGGCGATATGGCGCACTTCTGATGTTATTCATTGCTTTTCCAAATTTCACCCTTGTAGGGGGTTTCCATGGGGTAATTGCCGGTAAAGCAGGCGTCGCAGAAGCCGCAGTGGGCGCCTTTTATCATTTCGCCCAAAGAATCGGGTTCGAGAAAGCCCAGGGAATCGGCGTTGATGATTTGGCGAACCTCTTCAACAGAGCGTTTCCAGGAAACAAGAAGATCCTGCGAGGGAATGTCGGTGCCGAAATAGCACGGATAGAGGAAGGGCGGGGAGGAGGAGCGCATATGCACTTCCTTTGCGCCGGCTTCCTTTAGCATATTCACAATTCGTCGGCAGGTGGTGCCGCGGACGATTGAGTCGTCAATCATGACAATGCGCTTGCCCGCGATGGCGCTGCGAAGCGGGTTGAGCTTGAGACGAACGCTGCGCTCGCGCATTTTTTGGTCGGGCTGGATGAACGTGCGTCCGATGTAGCGGTTTTTGAGAAGACCCGTTCCGTAGGGGATGCCGCTTTCCTCGGCAAAGCCTATTGCCGCGTCGAGCCCCGAATCGGGCACGCCGATAACAAGGTCGGCGTCCGCCGGGTGCTGGCGCGCAAGAAGCCTGCCTGCCATGCGGCGTGCCTCATAAACGCTGAGCCCGTCGATGGTGGAGTCGCTGCGAGCAAAATAGATATATTCAAATATGCACATACGGCTTTTCTTGCCGCAGTGCGAAAGGTTGGAGGTAAGTGCGCCGTCGCTTCCGACGCTTACGACCTCGCCGGGCAAAACGTCGCGTATCAGCTCGCCGCCGACAGCGTCAATCGCGCACGATTCGGAGGCGAAAATGTAGGAATTGCCGAGCTTGCCTATCACGAGCGGACGCATGCCGTATTCGTCGCGCGCGGCAATCATCTTGCCGGGGGTCATTATGACAAGCGAATATGCGCCGTGGATGCGCTGCATGCTGTTGGCAACAGCCTGCTCGATATTGGGCGCTGTGCGACATTCCTGCGCGATAACGTAGGCTATCGATTCCGAGTCGATAGTCGTTTGAAAAATCATGCCTTTTTCTTCAAATTCTTCTCGAAGAGCGGCGCCGTTGGTGAGGTTGCCGTTGTGGGCAACGGCAAGCATGCCGCCGCTGTATTTTGTTACAAGGGGCTGCGCATTTTCACGGCGGCTTTCGCCGGTC
Source organism: Clostridia bacterium (assembly GCA_021202495.1). Lineage (GTDB taxonomy): Bacteria > Bacillota > Clostridia > UMGS1883 > UMGS1883 > JAJQCX01. The sequence continues at coordinate 15,358 of JAJQCX010000111.1, read as the reverse complement.
GTCGAATAGCGGACGTGACCGATGGCGATGTCGCCCGTGAGAAGGGAGAGCACGTCCGGCTTGAACACGTCGTTGACAAGCCCCATGTTTTTGTAGCTCCTGATATTGTCACCCTGACATACCGCGATGCCGCAGCTCTCCTGACCGCGGTGCTGGAGAGAGAAAAGCCCGTAGTATGCCATTTGAGCGCTGTCATAACCATCGAAGTCAAAAAAACCGAAAACGCCGCATTCCTCTTTCGGCTTGTTGATGCTGTCAATGAACATATCGCTGCTCCTTCTACAAAAGGATAAAGCCCCCAAAAGGGGGTGAATCCCGGCGTTAATTACAAGCCCAAACGCTTGAAAACTTCTTCGTATGCGCCTTCAACGTTGCCGAGGTCGCGTCTGAAGCGGTCTTTGTCGAGCTTTTCGTTGGTGTTGATGTCCCAAAGGCGGCAGGTGTCGGGCGAAATTTCGTCAGCTAAGATTACGCTGCCGTGGTAGCGGCCGAATTCAATCTTAAAGTCGATAAGTCTGATGCCGATTTCCTTGAAGAACGCGCAGAGAAGATCATTAATCTTAAACGTCATCTCCGAAATTGCCTTGATTTCTTCGGGAGTTGCGAGATTTAAAGCATATATCTGATAATCGTTAATCATGGGGTCGCCGAGGTCGTCGTTTTTATAGCAAAATTCGAGCGTGGGAGATGCGAGAAGGGTGCCCTCTTCTACGCCGAAGCGCTTTGAAAAGCTGCCCGCGGCAACGTTTCTTACGATTACCTCGAGAGGAACGATGGAAACCTTTTTAACAAGAGTTTCTCTGTCGTTCAATTCCTCGATGAGATGAGTTTGAACGCCGTTTCTTTCAAGCATTTTGAAAATGAGATTTGTCATGCGGTTGTTGACAACACCTTTGCCGTCGATGCTGCCCTCCTTAAGACCGTTGAATGCCGTCGCGTCGTCCTTGTAGGAAACGATGAGCGCGTCTTCATCGTCGGTAAGATAAACCTTCTTTGCCTTGCCTTCATATAACATATCAAGTTTTTCCATAACAATTCCTCCTCGTATAATGTGCATTTAAAAGAGATAGTTATATTATATCTTTAAATAACGTTAACAGTCAATTGAAAAAACATACAAACATTTCACAAAAAATAAACAATTTTTTGACACATTTTTGTGTATTTAGTCTTTTTGCGTGTATCCCAATTCTTTTAGCATATAATCTGAGTTGCGCCAGTCTTCTTTTACTTTGACCCACAGCTCAAGATAGACCTTTTTGCCGAGCAGCTTTTCTATGTCGGCGCGGGCGTAGCTGCCGATGCGCTTTAGCGTTTCGCCGTTTTTGCCGATGATGATGCCCTTGTGCCCGCTTTTTTCGCAGTAGATGACGGCGTTTATGCGGGTGATGGAGCTCTCCTCCTTCATCGCCTCAATCTCAACCGCCGCGCCGTGGGGAACCTCTTGGTCAAGAAGGCGCAACATTTTTTCGCGGATGATTTCGGAAACCATTTCGCGTTCGGTTTTGTCGGTTAAGGCGTCTGCGGGGTAATACATGGGGCCTTCGGGCAGAAGGCGCTTTATTTCGTTCAAGATGCGCTTTGTGCCGTCCTTTTTGAGGGCGGAAACGGGGATAACGGCGGCAAAATCGCCGAGAGACGCCGCGTCCTGAATTTGCGCGAGCATTTCCTCTTTATTTTTGAGCGCGTCGGACTTGTTGATGATTAAAAGCACCGGTATGCGGCGAGCCAAAAGCGGGGTGAGAATTTCCTTTTCACTGTCCGTGAGATTGCGACCGGCTTCGGTGACGAATAATATTGCGTCGACGTCCTGTGCGGCGTCGGTGACGACGTTATTCATATATTCGCCCAGTCGGTTGCGCGGGCGGTGAACGCCGGGAGTGTCGACGAAAATCATTTGCGATTCGTCGTCGGTTAATATGGAAAGTATTTTTTCGCGCGTCGTCTGCGGCTTGTTTGAAACAATGGCGACCTTTTCGCCGGTGAGGGCGTTTAAAAGCGTCGATTTGCCGACGTTCGGACGCCCGATGATGGCGATAAAGCCTGATTTAAACATTATAATATATACTCCTTTTCCGGGGAAAACGTTGATCGATCCGCATAATGCACATCCCCAAGACGGGCGGGGCAAGCCCCGCCCCTACAGGGCGAACGCAGGCGCGATGACAGTTTTGCTGTTGGACGTTAATCAACGACTCCCAAGTTAATTGATTTCTTTTAAAAGAGTGGTGAGCGTTTTGGCGACGCTCTGCCGCTGCGCGTCGGAAATAAAGCCCGACTCGAAAAGCATGTCGAGGTAAAGCGCCGCTTGGTCGGCGGCAAGATGAGCGTCCTTTCGCATTGCGGAGAGCTCCGCCTTGGAAAGCGCGGGATTTGTCGAATAGGCAAAAAGGGAAAGCCGGGTTGCCGCCGCGAAAAGGGCGGGCGAAATGATTTTTTCGTCCTTTTCGTTTTGAAGGTGGCGGCAGAGATTTGCCGTTTTTACCGAAAATTCGAGCGCAAGTGATTTGTTCATGGTTGTAATGTCCTCCTATTCGCGCGGCAAGTTCATCTTTTCGGCGACTTCCTTTTCAAGTGAGCGCATGATTTTTGCGTCTTCTTCTTCGATGTGGTCAAAGCCCATGAGGTGGAGAGTTGAATGAAGCGTCAAATGCCCCACCTCGCGTTTGAGAGAGTGACCGTATTCCTCGCTTTGCGCTTTGGCTTTTTCGAGCGAAATGACGATGTCTCCCAAAAGAAGGTTGTCCCCTTCGTAGTCGCCGTCCGTGACGAGCGGGTCGCCGTCGGGAGAAAATTCGATAATGGGGAAGGAAAGAACGTCTGTTTCACGGTCGATTTGCCGATAAAGGCTGTTTAATTCTCGTATTTTTTCGTTGTCGGTTATGGTGACGGAAACGGCGCATTTGACATTGCCCCACTCCAAAACCGAAAGCGTCGTTTCGACGGCTTCGCGTATTGTGTCCTCAAGCTCTTTTGTAAAAGAGAGCTTGTCCTGTTCGTTTTCTATTGTAAATTCAACCATCTTGGCGCGGCTCCTTTATCTTATTTTGCGGATAGAGTATCCTCTTGTGAAAATATTGGTCGAGCGTTTCGGCAAACGAGGCTTTTATTTTCTCCAAATCGGAGAAGGTGAGCTCGGATGTGTTGAGCTGCCCGGCTGAAATGCGCCCTGAGACAATGCTGTCCACAATTTCGCGCACGTTGTCGTTGCCTTTTTCGCGAATGGCGCGCACGGCAGCCTCGCATGCGTCAGCGAGCATGACGATTGACGCCTCCTTTGAAACGGGGGTCGGTCCGGGATAGGTGAAGAGCTTTTCGTCAACGTCGGGGTTTTGCTCTTTTGCCTTATAAAGAAAGAACGAAACCGTCGTTGTGCCGTGGTGCTGAACTATGATATCTTTCACAGCGCGAGGCAGATGATAGCTTTCTGCAAGCGCGGCTCCGTCGCTGACGTGGCGAATGATAACAGCGGCGCTTTCCTCCGGCGGCATGTTGTCGTGCGGATTTATCGCGGTGATTTGATTTTCCTTGAAATATATCGGGTTTTCCATCTTGCCGACGTCGTGATAATAAGCTCCGACGCGGGCGAGCATGGAATTTGCGCCGATTGCCGCGGCTGCCGCGTCCGCCATGTTCGCAACGGTGAGCGAGTGGTGGTAGCTGCCGGGCGCTTTTAAGAGCAGCTTTTTCAAAAGCTTGTGCTCCGGGTTTGAAAGCTCGCTGAGCTTCATCGGGGTTATGACGTCAAATATGGCTTCCCAGAAGGGGAGAGTGCCGATAGTTAAAATGCAGCCGAAAATTGTGCCCGCGAGCGAATAGATGAAAACGTGCCCGATGTCGGTAATGCTCTTTGAAATGTCGCAGTAGGCGGCGGTGTAGAGCAAACAGTACGACAGCGCCGAAAAGCACGTTGAGGGCAAAAGCTGGCTGCGGCTGCGCACATTTGAGAAAAAGACAGACGTCGCGACGCCGGCTGCCGCAACGACAAAGCCAATCGTGTAGTTGTCGGTGTGAACGGCGGCGCAAAGCGCTGTTATGAGGTTTACGACAAACGCCATGTCGGGTGTGATAAGCAGCGAAATGAGCGCCGGAGTGAGCGAGAGCGGCATAATATAAATCAAAAATTCATTGCTTCCTGTCGATGAAAGATACGAAAGCACCGCGCCGCAGAGCGACAAAAATGAGCAGATGATTGTAACCGTGACGGGCGAGGACGTGATTTTCTTTCTGCCGACGATAAAATAATAGAAGAGACACAGCGCGACAGATGTGATGAGAAGCGCAATCACACTGATTGTGTGGAACACGTCAACGGAGCTGCCGCCGCGCACAAAGCCGAGCTCCTTTAGCATGGCGTACTGCGCTTCGGTCACAATCTCACCTCGGCGGACGATGATCTGATTTTTCATGTATGTAACCTCGGACACCGCGTCCGCCGCAGCGGTGCGGGCGGATTCCGTCGCTTCGGCGTTGAGCGTTTTGTTGACGCATATGACGTCCTCGGCTATCGCGTAGGCGATTGACGAAACAGGGGCGGAGAAGCCATTTTCGGTCAGAAGATTGTTAAATGCGTTCATGCCCTCTTCCAAATCCGAAACGCCGGATGACATTACTTCTTCAATCAGCGACGGAACGGTTGAAAGAAGCTCGTACTGCTCGTCCGTAAGAGAGGCGGCGGCTTCGATTAACGATTCGTCAAGTTCGATTGAGCTTGTGAGCTTTAAAAGCTGCGCCTTCTCCAAAAGAGAGTCGTCGTAGAGCACGTCGTAGAGGTCGCTGATAAAATCCGCGGCTTCCGAAACCGAGGAGGTTGTGAGCGCGGAATCGACGACATAGACCTCCGAAACGGCGTTTGCCGCGGCGTCGCGGCGCGCCTGGGTTGTCACGCTGTCGGTGATGTTGCGCGTGGCATATATGTCCTCCGGGCAGACCGCTCCGGGGGAAACGTCGTATTGAGTTGAAATGCTGTTATGCAAAAGCGAAAACCCAATCACAAACGTTGTGATAACTAAAATCGCGATACAGATTATGCGGCGTGAGGTTTTCATGGTTAATCACCTTTCCTCGAATTAGTCCTTTGTTCGTATTTTTCGTATGCTGCGAGAATTTTTTGCACAAGCGGGTGGCGCACGATGTCGTTTGCCGAAAGGCGGCAGATGGCAAGGTCGTCTATGCCGCGAAGGATTTTCACGGCTTCCTTTAATCCGCTGCGCTTTCCCTCGGGAAGATCGATCTGCGTGATGTCGCCCGTGATAACTGCGCGCGAGCCAAAGCCAATGCGGGTGAGAAACATTTTCATCTGTTCGGGAGTGGTGTTCTGCGCCTCGTCAAGGATAATAAAGGCGTCGTCAAGCGTGCGTCCGCGCATATACGCGAGCGGCGCAATCTCAATGAGGTTGCGTTCGACGTATTTTTGATAATTTTCGTAACCGAGCATGTCAGAGAGCGCGTCATAGAGCGGGCGCAGGTAAGGGTCGACCTTCATTTGCAAATCGCCGGGAAGAAAGCCCAGCTTTTCGCCCGCCTCGACTGCAGGGCGCGTCAAAATAATGCGCGAAACTTCCTTGCGGCGAAACGCGTCGACAGCCATCGCGACGGCAAGGTACGTTTTGCCGGTGCCCGCTGGACCTATGGCAATAACGACCGTGTTTTCCTTTATTTTTTCAACGTATGCCTTTTGTCCCGCTGTTTTGCAGCGGACGGGACGTCCCTTGGCGCTGATGCAGATGGTGTCGCCGGTTTTGGAATATTCGGGGTCAAGCCCCGCCTTTGCCATGTCGATGGCGTAGCGCACGGACTGCTCGTTTGGCGTTTCGCCGTTTTGCACAAGGGCGAAAAGATTTTCAAAAACCTCCGCCGCCTTTTCGCAGTCGTCATCGGCGCCCGAAATTTTTATCGCCTCGTCACGGTTTGACACTGTGACGGAAAACGCTTTTTCAATCAATCTGACATTTGCGTCAAAGCTGCCGAAAACGGCAATCGTTTCGTCAAGGCTCGGCGCTGTTAGTAATTTTTCCAATATTCATCCTCCGTTCGACGGCGACGTCCTCGCTGCACAGCGCGCGGTGCGTGACGGCAATGTAATCGCCCATGTCTCGTGCGAGCGATTCAACATATGTTACGTCAAGTCCGGTTTCGGAAAGTGAGGATGAAAATTCGTCCTCGCTCTGCGCAATTAAGGCGTCGGTGTCATTTTGTTCATAGATTACGTCAACCTCGCGCACGGTTTGTTTAATAAACGAAATCGGCACGGGGGTGAGCGAGTTCTCATACTCTATAATATCATAACTTTGGTATGAAATTCTACTGTTTATGAAAAGTTTTATCGAAAAATCGAAAATTTTTATTGTCAATCGCTCGTCAAAAAGCCCCGTGGGGGTATGAATTTCGTTTTGCTTGGGGATTTTGACTTCCGTTTCGTGCCACACCGAGCCCATAACGGTGCCGGATGCGTGGACGGGCGCGGCGCTTTCCTCGCCAACCTGCATCAGCCCCTCAATCAAAAGCTGTCCTTTTAACACAGTATCCCCGACATTGATGCGGGCAATACCGCTGCGGGCAATAATTTGCGTTATGACCGCATCGGAGGAGGAATAGATGTTGTAGTAGGCGTTTTCGTCAAAAATTTCGGGCGCGGCGGTGCGCTCCGCAAGGCGGACAATGGCGGTTGAACCCTTTATGTCAACCCATATCCAGAGCAGCGAATCGTCGGTTAAAATCATGCGTCGCTTGAGCTCGCTTTGGTCTATCGTCATTTTGAGCGTGCCGCGCTTTAAGCCGAGCTCTGCGAGCTCGGAGAGGATTATCGCCTCCTCCTCGGCGTCGTCTGTTACGACGTTTACGTTCCAAATTATCTGCGTTGAAAGAAAAAGGAGCAAAAGCGCGGCAAAGGGGCATATTAAAAGCGCGCGCCTTTTTTTAAAGCGCGACAAAAAGCCGAAAAGCCCGTCTTCTCGGATGCGCGTTATCGTCAAGCCCTCGGGAAGATTGAGAGAAAGGAGCTTCGCCGCCGCTTTGCGGCTCACAAAAAAGGTTATCGTCACATCATCAACGCGGCGAATGTTCCAAACGAAGATGCCGTTTTCGCGGGCAATGTTGATAACCCTCTCGCAAAACGAGCCCTCGGCGCGTATGAGAGCGCTGCCCTTGATAAAGGTTATGATTTTGAGCTTCAACGAAACACCGCCTATTCAAATTCGATTCTTTTAATTTCGCCCTTAACCGTTATGCTTTCATCTGTGAGGACGGCGATTTCAAGCTCGGAACCGGAGAGAGACTATGCCGCCCGCAGTATTGACGCGAAGGCTGCCTGCGGAAAAATCGAGCAGAGCTTTGAAGTTGTCTATCTCGCAAAGAGATGCGCCGTGGAGCGTTATGAGCGGCGTATTTGCGAGCAGTCCGCGCGACAAATCGAGCGCATCTTCTGCGCGGCGGACAATTTCCTCGCTGCGTTTTTTCCTCACCGTCAACCGCTCCTTTCTTGGGATAAGATAATCTTGAAATATATTTATTATGAAATGAGCGGGAATATGCGTTAATCGGGTGGGGATATGTTTGACAAGTATTCTATTTCTTAAATAGACGGACATATACTGTTTTATGAAAAGAGGGGATAGTGATGTTCGTTTTGGTGTGCGTTATGTTGGCGCTTTTTCCCGAAAGGTCGGCGGTTGGCGCGGCAGAGGGGGTAAGGCTTTCGATTGAGACGGCCATTCCGTCGCTTTTGCCGTTTGCGGTTTTTTCGTCGTGCGTCATTTATTCGGGGGCGGCGCGGGTGTGGGGCGCGGCGTGCTCAAAGGTTTTTGGGCGGCTTTTCAACGTTTCGCCGTATGGGGCGGCGGCTTTTATCGTGTCGCTGGTCGGCGGGTACCCGACCGGGGTCAGAGCCGTGTGCGATACATATGAAAAGGGGCTGATAGAAAAGGATGAGGCGGAAAGGCTGCTCGCGTTTTGCAACAATTCGGGCGCGGTGTTCATCATAGGCGCGGCGGGGATCGGGGCGTTCGGGAGCGTAAAGATAGGAATTTTATTATACTTAGTACATATTGCGGCGGCGGTTTTCGCGGGAGTTTTGATGCGCGGAAAGAAAAGGACGTTCCTCAAAATGAGCGTGCGGGAGGAATATGCAAAATACAGAGCCGAAAAGCAGCCGTTGATGTACGTTTTGGGCAAAAGCCTCGCATCCGCGGGCGGGGCGATGGTGAACGTGTGCGCGGCGGTGATTGTTTTTAATTCAATCGCGGAGGTATTTTGCTCGGGATTGCCCTATTTGGCGGGTCTCATCGAAATGACGCGCGGCGTTTTCGCGGCGGGAGGAGATGAGAACATGACAGCCGCGGCGATATTTCTCTCATGGGGCGGGCTCAGCGTCCACGCACAGGCGGCGGCGATTGCCTCGCCGTATGATTTAAAAATGAAGTATCACACAATGGGAAAAATAATCGCGGCGATTTTTGCGGGAGTGATGATATTTATACTGAGCAGTGCGGTGTGATGCGTAAAAAAAGCGGTTGTAATTTGGGGAAAAATATGCTATACTAATAATCAACTTAAATTTTTGGAGGGAGTTTGTATGCGGCTGCCTAAATACAGGTTGTTCGATTACACCACGCCGGGCAAGGGCGTGAGCAAGGACGAGCCGAAAAAAACGGGCATTGCTCTTTTTTTCGACATTTTGGGGCGCAGGTTTTGGAAGTTTGTGAATTTAAACGCGCTCTATCTTTTGTTTTCCATACCGACGTTTATCATCGACTGGTTCGGGATGTATGTTGTGCTCACGTTCGCGCTTTCGCAGAGTATGGAATCGCTCGGAGCGGAGGACTACGCGAGCATGATAACAAGGCTTTGTATTTTCTGCACGCTCATTTTGTATTCGCTTTTCGGCGGAGGTCCCGCGACGGCGGGCATGACCTACGTTGTGCGAAACTACCGCGAGGACACTCACGCGTGGGTGTGGTCTGATTTTAAATCGGCAATGCTGAGCAATTTCAAAAGAGCGACGGCGGTTTACGTTATAGATACGATATTTCTCTTTTTGCTTGGGATAAACTGTTGGTTTTACGGAGAGTTCGCGGGGTCGAGCATTGCGGCGTATCTTCTGCAGGGGCTTATGATAATGCTCTTTTTCATCTTTGTTTTGATGCACGCTTATATTTATCCCATTATGATTTCGTTTGATATGAAGGTGTGGGACATTTATAAAAATTCGTTTTTGCTTGCGATGGGGAAGCTCCCCACGACGTTTTTGTCGATGCTCTGCTGCTTTTTGTTCTGTGGGATTATTTCGTGGGCGGCGTGCTACGTTATCGTTTATGCGGCGCTTTTGGTGCCGATATTGATGTTTGCGCTCACGGCATATATCAATCTCTTTATGACTTATCCAATAGTAAAGCGCTATCTCGCAAAGGGCGCGAAGGATGAGTAAGCGCAGCTTTGCGGGCGGGGCGGCAATTTTGGCGATTGCTGTCGCGTTAAGCAAGGTTTTGAGCGCCGTGTTCAAGATCCCGCTTGACAGAGTTTTTCTTCATGCGGAGGGAATGGCGGTCTTTAACGGGGCGTATAATATCTACGTGTTCTTTTTCACAATCGCGACGGCGGGCTTTCCGCTTGCGCTTTCAAAGCTTGTCGCATCGTCGAAAAATGAGGACGAGAAGGCGGAGGCGTTTCACACGGCGTTCGTCTTTATCGAAACGCTGCTCATTTTGTGCGCTATTGCAATCTTCGCCTTTGCGGAGCCTATCGCGGAGCTTATCGAAATTCCGAAATGTGCTTCATCACTTAAAGTAATGTCTCCCGCGCTCGTCTTTTTGGGCGTCACGGCGGCGCTGCGCGGGCTTTTTCAGGGCGACGTTGACATGACGCCTTCGGCCGCAGCGCAGGTTTCGGACGCGCTCGGGCGCTGCGTTGTGGGCTTTGCGCTGGCGTTTGCGTTTATGGGCACGGAGATTGAAAAAACTGCCGCGGCGGCAATGTGCGGCATACCGTTCGGCGCGTTTTTGTCGGCTGTTATTCTCGCCTGTGTCCGCATAAAACGCGGAAGGATTAAACGCGCGAAATTTTCGGCAGCGAAACTAAAACAGCTTGTATTTATCGCCATACCCGTTACGCTGACAAGCACGGCTTATCCCTTTTTCAACATGGTTGACACGTTGAGCGTTGTGCCGCTGCTCTCCGGTGGGGACAAAATGACGGCATTTGGATGCCTGACGCGCGCGGCGACGCTTTACGCGCTGCCGGTTTCGCTGACAAGTGCGGTTTCGGCGGGGATTTTGCCCGCGATTGCACGCTCGGACACCGAAAAAAATTCGGAGGCGAAATCGCGCGACGCGTTTTTCGCGCTAAAGTTAGCGCTGCTCATTTCGGCGCCGTGCATGGCGGGCTTTTTGGCGGTGCCCAAGCCCATTTTAAATCTTTTGTATGACAACGCGGATTTCGCGTTTTTGCTGCGCGTAATTGCGCCGTCTGCCGTTTTCGCGGGATGCATGGGCGTTGCGGCGGCAATTTTACAGGGTGCGGGAAAAAGCAGCGCGACGGCGGGAGTTTTCGCACTGTCGCTCATAGCGAAGCTTTTGTTGAACATAATCTTGATACCCTCGTTTGGCATAGGCGGAGCGGCGGCGGCGACAAGCATTGCGTACTTCTTGTGTGCGCTTGCGCTTTTTATAATGATATTTAAAATGACGGACATACGTTTTAAGTGGCTGTCTGCGGCGGTAAAAATTGCGGTATCTGCGCTGTTGTGCGCGGTTACGGCGTATTTCGCCGATAAAATAATGATGACGGCGGGCGCGGTTTTGTGCGCGGCGATAGTTTACATAGCGGCGGCGCTGCTGTCGGGCTTTGTTACAAAGAGCGATATAATAATGCTATTGGGAAAGGATGAGGCGAATGACCGAAAAAGAACGGTATGATTTTTACGATTTTTATAAAATTCTCGAGCGGCTGCGCGCACCTGGCGGGTGCCCGTGGGATGCAGCGCAGACGCACGAGAGCTTAAAGCCCAATTTGATTGAGGAGGCATACGAGGCGGCGGAGGCGATTGACAGCGGGCGCGGCGAGAAAATGGCGGACGAGCTGGGCGACGTTTTGCTGCAGGTTGTGATGCATTCGCTTATCGGCAAGGAAAACGGTGAGTTTGACATTGACGATGTGACAAGCGCGGCGGCAAAAAAGATGATTGTGCGCCATCCGCACGTTTTCGGAGATGTAAAGGTGCAAAGCGCGGATGAAGTGCTTGACGTGTGGGACGAGGTTAAGAAAAAGGAGCGCGGTGAGAAGACACTTTCGGAAAATCTCAACTCCGTCTCTCGGGCTCTGCCCTCGATAAAGCGCGCGGCAAAGCTGCAAAAGAAAGCGGCGAAGGTTTTGGCACCGCAAGAGAGCGCCGAGGACGCTTTAACGCTCTTTAAAAAACTGAGCGAAGAATTGACGGTAAACTCATCAGATGAGGCATTAGCAAACGTACTTTTTGTTCTCACACGCTTTTTGACGCTGCAAAATGTTGACGCGGAGGAGCTTTTGAGGGCAAAAAACGAAAAATTTTTGAAAAAAATCGAAAAGATAGAAAAAACACTTGTAATAAGGCGGAATATTTGGTAGAATATCGTTATGTGCCGATAGGCTTTCTTTGGACAGACTGAAACGCGGCACACAATAATGAGATTGGGAGGAACAAATATATGAACAAGGAAGCTTTGGCGGCAAAGGTAGCGGAAGAAAAAGGCATTACGAAGAAGGAATCCGAAGAGATGCTCTCCGCGTTTATCGAAACAATCATTGAGACGATCAACAGCGGCGAAAAGGTGAGGATTGTCGGCTTCGGCACGTTTGAGGTGAAGACCCGTGCGGGCAGAATTTGCAAGGTTCCGGGAACTTCAAAAGAAGTTGTCGTTCCGGATTCGAGAATACCGACCTTTAAGGCGGGCAAGGTACTCAAGGAAAGAGTTAGGTAAAGCGTAAGGGGAGCCGATTGACGGCTCCCTGTTTTCATGTTTTTATATGGTAAAATTATCGCAGTCTCTTGACTCAATCCGTTAGAAACCCGTTAGAAAAGTTGTTTTCACTGTTAGAAACTGCAAACACTACAACAACAAAAAACCGTCAAAATTGGCTTAATTTCAACGGTTTTCAGTGTGGTGGGAGAGGGTGGATTCGGACCACCGAAGTCAGTGACAACAGATTTACAGTCTGCCCCCTTTGGCCGCTCGGGAACTCTCCCATATTAAATTTTATTTATAATCATTCGCGGTGCGGATTTACACCGCGAATGATTGTGGAGCTGGTGATGGGACTCGAACCCGCAACCTGCTGATTACAAATCAGCTGCTCTACCGATTGAGCTACGCCAGCATTCCGGCGACTTTTAAAATATAACACATAAAGTTGTATTTGTCAAGAACTTTTTTTCGACTTTGCAATCTTTTTGTATAGATCTTAAAAGACGCGAAGAATTTACGCCATGTTGGCAAGCTTTATCGCAAGCTGGCTCTTTTTGCGGCTGACATTGTTCTTGTGATAAACATTCTTTGCGGCAGCCTGATCGAGCTTTTTAACGCAATATGCAAATTCGCTTTCTGCAAGAGCCTTATCGCCCGATGCAACAGCACTGTCAAACTTCTTGAGCTCGGTCTTGATAGCGGACTTTGTCATTTTGTTCTGAAGAGTTTTCGTTTCGATAATGCGAACTCTTTTCTTTGCGGATTTAATATTCGGCAAAACGTTCACCTCCAATAGTTTTTCAATATATCATGCGCCCGAAACGGACGCCCTTTACAAGCGAAGTACATTATAGCATACGTTTTTACGAAATGCAAGTACTTTTTTTACTTTTTTGCAATTATGGCGGGCAGCAGGTTTTCGCCACCCGCCGTAATCGAAAATATACTACTTTATTATACCTTTGTAAATCTTCTTTACCTCTTCATAGCTGTCAAAGCCGCCGATGTCGTGCCTTGCGCCCGGCATTTCGAGCGCGTAAACGGCGGTCTTTTCGCACATATAGCACACGAGCGATCCCGGAGCGTCAACTCCGCAGCCATCCTCAACGCTTGCGCGGATGAGCGGAAGATCTTCTTTTTTATAATAGTAGAAAGAGCCTACACACCAATTGCTCTTCGGTTCACGCGGCTTTTCTTCCATAGAGATGATACGCATATTTTCATCGGGAATCATAACGCCGCAGCGGCGAAGCTCTTCAACGTCCTTTTCAAAGTGAACCATTACCGCGGAAGCGTTTTTCTCATGCGCAAAGTCGATAAAGTGCGAAAACGAAAAAGCAAGCAGATTATCCCCCGCGACGACAATAATATCCTCGTCTACCTCACATTCGTCGAGCGCGAAAATAATGTCGCGCACAGCGCCCAGCCTCGTTTCATTTGAAACAGAGCCGTCGTTTAAAACCCTTATCGGTTTTTGATATGTTGATTTGGCTGCCCATTCGTTGAAAATCTCCGCATACTTGGCATTTGAAACGATTATGTGCTCGTCGATTTTGTCAAGAACATCCAAATCGGACAAAAGGTGGTCGAGAATGGATTTGCCGTTTACCTCAAGAAGCGGCTTGGGGAAATTTTCGGTCAACGGGTAAAGCCTTGTTGCGTAGCCCGCCGCGAGTACAATGTTTTTCATAAATATATTATCCCCCTCCGGTTGAGATTAACCGTATTAAAATTCTAACATTTTCTGCATATAATTATCTATTTCGTCTATGGGTATTCTCTTTTGTTCCATGCTGTCGCGGTCACGAATTGTGACGCAATTGTCTTCCAATGTGTCAAAGTCAATCGTAATGCAAATCGGCGTGCCTATTTCGTCCTGACGGCGGTAACGCTTGCCTATCGAGCCCGCGTCGTCATATTCGCAATTGTATTTTTTGATGAGCGACGAATAAACCTCGCCAGCCTTGTCGGAGAGCTTTTTCGAGAGCGGCAGAACCGCAGCCTTAACCGGCGCAAGCGTGGGGGAGAGGTGCAGCACAACGCGCGTGTCATTGTCGCCGACCTGTTCCTCGTCGTATGCGTCGCAGAGGAACGCGAGCGCAACTCTGTCAGCGCCGAGCGACGGCTCGATAACATAGGGAATGTATTTTTCGTTTGTGGCGGGATCCATGTATTCCATGTTTTCGCCCGAATGATTCGCGTGCTGAGTGAGGTCAAAATTCGTTCTGTCGGCAATGCCCCACAGCTCGCCCCAGCCGAACGGGAACAAAAATTCAATATCAGTCGTTGCGGTGGAGTAGTGGCTCAGTTCCTCTTGGGAATGGTCACGCAGACGGATATTTTCCTCCTTCATGCCGAGCGAGAGAAGGAAGTTCTTGCAATAATCCTTCCAATAGTGGAACCAATCCAAATCGGTGCCGGGAGCGCAGAAAAATTCAAGCTCCATCTGTTCAAATTCTCTCGTGCGGAACGTGAAGTTGCCGGGCGTAATTTCATTTCTGAAGCTTTTGCCAATCTGCCCCACGCCGAACGGGATTTTCTTTCTCGTTGTGCGCTGAATGTTTTTGAAGTTTACAAAAATGCCCTGCGCAGTTTCGGGACGAAGATATATCTCGTTCTTCGCGTCCTCTGTAACGCCCTGGAACGTCTTGAACATGAGGTTGAACTTGCGAATATCGGTATAATTTTTCTTGCCGCAGTTGGGGCAAACGACGTTGTTTTCGTCGATAAACGCAATCATTTTTTCGTTTGACCAGCCGTCGACGGTTATTGCCTCGCCCTTTGCGGCGCAAAAATCCTCGATAAGCTTGTCCGCGCGGAAGCGCGCCTTGCATTCCTTACAGTCCATCAGCGGGTCGGAAAAGCCGCCCACGTGCCCCGATGCAACCCACGTTTCGGGATTCATCAAAATTGCGCTGTCAAGTCCCACATTGTAGGGCGACTCTTGCACAAATTTTTTCCACCAAGCTTTTTTTACGTTATTTTTAAACTCTACTCCGAGCGGACCGTAATCCCACGTATTTGCCAAACCGCCGTATATATCGCTGCCGGGATAAACATAGCCGCGACCCTTGCACAAACTAACGACTTTGTCCATTGTTTTTTCGTCGTTGTTCATCTCAATCATCCCCTGTTAAGTATATTTTTATTCTACTCTATATTTTATTATCCTTACCCGTCTTTGTCAAGTTAAAGTTTGGTGAAGCACCTCCTAAAATACAACATTTTTTTTCAGAATTGACAAAAAAGCTGATAATCAGATGTATCTTTGTCCGTTTTGGCGGTAGTGAAATAAATACTGCTGCGCAAAGCCGCTGTAGCCGGCGAAAATTTCCGTAAGTTTGACGCTTGCAAAGCCTTCAACGTCCCAAAAGTCTTGAAATAATGAAATTTTTTTGTCAAATTTTCAAATTTCCTCTTGC
>JAJQCX010000065.1 GCA_021202495.1 Clostridia bacterium | reverse complement strand
CTACGCGAATCCCACCGACTTCACATAAGGCTTCGTTCGCATTGACAATCAATCCCCGAGTCAATATCGAAAAAAATATAAAATATAATCAAAAATAATTACAAGGACGGAAGCCCCTCCGAAAAATCGGTTCGGCTTCCGTCCTTGCTATAGTGGAGGGAAAACAATAAAAAGATAATTTCGTATTTAATTATGCTCAATAAACCATCTATCCGCCTCGTCCTTTTCCAAATGCGTGAACTTTCCGTCCCTGTACGAGAGGTAAAATCCGCTCGACACGCTTTTTATGTAATAGCTCCCGTCTTCGGTCTTTTCCAAAAACCACCGCTGATTTGAAGCCGCGCTTGTCGCATACGCTATAACGTCCGTCCCCGCCGTCGTCGACCCGTTTGAAACGTCAAGGCTCACCTCTCCGTTTTTATCGGTTATCACAAAGCTTCCGTCAGACGCGGGTACAAAGCTCCAAAGCGCATCGCTATTTTCCGTCAAAGCCAATCCTTCGTCATATTGAATTTTGCCCTTCCCGTCGGCGCTTGTTATCGTGTAATACTGCCCCTTATCTCCCGCGCTTTCGCAAATTATTATCCAGCTTACGAGCGGATCGAGCGACGCATATGTCGATTTTTGATTTCTCGCCGCCTTGACCGTTATAAATCCGTCGACGTCTGAAACTTTGAGCTTTTCCACACGCCTGAATGTGTTGTCCGTCTCAAATCCCTCATAAACACATTCCCCGTTCACATATATGTCCTCATACCTACCGCTTTCGTTCCACGGGTCGCAAATTCCGATGTAAACGTCGTATGTCTTTCCCTTTTCTAGCTCAAATTTGTATTCCAATCCTTTTCCCACATTTTCCTCGCCGCCCTGGGAATAGTCATATCGAACGGAATAATACATATTGTCGTTCCCGTTTCTCCCGGCTTCATTGTCTGCTGTATATCCCCACGATTTCCACGTACTTTCGTCAACGCCGTAGCTTTGGTCGGATTTGGAATTGTAAAGCCCATCGTCCGCCTCCCCCTCGTCGCCGCAATTTACAAAGTAAATCATATCGCTCGGAAAATTATAAACTTCAACCTTCGCGGTCAGTCCCGCGTAACCCTCTACGCTTCCGCCGGCGCTCATGTGCCCGATTGTGCTCTCGTCAAAGGACGCATCGTTCCACGTCACCGCCGCCTTTTCTTCTCGTTCGCCAACCTTCACCATGACGGTTTTAGGGAGTTCGTACCCGTTTGGATAAACTGCGTATATGTCGGGAACTTTCTCCACGCTTGTGTCAAAATCATCAAGCGTCCACTCGTCCGTGTAATTTATCGCTATCTCCCCGTTTTCCGCAAACATTATCGGCAGCCAGATATATCCGCTCTCCTTGTGATACGACGGCCGCCAAATGTCCGCGATAAAGATGAATTTATCATCCGAACCCTTCAGCTTCAAAACGCAGCTCGACTGTCCGCCGAATGTTTTATTCGCGTTTTCACCGCTGCACGGATTTCCCTTGTCCTCAAAGGGTCCGAAGGGATTGTCCGCCACAGCGTACTTTGCCTCGTTCGGGCTCCACCCCGTGCATCCGCTCGTTATCAGATAATACTTATTATCATGCTTAAACACCGCCGGCGCTTCTCTGTACCACCATTCCAAAATCATCGAATATTCGCCCGTAAAGCCCAAATAATCGTCCGTCAATTGACTGCAGCAGATGGTTCCGTTGTTGTCGGTTGTAGAATAGAGATATGCCGTGCCGTCGTCGTCGACAAATGTGTTCATGTCGCGCGCCATTTTCCCGTTGGGCTGATACGACGCCACATATTTAAAGGGCCCCGTTGGAGAATCCGACACCGCAACCCCCGCCTTGGAATCGCCATACCAGCCGTTGTCAACGTGCGCCCACATGACGTATTTGCCGGTTTTTTCGTTGTAAATGACGTGCGGCCTCTCAAACACCCGCCCCATTTCAACGTCCTGCTCGTCGCCCTCCTCGGGGTCGATTATCATTTCAAAGGCGATTGATTCATACGTCCAGTTGTAAAGGTCGGTTGAGGAATAGCACCCCATGCCTATTCGCCATGTCCAGTCGGCATATTTTTGCAAATGCTCCGGCAAATTCACGCCGTCGCGCGCCTCTCCGTACCAGTAATATTTTTCGCTCACGGGGTCGTACATAACTCCCCCTCCGTGCGCCTGTATCAAATTCGACGTATCGTCAAACCAATAAGATGATGTCAAAAACGAGCTGCGGTTGTAATTTAACGCTCCATACGCCATTTCAAGCTCGTCCTTCGCCCTTTCGTTTTCGCTCTCGTTTGCGTCAAACGAAAGATGTGTTAAAGCGCTTTCAAAATAGCTCTTTGCCTTCTCCGCCGCCGTAACGTTTTCGCACTCTTTAATGCCGCTTCTTACCGAATTTATCAATTCGTCATATTCCTCGCCGTAATTTAGCGGATATTCCTCATATGCTTCGCTCGCGCTTTCAATCAACGCTTCAAGCTTTTCTTCCGACAAACTTTCCCCACGTTCCTCGTCGCTTAACAGTCTAAACCCTTTCGGAAGCTCGCTTTTCATGTATTTTAACGCATTGATTAACACCGCTTCCGCAAAAGCTCCGTCAGCCTCACTGTCAGGCTCAAGCTTGCCGTCCTCAAACATATCGTCCGTCAAAATCCCCGCGACATATTCTCCCTCTACAATATCCGAATAGACATTCGTCTTGTCAAGGTCGGAAAATCTGCCGCTGTAAATTTTCGCGTTAACTCCGCAAAATTCGGCAATTCTCACCGCCGCCTCAAGCCTTGTCACTCCGCCCTCCGCAAAAACAGCCATGCAAGTAAAAAGCTGAAGCACAAAACAAACCAATACCGCACCCGCCGCTTTTTTCATAAATATCATCTCTCCTTTATTTCACCGTAAAATTCTTTACCTCAAACATCTCTCCGCCGTTATTTTCCACAAGCGCCAACGTGTCCAGCAAATCCGCGCTCTGCCTGAACAAAACGCTTTCGGAAACCAAAACGCCGTCAATGTACAAATCATAAGTGTTTGCGATAACGTTCGCCTCAATCGTCACCTCAACGTCCTCGCCCACGGTGTATTCCGCGACCTCTTCCTTGCTCTCATCGTCGCGCGTGTAGATAACGCCGTCGGCAAAAAGTATCACAATGCTTCCCGAAGCAAAGTAATTGCTTGAGCTTTCATTTAAATACTCTCCCGCGCCTATCATAATTCCGCTGTCCAAGCTGCCGTTATCGACAAACGTAAAGGTGTATGTCACAAAATCGGTCTTTGCTCCGATGTAGCAAAATGCGTCCGAATTTTGCTTTGACGACATCGCGCTTTCTATAACAAATCCCTCTCTCCGTGCCATACTTTCGCATATAGGATCCGTCATGTCATCCTCCCGCGCCATTACACGCACCTTCACCGCGTCCTCCGGCGCTTCAAATTCAATTCCTGTCACACCCGATGTGACAGCGCATTTTTGAAGGGAAATCATTTCCCCGTTTTCGCTGTAAAACGCGCCGTAAATTTCAATCTCGCCATCGTCAATCGATATAACGTCCGCCGTCGCCTTGCTGCCGGAAAGATAAGCATTTACAATTCTCACTCCACTGTTGCAAACCGCCATGTTTGTCACATAAAAGAGTCCGCTCTCAACGCCGCTTCCGCCGCGCACTGTCACCTTTCCGATGTCCGAGGCTTCGCATCTGAATGCAAAATCCTTTGCAACGCAGATCGTTTTTCCTCTGTAATCCGTCACGTATACGTTGCATTTCTGCTCCGTCACGTCAACGTCTGCCATAATATGATACGTCAGCCCGACTTCATAAGTAAATTCCTCCGTCGCCTCATAAGCGCTGCCGTTTCTCGCGTCCATAGTGGCGTCCGGCTGTATTCTGAACGCTATCGCATAATCCGACCAGTCCGACGGTGTAACATCTTCACCGCAAAACGCCACAATCCCGTCGCTTATCTCATTTGCGGCAATGTCAAACGAGATGAATTTGTGCCCGGTGATGTCTCTTATGTCGACAGTGTCATAATTATTTGTTGCAAAATACTGCCCGTCGTTTTCCTTTACCGTCATGTTGAGCGTTTCTGTTTCCACACAGCCGTCCGCGGTGTATATAACCGTAACCTCCTCAATCACGTCGCCCTCGCCGCGCTTTGGTCTTGTCACAGCGCCGTCACTTGCTATCATTTCTCCGCCTTCAAATTCAACGCTTGTTCCGAAATAGCTTGTAAACGTCAAATCCTCCGTCACAACCGAGGGAAAAGCGTCGTTGAATTTTATGTCCGCGGCAATTTTTTCCTCGCCGCTCATTTCATACGTTTCCTGCTTTGCGTAAATAAGTGCGCTTACCGTCGCCACGGAAGACGCGTCAATCCGCTCTTTACTCAAAAGAATTGTATTGAGCTTACTTCCGTCCTCTCTGCCCCACACGTTTATCGTGTAAACTCCCGCGCTCGGAAAATTGATAATCCATTCGTCATCCTCAAGCCACACACAGTCGCCCAAATTGTCCTCGCCCGTAGATGTAAAGAGATATTCTCCGTCAACTCCTATGTGCAGACTGTTGCCCGAAATGTTTTCGTGCGACGTATTGAGATATACATAATAATCTCCCGGATTTGTTATATACACTCTGTAATAGAGCGCCGGCGCTTCCGTGCGCACGCTCGTATCGCGCCATTCGTCGCCTATGTCGGGGTAAACCTCAAGCCCCGTGTCCGTCGCTTTCCAAGTGTGAACGTCCTGCGTTGAATAATACGCGTATTCGCTGTCATTTAACGCGTCAGCGACGTTTATCAAAAGCAAGCCGTTATTTTCCTTGTACGCCCGCGCCTTTGTTTCCTTCACGCTCACCGTAAATTCCGTTTTCGCACCGTCATAGCCTCCGCCGCCCGCGCGCAGCGTCACGTCAACGCTTCCCACATCGAGTGCGTAAATCCAAAGCACATTGTCCTCAAGCTCCACTGCGACGCTTTCCGTGTCGCCGCTCACCGCCGCAATCGCCAAATCGTCGCTCGCCGAAATTTCCTGCCTGTAAACCTCGCCTTTATTCAGCACCAAATTTGCCACATTGTCAATGTCCGTCTTTTCCGCCCATGTGTCAATTCTCCACTCGTCCTGCCATGTGATTGAAAAAGTTTCGCTCCCCGTAAATTCTATCGGCAGCCATATGTATCTGCTGTCCGTTTGGTCGCTCGAATTCCAAATATCTGCCATGAAAATATATTTCCCATTTTCACGATCGACCTCCAGCACATAGGCGCTCTGCCCGCCGAATGTCAATGATGCGTTGTCGCCCACGCAAGGGTTGCCCTTGCTGTACCATGTGTCCATCGGACTGTACGCCACCGCGCTGTCCGCCGCGTTGGGATTCCACCCGGTACAGCCGCTGTTCACCATAAAATATTTTCCGTCGTATTTGAAAACCGCCGGCGCCTCACGCTGCCAATTTTCAAAAATTGCCGAATATGTACCCTCAAATCTCAAATAATCGTCCGTCAGCTTGTGGCAGTAGAGCGTCATGTTTTCGTCGCCCGCGGCGTACAAATACGCCGTTCCGTCGTCGTCCTTAAAGAGCGTCATGTCGCGCGCCATCTTGCCGTTGGGCTGCACACTGTATAAATACTCAAACGGTCCCGTCGGAGTGTCCGACACCGCAACACCCGCCTTTGCCTCGCTGTAATCCGAAGCGTCTATGTGCATCCACATAACGTATTTTCCCGTCGTGTCGTTATATATAACCTTCGGTCTCTCAATTACCCTGTACGGCGAAAGGTCGCTGCCGTAGTAATTCACAACGCTTAACGCCAATCCCTCATACATCCAATTGTACAAATCATCCGACGAATAGCAGCTCACGCCTATTCTTTCGTTAGCGTCCCACAGCCACCCGATGTCCGACGGACGCACGCTCGTCTGCCTTGCCTCGCCGTACCAATAGTATTTTTGCGTGTTGTCGTCCCACAAAACACACCCTCCGTGTGCCTGTATGTGTCCGCCGTTATTGTCGTACCACAGCTCCCCCGGCGTAATGCTGTAATATTCCTCACACGATGCTTCAACCGCCGCAAAAAGCATCACAACAATCGCCGCCAAAACGGCAAACCCGAATAAAGCGCTTTTTTTCATTTTGCTTCTCCTCGTATAATAAGATTTACAGATAATTTTTCAAGTGTCTCTGTATAAAC
>JAJQCX010000078.1 GCA_021202495.1 Clostridia bacterium | reverse complement strand
TGTTTGACAGTGTTTTTGTTTTTTCACTGTCTCTCATAAAGGGAGCATATCAATTACGCAGGCGTCTTTTTGTGATTTTTCACTTGAGCGGTTCTTTATACTGAATTTCCATGAAAATGCTTGCTGAAAAGACAAATTTCTATCAAGAGTGCGTAGGGAACAAGCCCTGAGACCGCAAACCTGTCAAAACGATAGGAAACAGTATAAAAACTAAGCCTTGTACACTCTTTTTGTGTTGCACATTGCGGCGAGCCTCTATCACATCAAGTACCTGTTAAAAAATTCGGTCATTTTGTCAAACGGAATAATGTCCGTCATATCATATAAATCCGTATGAACTGCGCCGGGGATAATCATCAGCTCCTTGTTGTCGCCTTTAAGCTTTGCAAAAGCGTCGCGGCTGAAATAGCATGAGTGAGCCTTTTCACCGTGAATTACGAGAACTGCGCTGCGGATTTCCTGACTGTATTGCAATATCGGCATATTCATAAATGACTGGCAGCCGGTCACATTCCAGCCGTTGTTGGAATTGAGCGAGCGGGGATGATAGCCGCGCTGTGTTTTATAGTAGTCAAAATAGTCTTTCAGGAAGAAAGGCGCGTCATCCGGAACTTGGTCGGACACGCCGCCACCTAAGGCGTAGCTGCCGTTTTTGTAATCGACAGTGCGCTGGGCGCAGAGAGCCTTGCACTTTTCATAGCGTGCTTCTTCGCTGTCCTCGCTGTCAAAGTAGCCGTTGGCGTTCACACGGGTCATATCGTACATGGTGGAGGACACTGTCGCTTTGATGCGGGTGTCCAATGTCGCAGCATTGAGCGCCATGCCGCCCCAGCCGCAGATGCCGATGATACCGATTTTTTCAGGATCAACATTATCACGGACAGACAAAAAGTCCACAGCCGCCATAAAATCCTCGGTGTTGATGTCGGGCGATGCCATGTAGCGGGGGCTGCCGCCGCTCTCGCCGGTGTAGGAGGGGTCAAAGGCAATCGTCAAAAAGCCGCGTTCCGCCATGATTTGGGCGTACAGCCCCGATGCCTGCTCCTTTACCGCGCCGAAGGGTCCGCACACGGCGATTGCCGGCAGTTTTCCGACTGCTTCTTTCGGTTCATACATATCCGCCGCAAGCGTAATGCCGTAGCGGTTGTGAAATGTCACCTTGCTGTGATTCACCTTTTCGCTTTTTGGGAATGTCTTATCCCAATCATTTGTCAGGGTTAATTTTTCTTCCATGATGATTTCCTCGCTTTCTGAAATATGTTTGACAGTTTAGATTTCATATGATATCATTGTAATACATAAACCTGACTTTAGGTCAATGCCTTATTTGAAAATTTTTTGTGAACAGGGGAGGAATGTGCCATGTATACAATCGGAGAGATATCCGAAATGTTCGGACTGCCCGTTTCAACGCTTCGCTATTATGACAGAGAGGGTTTATTTCCGAATTTGCGGCGCTCTTCGGGCATAAGACAATTTTCGGACACGGAGATCGAGGCTTTGCGAGTAATAGAATGCTTGAAAAAATCGGGTTTGGAAATAAAAGACATTAAGCAGTTCATGGAATGGTGCGAACAGGGGAGCAAATCATATCCGCAGCGCAGAGCGCTCTTTGAAAAGCAGATTGAAACCGTCAAGGCGGAAATTGAGCGCATGAACCGCGTTTTGGATTTACTCACATACAAGAAGTGGTACTACGAACAGGCGATTGCGGACGGCAATGAGGAAAGGGTAAAAGCGATGAAGCCGGAGGATATGCCGGAGGAAATCAGGGCGGCGTATGAAAATGCACACAGATAGCGGTCATTGTCATGGTTTCGGGACAGCAAAATGTTGCAATTTCGGATTATTTGAGGTATAATATAAAAAAGCACATATTATTTTCGAGGGGAAAGCAATTATGCAAAATTATTGGAAAAAGATAAAGCTATTAAAGCTTGTTGAGCTTTTGTGGAAAGAATCGGACGAGCAGCATCCGCTTACGACAAATTATATTTGTGAGTATATGAACGGCATCGGCATTACCTGTGACCGAAGGGTAGTAACCCAGGACGTGGCGCTTTTAAATGAGTTGGGCTATGAGGTTCTTTCCGTGCAGGTGGGAAAAAAGAAGGGGTATTATCTGGCGGAGAGAGAATTTTCGGTGCCGGAGCTCAAAATTTTGATTGACGCAGTTCAAGCGGCGGGATTTATCACCGAAAAAAAGACAGACGAATTGATTGATAAAATAGCAAAGCTCGGAGGGGCACATAAGGCGGAAATTTTGAAAAACAATCTCGTCTGCTTTAACACGAGAAAGCACTCAAACGAAAGCATATATTATAATGTTGACGCGTTGGAGGAAGCACTGCAGCGGTACAAAAAGGTCATCTTCCGTTATTTTGACATAGGGATAGAGCGGGAAAAGATTTACAGAAGGGACGGGCATCATTACGTTGTGGAGCCTGTCGCGCTCGTCTACAACGAGGACAACTACTATCTTGTGGCATACAGCGAAAAGCATGACAGCACCGCAAATTACAGAGTTGACCGCATGGACGGCGTGGGGGTAATTGATGACGATATTTCGGATAAGGCGCTGACGCTGCGCGGTGATGTGGCGCAATACACAGAACAGGCGTTTAAAATGTACGGCGGAGAGGCAAAGACCGTCGTGCTTGAATTTGCCGGCGATCTTGCCGGTGCTGTCTATGACAGATTCGGTGAAAGCGTGAATATGTTGGCTGCGGTGGACGATAAAATTATATCGACGGTTGATGTACAGCTTTCGCCGACATTTTGGGGATGGATATTCCAATTCGGAAAGAAGATGAGGATTATTTCGCCTGATGATGTTTGCGAGAAATACAGAGCGAAAGCCGCGGAAGTATTGAATAGTGATAATAAAGCGGGGTGCGAAAATATGAAATCGTTTAATCTGAAAGAATCAATACAAACGCCTGATGAATTGGAATTTGCGGTTTTCTGCATAGAAAACCTTGCACGGAAATTGAATAAAGACGCAGAGAATGTTTATACCGCGTTATCCGAGAGTGGAATATTGAACGGATATATCATTCCGGAATATGAGGTGCTGCACACACAGGGCATGGAATATATCTTAGAGGACATTCTTGAAGTGATGAAGGAAAGGGGCGTTGAGGTATGATAGTTTATCACGGTTCATATTTGGAAATCCCATCGCCTGATTTAAACCATTCGAGAAAAAACGTGGATTTCGGCTGCGGCTTTTATACAACGCCTATTTATGAGCAGGCGGCAAAATGGTGCGGAAAATTTGCACGCGCGGGAAAAAACGGAATCATATCGCGTTATGATTTTGACGAAAAAGCATATGATGAACTTAATGTGCTGAAATTTGAGTCTTATTCCGAAGAATGGCTTGATTTTATTTTGAACTGCCGCAGAGGGTGTGACAAAACCGATTATAATATTGTGATAGGCGGCGTGGCAAATCACAAGGTGTTCAACACTGTGGAATTGTATTTTGATAAATTGATAGACAAAGAGGAAGCACTAAAACGTCTGCGCTACGAAAAGCCAAATCTTCAAATTTGTTTTCGCACACAGAGCGCAATTGAGATGTATCTTCATTTTGAAGGGAGCGAGCGGGTATGAATGCAAACCCAATCTTGCTGCAGAAAAAGTATGCGCGCGTAGTGAATTTGCTTTCAGAAAAGACGGGCGCGACATTGGACGAGAGCTTGAAAACCTTTTATTCGTCTATGACATATCGGTTAATGCGCGAGGGTGTTTCGGATATGCATTGCATGAGTGATGAATATTTAGCGGAAGAAATATTTGAAGAAGGAAAGGAGGAAACAAACAATGCTTAATGAGAAGGACGAAACAAAAGAAAACTGCGTCAAGGATTCTCCGAAGAAATATAAATTGCTCGGAGCCGACGGGAAAATATATCTTTCGGAAACGCCGGGGAAATTCGGAGGAAACAGCGAGCTTAAAGTTTACGGTACGTTAAAGTGCGGTTCGGCGCTTGCGTCGATTAGGAAATATCCCGGAGTTTACATACAGCATCGCGTGTTCTTTGCGGACGAGAAAACCGCGCTTGCCGCAGGCTACCGCCCGTGTGGGAATTGTTTAAGGGGAAAGTACCGCGAATATATGGCGGATGCGGAAAAGTATAAGGAGAAATTCGGATTATAAAAAACAGCTTATTTATTGAAGGAGTTTTAACATGATTACGGGGACTATTAAAAACAAAATTGATAAAATATGGACCGATATTTGGGCGGGCGGCATCACAAATCCGCTCACCGTCATCGAGCAGCTTACTTACCTCATGTTCATCCGCTCGCTTGACGAAAAGGAGCTCGAAACCGAAGAATTTGAAAACATGACCGGCGAAAAAATGGCAAAGATTTTCCCGCAGTCTCAGGCGGGGCAGTCCATGCGCTGGAGTAAATTCAAAAACAGCGATCCCCGCCAAATTTACGACATAATTTCACAGCGCGTTTTCCCCGCAATTAAAAACATGAAGGGCGGCGCTCTCCCCGATTTTTCCGAAAACGGCGAAATGATTGAACAAGAGGACGACGATTTATCGCAAAACGGCAGCACCGCTTTCGCGCGCTACATGAGCGACGCAATGTTTCTCGTTCCGACCCCTCAGGTGCTTCAAAAAATCATCACCGGCTTGGACGATTTATATGAAAACGATATCGCCGAGCTTGACATGCAGGGCGATTTATATGAATACATGCTCGGCAAATTGGCGACTGCCGGTCAAAACGGGCAGTTCCGCACCCCGAAGCACATAAGGGACATGATGGTCGAATTGATTGCCCCCACCCCAAATGACACAATCTGCGACCCCGCATGCGGCACAGCAGGCTTCCTCGTTTCCGCGGCGGAATACGTAAGAGCTCATTATGAGGCCGAAATGACTTCGGAGCAGTGGGATCATTTTTCGGGCAAAATGTTCACCGGCTATGACATCGACAGGACAATGCTCCGCATTTCCGCGATGAATCTCATGCTTCATTCCATCGGCAACCCCGACGTCGATTACAAGGACAGCGTTTCAAAGCAAAATCAAATTTCCGACAAATACACCGTCTGCCTCGCAAATCCGCCCTTTAAAGGCACAATCGACGCCGAAAGCATAAACGACAATTTAAAAGCCGTGACCAACACGAAAAAGACGGAGCTTCTTTTCCTTGCCCTCTTTCTGCGCATGCTGAAAAAGGGCGGGCGCTGCGCCTGCATCGTTCCCGACGGCGTTCTCTTCGGCTCGTCGACCGCTCACAAGTCCATTCGTAAGGAATTGATTGAAAATCATCAGCTTTGTGCCGTCATATCCATGCCCTCCGGCGTCTTCAAGCCCTATGCCGGCGTTTCAACCGCCGTGCTTGTTTTCACCAAAACGGGTGCCGGCGGCACCGATAAAGTTTGGTTTTACGACATGAAAGCCGACGGCTTCAGCCTTGACGACAAACGCTCCGAAATTGCTGACAACGACATTCCCGATATTATTCACCGCTTTGCGAACCTAAACGCCGAAGAAACCCGCGCCCGCACCGAACAAAGCTTTTTCGTTCCCAAACAGGAAATTGCCGATAACGGCTATGACTTGTCGATAAATAAATACAAAAAGACCGAATATGTCCCCGTGGAATATCCCTCCTCGGAGGAGATATTGAACGAACTCGACGAGCTTGAAAAAAAGATTTCGGCAGGACTTAAAGAATTGAGGGGGATGTTATGAACGAGTTGAAAATGATTGAATTGGCGAATCTTTGCACTTTAAACATGGGACAATCCCCCGATTCCAGCACATATAACGAGCAAGGAAACGGACTTCCTTTTTTTCAAGGGAATGCTGATTTTGGCGAAATACATCCAAAGGTTCGAGTGTGGTGTTCTGATCCTATAAAAATAGCAAATATTGGTGACATTCTTATCTCGGTTCGGGCTCCTATTGGTGCAATGAATATTGCTGATGAACGCTGTTGTATTGGCAGAGGACTTGCCGCATTAACTCCAAATCAAGATGTGTGTTTACAACAATATTTGTATTATGCGATTCAAAGCCGTGTAGATTCATTGATTAGTCAGGGAACAGGCAGCACTTTTAAAGCCATTAGTAAAAAAGTTTTGGAACAAACATTAATTCCTGTGTATTCCATCGATGAACAAAATGAAATTATATCAAAAATAAAAGAAATAGAAACTGTCATTAAATGTCGAGTTGAGCAACAGAAATTGTTAGATGATTTGATAAAATCCCGATTTTTAGGGGAGGTGGCGGCATGAAATTTGC
>JAJQCX010000190.1 GCA_021202495.1 Clostridia bacterium | reverse complement strand
ATTCTACATATGCGAGCATTGCGGAAACATTGTCGTAAAGGTAAAGGACGCAGGCGTTCCCGTAATGTGCTGCGGTCAGAAGATGACCGAGATCGTCCCCGGCACAACCGACGCAGCAGTTGAAAAGCACGTTCCGGTTTACAGCGTTGAGGGCAACATCGTTAAAGTCAACGTTGGCGCGGTTGACCACCCGATGACAAAGGAACACTACATTGAGTTTGTCGCGCTCAAGACCAAGCAGGGCGTTCAGATTAAGCATTTTACCCCCGAAGACAAGCCCGCCGTTTCCTTTGCATTGAGCGAAGGCGACACAGTCGAAGCGGTTTACGCATACTGCAACCTCCACGGGCTTTGGATGGCATAAAATAAAAAACCTGTATGCGTCGGAATTGCCCGACACCTACAGGTTTTTTTATATGTATATTACCAAATTCCGATAACCTTCTGCACAACAAGCGACACAACCGCGATAAGAATCCAAATGACCAAGCCCAAAAAGATGGGCTTTTTTCCGTTCTTGACAAGACTTACAAGGTTCGTGTTAAGACCAATCGCCGCCATTGCCATTGCAATCATAAATTTGCCCGCCGAAGAAAGGAACGAAAAGATTGAATCCGCAACATCAAGCGCCGCCGCGTTATTTGCAAGCAAACTGTTTGTAACGGTATTTATAATTGAAGCCACGATGAAAAAAATGATAAACGAGGGCAGAGCGTTTTTAAGGCTGAACTTAGATTCCGCACCTGTGTTCGTCTTTGTTTTATACAGCGCCAAAACAAACGTAATCGGTATTATCGCGAGCGTTCTTGTGAGCTTGACTATCGTCGCAAATTCAAGCGCCAAATTGGGGTCGTGCCCGGGCATACTGCACCACGTCGTAGCCGATGCCACAACCGACGACGTATCGTTTACGGCAGTGCCCGCCCACATGCCAAAGCCCGTGTCGGTCATGCCGATGAGATTTCCGAGCGTCGGGAAGATAACCGCCGCGATTACGTTAAAAAGGAAAATCGTCGAGATGGCGCTCGCAACATCCTCGTCCTTCGCCTTAATAACGGGAGCCGTCGCCGCGATTGCCGAGCCTCCGCATATTGACGAGCCCACACCGACCAAAATCGCCTGGTCGGTCGGTATTTTCATAATCTTATAACCCAAAACATAAGCAGTTACAAGCGCGACCGTTATCGTCGACGCGATAATCGCCAGCGACTGCCCGCCGACCTTAATTACGTTAAAAAGGTTCATCGAAAAGCCCAAAAGCACAATTGAATACTGCAGCACCTTTTTTGACGTAAAGCCAATCCCCGCCTTTGTGCTCTTCGGCAGCGGCGCATATGCGAGCAAAAGACCGATAATAATCGCAAAAACAGGCGTTCCGACAATCGAGCCGAACGGCAAAACGTTCTCCAAAAGCTTTGCCGCAAGCGCGATAACAAAGCAGAGAACAATTCCCAAAGCGTTTTTCTTGATGAAATTCATAGATTTTCTCCTTTGACAAAATATTTCAATATCCTTCTCACGTTCTACATTATACGGCATTCCTTTCAAAATGTAAAGTAATTATTGATAAACCGCCGCACTTTTTCCGCAAATTTTTAAAATTTTTCACTTGATTTTTCTTCCCGCATGCGTTAAAATATCATTTGATAATTAAAGACTTTGACACGATACAAGCCTTGCGCCGATACGACACGACGAACGACATGGGGCTTGTTATTTTTTTGTCTCGGTCAGGTCTTTATCAAATTTTAGAAGGAGAATCCATATGAACGAAACCAAAACAAACGACTTTCTTGAAAAAGAAAAGCTCGGTCGGCTTATGCTGCGCTATTCGGTGCCCTGCATAATTTCGCTGCTTGTCGCGGCGTTTTACAACATTGTCGACCAAATTTTCATCGCCAATGCCGACTATCTCGGCTCTGTCGGAAACAGCGCCAACACGGTTGTATTTCCCCTGACCGTCATCGCGCTTTCAATTTCAACAATGGTAGGCGACGGCTGCTGCTCTTTTGTCAGCCTGAGCCTCGGCGCAAAGCGCCATGACGACGCGCACCGCAGCGTCGGAAGCTCCGTGATAAGCATCATTGCCGCAGGCATTGTGCTCATGGCGATTTATCTCATTTTCCAAGAACAAATACTTACGCTTTTCGGCGCAACCGTCAGCGAGGAAACATTCCGCTTATCCAAAGAATATTTCTTTTGGATAACGATGGGTATTGTGTTCTACATGTTCGGTCAGGCGATGAGCCCCATCATCCGCTCCGACGGCAACCCCGGCTACGCAATGGCAACGCTTCTCACCGGTGCGATAATAAACATCATTTTAGACCCTATCTGTATCTACGTTTTAAAATGGGGCATGATGGGCGCGGCCATCGCAACAATTTTCGGTCAGTTTGTCTCGGCTGTCATGAGCTTCATCTATCTTTTCAGAATGAAAGCAGTAAAGCTTGACAAATCGAGCTTCAAATTCAGCTTTTCAATCATGAAGAAAGTGCTTCCGCTCGGCGCGGCAAGCTTTTTCACGCAGATTTCAAACGTGCTTTCGCTCGTCGCCGTGCTCAACGTCGTTGCGATATACGGTGCGAAGGATCCCATCTTTTCACAAGCGGCATATTCGCACATACCGACCGCCATTGTCGGCATCGTTATGAAATTCAATCAGATAGTTCTTTCAATCGCGATAGGACTTTCCGCGGGCTGCATCCCCATTGTCGGCTACAACGCCGGCGCCGGACGAAACGACCGTGTGCGCGGGCTGATGAAGCGCCAGCTTTGGGCGGAGGCTATCGTCGGCGCGTTTGCGACGGTTATTTTCCTCGTCTTCACCGACGTATTTATCAACATCTTCGGCGGACAAAACGAAAGCGTGTATTACAGAGATTTTGCGCGTCAGTGCATCCGCATTTTCCTGTGCCTGCTGCCGCTCGCATGCTTCAATAAGGGCACAACAATCTTTTTGCAGTCACTCGGCAAGGCAAAGGAATCAACAGCGCTTGCAATGCTGCGCGAAATCATCTTCGGCGTCGGTCTTCCCATTCTCCTGCCTGTATTCTTCGGACTCTACGGCATTCTCTACTACATGCCCGTCGCGGACTTTCTCGCGTTTATCCCGATGTTTATCGTAATAATGCGCATAAATCAAGCGTATAAGAAAAACGCTCCCTCACCGCGCGCGGCGGCACCTGCGGCAAAGCCCGCAGGCGATGCCAAAACAAACATGATAATCACGATAGGCCGCTCCTACGGCGCGGGCGGCAGAACGATAGGCGCAATGCTCGCCGAAAGGCTCAGCATTCCCTACTATGACGCGGCGCTCCTCGAAAAGGCGGCGGCAAAGAGCGGGCTTGATAAAAAATACCTCGAAAGCCGCGACGAAAAACCGATTGAATCGAGCGTTATCTATCGCTATTTCGGCTCCGATGGCGGCGACATAACCTCTCTTGCATACAACGCGCAGAGCGAAATTATCGAGCATATCGCAGACGAAGGCGCATGCGTAATTGTCGGACGCCGTGCGGACTGCATCTTGCGAGAGCGCGAAAACGTGTTCAGCGTATTTATCACCGCCTCCGACGAAGCGCGCGCAAAGCGCGTCTCCGAGCGCGAGGGCAAGAGCATACGCGAAAGCGAAAAATACATCGCCAAAGCCGACAAATCCCGTGCCGCCTACTACAACCAGCAAACCGACAAAAAATGGGGCGAAGCCGAAACCTACGACCTCTGCCTCAACACCGACGAATTCGGCATTGAAGGCGCGACAAATATTCTCGAACATATCATCACCCGCACCGACGCGGAAAGGAAAAAATAAACACTGCGACTGCGGAATATTTCAACCTCTGATAGAATGCAATTATGCGCACCGCCCAATCGGACGGTGCGCATATTGTTTGATTATTTTAATTTTTACGCTTCGTTTATCGCGAAAAGCTGAATTTGTGTGGAATCGCGTTCCTCCTGGGTTACCGTGCCGTCAAGGTGCAGCGTCAGGTAGAGCCCGGAGTTTACGTTTTTGATGAGTGTGCCGTTATATTCCGTTTCAAGTGTGAAAAGCTGATTGTCGGCGTTTGTCTGATCCCAAACGATAACGGATGCGCCGGCTTCGGTGGAGCTGTCAAGAACGTCGATTGCAAGACCGGTGGCGGAATTTACGATAACATATGTATCGTCGGAAAGGTTTTTGAGCTTCCACGAATCGCCGGTTTCGGAGAAGGTGAGATTGCCTTCTTCGTCAATCGCAAGTCCGTTGTTCAACTGACCGAAGGTTATTTTGTAGTCGACGTTTGAAAGGTTGTCCTCAACCGCGACAAGCTCCCACACGGTTTCGTTCTGATTTTGAACAACGTTTGTGCCGTCGGTTGAAAGGGCGAGGTCGTAGCGCAGCGAGCGGAGCACATAGCCGCCGTCCTGCTCATATACGGACCAGCGGTCGTCAACCGCCCATGTGCCGCCGTACTGATTTATCGTCTTGTTGCTCATGCCGGAATCGTCAAGCTGAATGCTTGAGCCGGAGTGCTTTACATAGAAGCGGATGCTGTCGCCGTATTTTTCAATGCTGAACTTCTGCGAATCGAGCCCCGTGTAATCCTCCAAAATGAGCGGGGTTTCGTTATCGGTCGAGCCGTCGGTGACGGTTGCGACTTTGCCGGTCATCTTGTCGCGGAGAATGTAATATTGCGAATCGTCAAGAGTGTCGGCAACGCTGCCGTCGGCGCGGTGCGAAAGAATTTCCTCAATCTCATAAATCTTTGCTTCATAGGGAGCGAGGTCCGCGAAATATTCGCTGTCCGCGCGGTAGAGCATGCCGGAGAGAACCGCGAAACGGTTGGGATATGTCGCTTCAAGGTCGTCAAATGTGTCGGTGCCGCGCGTCATAAAGTAGAGCTTGTTAAATTCTGCGAGATCCTCCGTCTGATTTGTCGCACCGTAGCCCGATATGGGGCACGCGTCAAGCGATTCCGCATAGCTCCAAACGTCGCTGTTTTCGAGAGTGTTTGATTCGAGAATGTGTCCGAGCTCGTGGAAAAGCGTGGAGGCAATCTGCATGGAGGTCGAGGGCTCATAATTAAGTCTTATCCAGATTTCGTTGCCGCCGCCGTTGAAGCTGTTGGCGTTGTCGCCGGCTTTCCAATAGAGCTTATGCGCGTACTGACGGATAGCGTAGGGAGTGCGGCCGAGCGCTTCGATGCAGCGCGTTACCATGGGCACGTCCTCCTCGTTTGAAACGAAGGTGAATTTGTGTACCTGTCCCTCAACGTCGCCAGCCATTTCAACCTCGTAAATCCAGCAGGGGCGCAAATCGCCGCGCCAGATGTCATAGGCGGGGTCATACGTTTTGGAAACGATGGTATATTCGGCAATGTCGTCGTAAGGATATGTGCCGCCAACTTGATAGGCGGTGGTGTAGTTTGTCACTTCTTCAAGAAGATTTGCCTGCTCTTGTGCCGAAAGGCTTTCGAAATCTGCCGCCGCGAGAGTTGCCTCGGCGTTATTGTATGCCGTTGTCGAAATCCAAAGGTCGGAGAAGAAGTAGCGCGAAACAGCCGATTGACGGTTTTCGGAAAGAAGCGAGTAGCCCTCAGATTCCGTCACGGTGTCCATGATGTTGCCCATAACATATTCAATCTTCCACTTTGAATAGTCGCTGTCAATTTCGGAGGACTGAACAACCATGTTGTCCTTTTCGGTCAAAACGAGGTTGCAGTGAGCGGGAGAAATTGTGTAATAGCCCTCTTCGTCCTCAAAAAATTCCATCTTCTGCTGAGTGTTGGAATAGTATGTATACTGAATAAGCTGCGTGTCCTCGTCGGTTACCGCGTCGGGAACGTCGAGCGAGCGGCGCGAGAGCATATTCATAATGTAGCGGTATTGGTCGTCAATTCTGACAAGGCGGTAAATTTGGTTCTTGTCCGTCTCGTCATAAGCTTCGGTGACGATGAGGTCGAGGTTCTCCTGCCCGTGACCTGCCGCCGCAATGACGTTGCCGGTCGCCTTGTTGACAAGGCGGTAATACCCCTCGGCGATTTCGTTTTGCGTGCTTGTTACGTTGACGGTGAGGGTCGACTGATTCCAATTGACAGTCATGCCCAAGCCCTCGTAGTAGCTTCTTACGCCGACGGTTTCGGCAGAATCCGAGCCGTCAAGGACGCCGAGAGGCGCGTATGTTGTGTCGTAGTCGAGCGTTGCGCTTTCTGTGACGATTTTTCCGTCGAGCGTAATTGTGACGGGAATTTCATCCGCGAAAACGGGCGCCGACGAGAGTGCGAGCGACAGCGCGAGCGCCGCAGAGAGAATTGTGCGTTTGATGTTCATAAAT
>JAJQCX010000194.1 GCA_021202495.1 Clostridia bacterium | reverse complement strand
CACTTATATCCTGTTATTGAAATGTAAAGTTTTAATTGAGACTAGGTACTACAACAGTAATTGTTAACGTGATGGTAAGATGTTAAAGATCGAGGGATGCCGGAAGCGGATGGAATGATCTCCGCCCGTAGACCCGTGACAGCGTAAAAAATCAAGCTTTTTAGCTGAATATCAGTATAAGATGTGTGCCGCCTTCCACGCCCTTGATGCCGTTGTTGGCGAGGATGCCTAAAGCTGTGTTAAGCTCTGCGGTGCCGCCCTTTATGCTTTTTGCCGTAGCGCCGATTTTTAATATGCCTTCACCTAACTGCGCGACGGATGTATTGGTGGTTGACGCTGTTTTCGCCATTTGGTCTACCATGACCGTCGCCTCGGACGCGTCCATGCCGAGTGCGCTCATAGCGTCGGTGACCATATCGGACGCGGAAGCAAGGTCAATACTGCCCGCCGCCGCGAGATTTAAAACAACGGGGAGCGTGTCGCACATTTCTTGTGTGTCATAACCCGCAAGCGCCAGATAGTTTAACGCATCCGCGCATTCGGAAGCCGAAAACGCCGTTTCCGATCCCATTTTTTTCGCAAGGGCGGAAAGCGTGTCCATTGTGTTTACGACTTCGCCGTTAAGCTCCGATGTGGAATCCTTTGTGATTCCCATTGTGGCCTGCACCTGTGACATTGACGATTCAAAATTTGCCGCCGTCGCCACAGCCGCCGTGCCGAGAGCAACGATAGGAGCCGTGACCTTTGTTGTAAGCTCAGTACCAACGCCCGTTATCTTGCTTCCGACATCCTGCAGTGTTGTGCCGACTTCGGAGAGCTTCTGCAGTGCGGCGTTTGATTCCGCGGCTTGGTCGGCAAGCTTTTCAAGCTCCTGCTCCGTCGCGATAATCTCTCGCTGAAGCGCGTCGTACTGTTCCTGTGTGATTTCACCCTTCTGCAGCTGTTCGTTTGCCTGCTCCGCTGCGGTTTTCAGCGTGGTCAGCTTTTCTTTGGTGTCGGAGATGGCGGTGGTCAGAAGCTTCTGCTTTTGCGTCAGCAGCTCCGTATTGGAGGGGTCGAGCTTTAAAAGCTTCTCCACATCCTTAAGCTGTGTCTGCGTCGATTTGATTTCGGAGTTGACATTCTTCAATGCCGATGAAAGCTTTGTAGTATCGCCTCCGATTTCAACCGTTATGCCCGCGATGCGGTTAGCCACTCTCAACACCTCCAATCGTGCGATTTAAAAATATCCGATTACCAGCGATCCATCATTTCCTGCGTCGGCGTCAGCGGATAGTCGTAATCGTCGTTTAGGTTTTCCGTGAACATATCCGTACACATCCCGATAGTGAGCAAATCCAAATCACGAATAGATATTCCCAGCTGAACGCAGCGCAGAAGAAAAAGCTCGGTTGTCATTTCACGTTCTGTTTTTCGAGTTTTTTTTAGACTCAGACTGTGTCTGCACATTCAAACCCCACAAATCAATCAGCTCCGGCAGCACCTGATATATCGAAAATGTGTTGAATTGTTCGAGCCATTCATCGGGGCTGTCCGACACATTCTCAGGGTCAGCGTGACGCGCCATGATGAACGCTATATTTTCAAAAAGTTCCAATGAAAAGACATCAAGCTCACTTGCATCTTCGCTGCTTTCGCCCACGCTTTTTTCAAGCTGACGAAGGTCCCTATATATATCGCGCCCAAAGCGGATGCGGTACAATCTCGGCACCGCCGCGGAAGCGCGGAATGTTACGTCTATTCCGTCAATATTGATTGTTTTTGTCAGCGCCATAGTAAAACTTCCGCCCTTTGCTCTTTAAAATCACTCGCCCGTGTTTTGCGGCTCATATACCGCGTCGTACCACGCGTTGTATACTTCTTCCGACGTATTCGTGCCTGTTTTGGCTTTAACGTAGCCGTTCGCGAGAGCTGTCGATGTAAGGCTCAATGTCTCTGTCTGAACTTCCTTTGAGTCCTCCGTTGTGGAGCCTTCAATCGTCGGACGAGAACAGGCGCAGTTATACATTACATGGCGGGTTTTGCGAATATCTCCGTTAAACTCAAAGAGCAGCGCAAAATGCTCCAATTCAACCTCCATGCTTGCAGAAACGAAGCGTAAATATCAATCCGCTCTCCGTCACTGTTATTCCTGCGGATTCTTTTTCGCCTTTTGCGCCTGATGTGTCCGCATAGACGTGACAAGTGAAATATTCACTCCACTCGTTTTTGTGATTGGCGTTTTCATCAACTGTGACTGTGTTTTTCTCAAATGTTATCTTTTCATTAAAGAGAGAGATCTTCATCAAAACACACCCTCCCGTATTGCAAAGAGCAGACTTCGGAGCGTCATAAGCGAATCGTGATGGTCGGCTTCCTCGCGGTGTTCATATAAATATCCGAGCGCGTAAAGCACAGCCACATTCATGACCTCGCGGATATACGTTAAATCCTCATCCGAATATATGCCGTTGTTATCGCCGCCGTCTACAGCGTTCCATTCTTCATCCGTAAGCCGCGCCACGTCAGCGCACAGTCTGCAGGCGGAGGAAAGAAGGACGCCGATAAGAGCATCATCGTCGGAAGTATCCACACGCAGATAGTTCTTCGCTTCTTCAAGTGATACGAACCTAAGGCATTCTTCATCATACCTATCGGACTGAAACCAACTAAGCCGTTGAAGCCAAGTCCCGGAAAATGCAGAACTTTTTCCCGTTTAAAGTAGTAGTCTTTGCCTGTTTCTCCCGCTTTGTCGTCCTCGTAGGCGTGATAGATGTAGTAGATACTGCCATGTTCGTCACGATCAATCTCCACATTCTGCGGCACGAGAGGATACAGTCCGAGAATGTTGTTTTTGCCGTCACGAACAATCTGCGCGTATGCGTTGCCCCAAAGAAGCAAGTGCGTCATCAGGCATTCACGAAAGCTGAACGATGTCATCTCAGGATTCGGCTGCCGATAGAGAATTTTATATAACGGATGTTCGACCGCCTTTTCTTTGCCGTCGTTGTCAACATAGCGATAGAGGTGCAGCGGAAGTCCCGCCACAGTCTCAGCCAAAAGACGAACACAGGCATATACTGTCGCGATTTGCAGAGATGATTTCTCGTCAACACGTTCACCGCTGTCGGCTCTGCCGAAGGTAAATGTC
Source organism: Clostridia bacterium (assembly GCA_021202495.1). Lineage (GTDB taxonomy): Bacteria > Bacillota > Clostridia > UMGS1883 > UMGS1883 > JAJQCX01. Next base: position 3,229 of record JAJQCX010000194.1, on the reverse strand, counting down.
TGACCGCTGTCACGCACACTGTTTTGAATATCGGGGATGTTCGCCGCCCCTCCTGGCGCGTCCCTCGTTTTTCCGCCAAAACCTAACCATTTAAAAAGTCCCATTTTTTATTCTCCGATCCCATAAATTAAAATGCGTGATGTTTGGTGTTCCTATTGACTTTCTACAGGCTTTACTGCATAATTTCTTCAGGTTTATGTAACAAAAGAGCGCAAAAAAAGCACCCTGTTGAAGAGGTGCTTTTTTTGTTTTAGCCTCATTTTTAATTTTAGATGACATTCTTGTCCAACAGAAAGTCAATCACATTGATATTTAATATTCCGCTTTCATCGTACCATCTTTTCCCTATATCCTTTCGGACAATAATCTTGGGGAAGGAATCTCCCGTCATAGAAAACGGTTTTAGTTCAGTCTGCTGTTTCTCCTCCGTATGCAATGCGTATGCGGACTGAATATATACCTTCTTTCCGCCTGTGGTCGCAATGAAGTCAATCTCTTTCGGCACGCGAACGGAATTTTTATTCTCGTTCATTTCCCGCCCGTAAACAACGCCCACATCCACGGAAAATTGTCTGATAATCAGCTCATTGTAAATGATGTTTTCCATGGTGTTTGTCATTTCCTGCTGCCGAAATCCTATCCTTGCATTCCTCAGTCCAATGTCCTCGCTGTAGTACTTGCTTGGTGAGTCAAGATATGCCCTGCCTCTGACATCGTATCTCTTGCTCTCGGAAAACAGGAAAGCATCTTCAAGATGCCCAATATAGGCGCGTATGGTGTTTGGAGCAACCTGCGCATCCTGCTTTGAACGCAGCGTGTTTGCAATCCGCGACGGATTGGTCAATGAACCGATTGAAGAACTCAGCAAGTCGATAATCTGTTCCAGAACGTCCTGTCTCTCTATCTTTTTACGCTCAACAATGTCCTTGATATATACTTCGGAAAAAAGCGCTTTCAGATAATTCATCTTGGCTGCGTCTGTCGGTCTTGATAAAATCAGCGGCATACCGCCGTAAAATGCGTAATCGTCAAACGCTTCGTTTTTATCGCCGCCAACAGCCGAGTAATATTCCGCAAAGCTGAGCGGATGCATTCTAATCTCATCGCTTCGTCCTCTAAACTCAGTCAGGATATCCGAAGACAGCATCTTAGAGTTGCTGCCGGTCACGTACACATCCAGATTGGGAAGCCCTCTCAAATCGTTTAACGCGTCGTAAAAGGTGATTTTCTTTCCGGTCGGATTGTACGGATTTGAAACAGGGTCGGACATCTGAATCTCATCTATAAAAAGATAAAACTGCTCCGCTTTGCCCTCGGCAATGCCTCTGACATAGGAAGCCATCTCCAAAGGATTGCGGTATCGTATATCTTTCGCCAAGTCAAGCTCAATCGTAATAATTTGATCACCGCTCACCCCGTTGGCTATAAGATAGTCCTTGTACAAATTTTTCAGCAAATAGGATTTTCCGCAGCGTCTTATGCCGGTTATGACCTTGACCTGGCCGTCCCACCGGTATGAAATGAGCTCGTTCAGATACGAATCTCTCTTGATTTCCACTTGACCACGTCCTCACATTGAATATTATTGCCCATATGGGCTCTTATTTTCAATCATTATAGCATTGATTGATAAAAAAGGCAAGCAATTCATTGAATATTTTTGCCCATTAGGGCTGAAATATTCAATGAGAAATATCTATCATTTATGATTTCTCCTCAAATGACGAAGAGCTCGCGTTCATCATACACACTGCCTTGCTCCTCGTGGCGGATGCAGCGGTCAAGTGCCATAATAGCCGCAACAATGCCGTCGATTTTTTCAGCCGACTTTGCTTTGGTCGGTTTGATATTGCCTGCGGGGTCTGTTTCAATCACAACATTTCCCGCCATCCACCGTAAGGGAGGATGACCGCCGTGAATAATATCGCCTTTCATCAGCAGCTCATAAAACGCTTTCGTTGCGGGGCTCATATCCTTGTACCCCTGCCCGAACGGAACAACAGTAAAGCCTTGGTGCTGTACCATCTCAACAGCGCCCCAACGGTCGAAGGCTATTTCTTTGATGTGATATTTTTTGCCAAGCTCGTCAATGAATTTTTCAATGAAGCCGTATGCTATGACGTTGCCCTCGGTCGCGAGAAGATATCCCTGCTGCACCCATACATCATACGGCACCGAAGCTCTGCGCACACGCAGAGGAATCGTATCTTCCGGCACCCACATGAACGGGAGAAGGATATATTTTTCATCGGACGACCTCGGAGGGAAGCACAGCACAAATGCCGTTATATCCTCACTGCTTGACAAATCTAACCCGCCGTAACAATCGCGTCCCTCAAGTGATTTCATGTCAATCGGCTCATTTCCCATGTCATAGATATTTTCAGGTATCCAGCGCACGGTCGACGATACCCATTGGTCTAATCTTAACTGCCTGAAAAGATTTTCTTCGGCGGGATTTGCGGCTGCATCTCTGAACGCGTCACGCATTCGCTCAATCGGCACAGTGACTCCGAGCGACGGATTCGCTTTGTACCAGTTCTGCTCGTCCGACCAATCGTCATCATCCTCAATGCCAAAGATAACGGGGTAAAATGTCGGGTCAGCTCGCTGTCCAGCTATGATGTCCTTCGCTTTTGTGTGTACCTCAAAGCCGATGCTGTTTTTGTCTGTTCCCGCCGTGGTAATGATGAACGCCAGCGGATTCGTTCTCGCGTCCGATGCGCCTTTCGTCAAAACGTCATAGAGCGCTTCTCCTTTTTCTCCACGCGGCAGACGTATGGCAAGAGTGTGATCCGGGCTGTAGTACCACCGCTGTTTATATGGATTGTCCTCTGTTGGCATTTCTCCAGGTGCGAAACATTCTTCTCTTGATACAGTGATTTCTTTTCCATCTTCCGTCAAAACGCGGTATGACTTGTATGGAAACTTCTGATAGGTAAACATAAAAATCCTCCATTTTTTTTGAAATGGAGGAAATATCAGCTAACAGCCGTGAAAGGGTATAGCAAACAAAACCGCAGTCCGATGGATTTTCTCCATTTCGGGATTGCAGCCCCTTATCCGATAGTCGGCTGTCCGTTATTCACTTGTTCCGGCAGTCGGCATCGGATCATTCGCAGCCAACGAACGTACCGACTGTCGGATTAATTTAAAATAAAAAAGCCGTCGGCAAATGAACTGCATCCCGTCAAGAGGACAATGAAATAATATAAAATTTTCTATGAGA
>JAJQCX010000188.1:15831-32608 GCA_021202495.1 Clostridia bacterium | reverse complement strand
ATTAAAGACTCCGCACATTTCCGCACCGCCTCTACCATAAGTTAGAGGACGCTGAAATGTTTCCTCTGCTTGACAAGCATCTTGCGGCGCTGTTCAACGGCGAGGTCGATGACGGCAACAGCGACAGTATGCTCGATGCCATAATCTTCGGCGCCGCAAGAGAGGCCGTCCCCGACCTTGCAATCCGGCGCTGTGACCACATCGACACGCTCAGACGTCTTATCATAAGACGCATTTCGGACCGCGACGACATCCGCCTCATTTGCGAGCGGCGTTTGGCGGAACGTGACGCCAAACAGGATGATTTCGATAAAATATGTCTGAAGCTTACAAAATATGAGGAGGTTTAATATTATGAAAAACACCGGCAATCTTTTGAAAAGAAAACGCAGCGGCGGGCTTATATATAACAAGCTCAATTCTCACATCGAAAAGAAATGTCCAGCCGATACCCCGCCGGACAAATCGTTTGTCCCCTATCTCATTATGCTCCTTTGCGCGGTTGTCGACGCTTCGGTTTTCATCAACCTCTTTGAATCCATCTCCTATGAAAATCCGTTTATGCTCGCAATCGAAGTGGCAGGGTTCCTCTTCGCGTTTGACGTCGTTCCTATCTACATAGGCATCCAACTGCGCCGTCTGCAGCAGCATTTATGCAAAGAGCGGTTCATTTTATGGCTCGCCTTCGGAGTTTGCGCGATTGCTTTCCTCATGAATTTCACGCTCAGAACCGCAACCATTGATAAAATATCTCCCGACCTCTCATCCGAATCGACAAGCTACTTCGGCACAGTCGCCGAGACGAGTGGCGACGGATCAATCAGCTCGACAGGCGTCGCTCTCACCATTTTCGGGATAGGACTTCCCATGCTTACGTCCGTCGGCTCCTTTTTTATCTCATTTCCGATCTACAACCCTTTACAAATAAGAAAGCGCACATTGGAAGAATTGTTAGGCGAGAAGGACGACGAAATCAGACGTTTCAACGCCATTTTGCGCGAATATGAGGCAGATGACAAATTTGCCGAGCGCCTGTTCTCGGACGATGAATGCAAATACAGGGAAATGCAAAACATGATACGCGCCAAAGTCGCAAGCTACTGCGATTACGTCCGCCAGCGGCTCAAAGAGCATCTTGCCACTCCTGCGGCAATCAACGCAATCTCCGAAGAGCGCTGCATCGATATTCTCGAGCGTCTCGACCGAGAGCTTGCCGCTTTTAAAGAAACCGAAAACCCGACACTGTTCATGGCTTCTGCTGCGCCGCCCGCTTCGTACGGCACAGCCGCCTAAATCAATAAAAATCAATAAGGAGGAATTATCATTATGAAATTTGCTGTTGTATCGGCGCTTTTAGTCGCTTGCATTCTTACCTTAGTCAGCATAACCATCGGATATGTCAGCGGAGATTTGATCCTCGTCGACCAAAGCGCGGTCATCTCGGAGGAAAAAGCCGCCGTAGTCTTCGTTATCGGCGGACATGCCAATTCACAGGGACTTAATTTTAACAGTTCCTTGGTGCAAAACACAGTCTATAATACCGTAAAAAACTACGGTTTTATCGGTATTGTCTCTGTTGACGGCAGCCCTGAGGTCATTCACGCCGCAAGCTACGATATCAACGATATGTACAAGAGCGCGTCCGATACCATACTCGAATCGGATGCGCGTGAGAAAGCGAACAATATCATTTACAATATGCAGAGCATCACCGCCGATGATGCCGAGGCGGACTACTTGGAATCGCTTCGCTTGGCATCACGGCTGCTCTCTTCTCTCGATGGCTACGATTCCAAACAAATCATCGTTATAGGAACCGGGCTCAGCACAACCGGGGTTCTTGATTTCAGCAACAATCTCATCTCCGCCGAACCCGAAGTAATTGCGGAGCTGCTAAGCGAGAAATCTGAAATTCCGAGCTTTTCGGACATGACGGTCTATTGGCAGCAGTTGGGCGACGTCGCGGAACCTCAAAACGAACTGACGGCTAAACAGCGATTGAATTTGAAGAACGTTTGGCAAGCGATTGTCGAAGCCGGAGGCGGAAGCTTTGTCTACGACGAATCCATCGCAAATTCCGCCGATACCGCAGCACAGCTCCCCGAGGTTACGCCCATAGAGCTTCCCCAAGACACTCCGATTTCCTTTGATCCCGTGTCGTTTGAGAGTTTAAGCGCCGATGCTTTTGAAGACCTTGTGATTCTCACGGAATCACAGGTGACCTTCATCGAAGATAAATCCTAATATCTGTCGCCCGAAGACGCCGCGGAGACCCTTGAACCGGCAGCATCCCCATCTTCGACAACGCATTCGAGCTTTCCTGCTGCTGCGCGGCAAACACGATTTATTTTAACGGAGCATCTCAAAATGCCGGGAGCAATCGATTTATTTCATTGGTATTTACCGCACACATTCCGCAAAGATTCGTACCTTATCGCAGAGCGACAAAACATGCGCTGCCGAATACATATGATGCACGGCAGCGGACTTGCCAAATACGTAAGCTTTGGCATCACAACTCAGATTCTTATATTGAGCTTTTGCGGCGTATTGTCCGTGAGAAACACACTCTCTATCCCCTTTTTCGCATCAAGCGGCGCCGAACCGCAAACTACTTTTGTGAGCTCATGATTCTCTTAACAGCATGGAAAAAAGCTGCGCCAATCCTGCCGTTGTAATCAAAAATAACGACGAATAGCGGCAAATTCTCATATCGCTGCCGTTTTATACATTGACGCGCATATAACAACCGTGATATAATTTATTGTGAAAATTTATGATAAAAAGAAGATGACTGTAATGACCGCACAGACTTATTATATGTATGAACCCTTGGATTGCGACAAAAACGCAATGATGTCCAACCGCCGGCATTCACCCAATCCGAACGCGTTTGAAATTTCAACATACAATCCGCTTTTTCCCGGAAACAAGTACAGATGTTTTAGCATCCGTGATCTTTATTATGACCTTTTTATAGGAAATAAAGGTGCAAAGCCCTTACTGAGTGCGAATGTTAACACAACTTTTCACAAAGAAATATACCAAGAAATGTTCGAATTTATATTTCCGTTAAATGATTTTTTGAGTGACCGCAAAAAAGAGGGAGAACGGGAAATATGGATGGATTTTTCAGGCAACCCCCACAGCATAATAACGGATCCCGATAACAAAAACAATGATTATAAAAACTTTATTTTACGTTCTGTTTACAATGTTAAAATCACAAATTTTCTGCATGATGTTTTCGCGATAAATTGGGAGGATTTTATAACAAAAACGCAGGAGCACATCATCGGAAACCTTAAATCCGCGGATTTGTCAAACAGTGAACTCGCCGAATATTTGCGCAAGGTCGGCAATGATACAATAGTTCCCAAAAGCATAAGTCCGACCGCAAACAGCGCCTTCACATCGCTTTTGGACTCCGGCGACAGTAAGTCCGTGCAAAAAATAATCGCGAATTTTTTCATTTCTGCCTCCCTCGGATTAAGGGCTGTATATTACAAGCACGGTCAGCAAAAGACCTACCTCCTCAACTCCATGGGTATGGAACTCATTTGGAGACCCGACTTGATTACCACTTCTTACAAAAAATTGCAAAGCATTAAGCAGTGGTACAGTTTAGGGAACTATAAAAAAGCGCTCGACGACGCAAAAGCATGGCTGGAAGAGGAAGAAACGCCGGGTAATAAAAACAAATCCGCCGCGTTACCGACCGGCGCTCCCGCCACTCAAGCGGATTTTGCCGCCGTCTACGAAATATTGGGCGATTGTCTTTACCTTTACACGGTAAAATGCGAACCGAATGCGGAAAAAAACAAGAGCCTTCGCGATTCCCTGCAAAGCGAAGGTGTGCAATATTGGGAAAAATGCATAGACATCCCCTTTGTTTCATCCGATGTATATTTTCACTTATATGAGGCGTACAATGAGACGGATTCCGAAAAAGCCAAAAAGTATCTTCTAAACGCATTTGACAAATATAACGCGCAAGCTGTGATTAAATGTGCCGAATCGGAAAATAAGGTCTCGCAGGAACAATTATCCGAGAAATTAAATTACATCATAACCAAACGCTCGGATTACACAAAACTCGAGGTCGGCAAATGTCTGTACCGGCGTGCATTGCTATACAAAAAAGAGGGGAAAAACGAAGATGCGAATAAAGATATTAAGGAAGCGGCAAGCCTCGGAAACGAGAAAGCTCTGCAGCAAATCAGCCGCGAAAAGCGCACGGAGCGTCAAACGCTTCCCCGTTTTACAAATAATACGGATGCGCCCTGCTGCTTTGTAAATTCCTTGAGCGGGAACAATCTTGTTTTCATATCCTCCTTGCCGAACGAGACATGGTCGCTGTATACTGTCGACGGTGCTCCCGCTCCCGGCATCAACGCGGAATTTGCACGCAACATTGACGACTTTATAACTTCTCAGAACATCGGCGGCAGCAGTTTCAAGCGTCCGCGAATTGTCTTCCTCTTCATGAGCGAGAATGAGCAAAAAAACCTCAACGAATGTCTGCGGCTTTTGGACAAGCTTTTCAACATTGCTCTGGACGCCTCCGATAAAAACAGGAATACAGAGATGGAGCGTATGATAGATTCAATCGACATCTATATCGGCGCCGAATATGAAACCGCGTCAATGCTTATCGACGCAAGCGTGAATGACATGGGAAGCAATATATATTTCAAGGTTCACATTGCCGACGAAACCCGCGACTGTGTACATCAGCTTCTTTGCGACGCCCCACTGTTTATCCCGTACCTAAACAAAGGCGAAAACTCTTCAAACGTTGTACTCTTCGGATGCAGCGAAACGAATTACCGATTTATTAAAGAGAGCATCGCATCATCTTATTTGGGCAGTCAACGCTTCGTCACAATGACAATGCTCGGAAGTGACGCACATCGTTTGGAATGCAAACTGCGCCAAGAATGCCCCGGACTTTATCCCGAGCCGCAGACCGCGTGCATAAAGCCGGAATTTATTCCCTGCGACATATCCGAAACAGACTTTCCGAGCCTTATCTACGGCAAAGAACACGACGAAAATCCCGATGACCCGCGCGTACAAGCGTTAAGCCGCGGCAACTATTTTGTGGTTGATTTTGCGGATGATTATTCCAATATCAAATTCGCAACATCTCTTCGCACGTGGCTTTTAAGAAGCCGCGGCACGTTCGACCGCGCACCGTTTATCGCGGTAAAATGCAAAGATCGGCAAAACTCATACCTCGCGGAGCATCTAACCCTCTCCGGACAGCCTGCGGGCGAATCATACTTCAGCAAATATGACCTTATCCCCTTTGGCATGGCGGACGAAATATACTCCTACCACCGCCTTATCGAAAAGCCAAGACTTGAAGAGACGGCTCTCAATGTTCACAAATCATATTACGGCGACAATGAAAGACAGGCCGAAAACGACTATTACAGCTTTTCGTACAATGCCGATTCCTCCCTCTTGGCAGCAATCGGCTTGAGCTGCCGAATGTTTGCCGCCGGCGCATACTTTGAGCGCAGAGAAGAATACCTTAATTTCAAAGCGTTCGACAACAAGGAGCTTCTTGAAAAATATTTAAAATATTGTGAGACGCCCAAGAATGCGGAGGCTTCCGCAGAGCTTGAGCAATCCAGGTGGAACGGATTCATGCTGAGCCGAGGCTGGGAATGTGCCTCCAACGCCCAAGTTCAAGCATACGGAAAACAATCAACCGGTTCATCCCACAAGCATACTCTCGCAAAGCTCCATCCATTCATCCGCGAATGGGCGGACTTTGAAGACTACGACCTCGGAAAGACTCCCGGAATACTTAAAAAGGAATTTCAATATGAAAAAGACCCGCGCGATACAACGCGGCAAAGTATAAAAGACACCGCAAACTTTTTGAAGGAACCGAAAAAGGACGAAACGGAGGAAAAAAATGTCGAAATCACCACATAACCCGAAAAAGCCTCGAATATTTGCGGGCGGCTGCCAATTTAAATCGGCGGCGACGGCGCAAAACAAATCGATAAACAAACCAATGAAACGGAGGACTTAAAATGGCAAAATTATCATACAAAACAAAAGACAATACCGATGCGCCGGAGAGGACGCGCATATATTTCGCCTCCCACCCCGACGACTTCAACACCTATTTCGAGCCGATATGCGCCGACATTTTCGCGGCGCAAGACTGCGCGGTCTTCTACAATTCAGAGCTGGATATTCCGTGGGACGAGGATGCAATGGAGCTTGAGCTTGCCGAAATGCGGCTGATTGTCATTCCCGTAACGTCAAAGTTTTTATATGAACCCAACGAAGCAAGGGACGCCGTGTTTGCCTATGCGATAAAAAAACATATTCCCCTGCTGCCCCTAATACAAAGGGACGGCTTGTCGAAGCAGCAGACAAATATGCCGGACACAATCGAATTTCGCACGGAAAAGGCTGTAATCTGCGCCAAATTCGGCGACATATGCGCAGCTGAGCGTTACTTACAGGAGGCACGCAAATGGTATAGGGAAGGAGCATGGATTGCACGGGGGTTGGCAAATGAAACCGGCGCAGCAGAAGCCCGCAGATATTTGTCCGTATTCTACAACAAATTAGGCAACACATGGGGAAATTACGCGGCAAAGAAGTGGTATAAAAAAAGCTTCGAGATTCGCGAGCAGTTGGCGCGCGAAACAGGTGCTGCCGAAGAATACGACGATTTAGCCGTTTCCTACTGCTATTTGGCGGCAGTGTCTCGTCGCCGCGAAAAAATTTATTTGTTTAAAGAAGCCGAATCCATTTGGGAGGATCTTGCAAAGCGCCATCCCGACGTGCAAAGATATGAGTGCAATTTACAAATTGTACGTGAGAAGATTCTCAAGGCAGAGAAAGAATTAAAAGCCTTCAATGATTTTTTAAACGGGGAAAACCAATAAATACCCTAAAAAAAATGTGTCGACGCCTTGAAAACGAATTGATTTTTGTATTGCTTTCCGAAAGACACCGTAAAGGCAGTCACGTAAATCACTGAAAGTACGCAAAAAAACATTACCGACCCATCTTATGATTCGGTAATGTTTTTTATATCCTGTCGGAAAGCCATTGCCACATATCCCGTTCCGCAATCCCCTTCAACGCCCTCAAGAGCTTACTTATTCTTTCTTGATAATTTCGTACCCGAGCTTCTCGATAAGCTTCAATGTCTCGAGTGCGGTGTTCCTGTCGTACTCCTTTTCGCTCTCGGGAAGCTCGCCGTAGGGCACAAGGCAGGGCGTTTGCTTTTTTGCGTCGTCGCGGACATCTCCGTATGTCCAACCCGACGCCATGCGCCCCACAGCCCAAACGTCGTGTACGTTCTCGGCAATCTTTTCGGTGAGCTCCAAAAGGTCGGGGGAAAGTGCAATATTCGTTGTGTCAATCGGTTTCGGTGTATAATTCATATTTTTTTCCGCCTTTCCTTAATAATATTTTTACAAATCTGTCCGATTATCAGTCTATAAATTCAAACTTGTCTTTAAACTTCTCCTTAAAGAGGTCAAAGAGCTCACCTAACAGTTCCTCGTCCTCCACGCTTATATATGATTCAAAGCCACTGTCGGGCTCGGATTGCTCCAACTCCAAAATCAGAACCCTATCCGGCTCATCGCATTCTTCACACGGAAGCAAAACAACAAAGGTTCTTTCCTTGTACTCAATTAAGTCAAGAAATTCAAAAAGCACTTCATTGCCGTCCTCATCGTTCAGAACTATCGTGTTATCCAATTCGTCATAGTTTTCCATTTACTTAACCCCATTTCTTTTAAAAAATCAACAAAAACTGCTTATATTAATTATACCATTTACGATGCGCCTGTCTCCGCAAAAAACCACACACTGCTTTTTTTATTTAAAACAACCTCTCTTTCTTTTATTTTCAAGCCGACTTTTATAATTGAATTATATCATATTCGCCGTTTTTGTCAATAAAACTCATCGGCAAATTCAACATTGAACTCCCCAATTGTGCTAATTTTATTTAAAAACAGTCCAACCGTCTTATCCATAATTATAAAAGCGGCACAAAATGTACAGGCACAAAACCCAAATCCCCCTCATATACTGCTTCTATGGAGGTGCGGAATGTGTTTTTTCAATTACTCGGCTCGCTTTTTTCCTCGCTTTGCCTTTTGGGGCACGTTTCGAGCGGCAATTTTCCCGAGCCGCTTTCCGCCGAAGAAGAAACAGAATGTCTTATCAAAATGAAAAACGGCGACAGAAATGCCCGCAACACTCTCATCGAACACAATCTGCGGCTTGTCGCGCACATCGTGAAAAAATATTCTCAGTCCGCCGACATTGACGACCTTATTTCCATCGGGACGATAGGTCTCATCAAGGGCGTTGAATCCTTCGACGTCGGCAAATCTGCGCGCCTTGCGACCTATGCCGCCCGCTGCGTCGAAAACGAAATACTCATGCACCTGCGCCACGAAAAGAAATTCGCCTCGCAGGTTTCACTCACCGACCCGATAGGCTGCGACGGAGAGGGCAACGAGGTCAGCCTCATGGACGTACTCGTCGGCGACAGCGAGGACGTGTGCGAAAAGGTTGACAGAAAAAACAATATCAAAACCCTTTACGAGAACGTAAAATCGCGCCTTTTCGGACGCGAACGCGACGTCATAACAATGCGCTACGGTCTTTTCGGCACAATCCCCCAAACCCAAAAAGCCGTCGCCGCAAAATTGGGCATCAGCCGCTCCTACGTCTCCCGCATCGAAAAAAAAGCTATTGAGCGCCTAAAAGAAAGTCCATAAACATTCAATCACGTTGTACGGGCGGGGCTCGTCCCCGCCCGCCTGCGCCGCAGCGCGTCAAATCAATTCAAATTTTGCTCCGCAAAATTTGAACCTTCCACTGACCACTAACCACTACTCCCACGGTTGACAAATTCCCCTCACAAAGCTATAATTATACCATACTGATTTTACGGAGGAACACTGTAATGAAGCTTCTTTTAATAAACGGTCCCAACATGAACATGCTCGGCATTCGCCAGCCGGAAATATACGGCTCCGACACTCTCGAAACAATAGAACGGCTCTGCCGCGAAAAGGCGGTTTCTTTAGGCTACACACTTGACACATTCCAGTCAAACCACGAGGGCGCGATAATCGACAAAATTCACTCCGCTTTCGGCGTTTACGACGGCATTGTCATCAATCCCGCCGCCTACACTCACTACAGCTACGCAATCGCCGACGCGATTAGCTCCGTCGGCATTCCCACAATTGAAATACATATGTCCGACATCAAAAACCGCGAGAGCTTCCGCGCAAATTCCGTCACGCTCCCCTACTGCATAGGACAAGTCAAGGGTATGGGCAAGGAAAGCTACACTGCCGGCATCGAACAACTTGTCGAACATTTGAAGTCGAATATCTAAAATCAAGGCGATGAATAAATTTAATGCGTTTCAGCGTTGTAAACGCCTATGATAAACACCGCATCAGGTACGCGTTTTTCAGCATCATTGCCGCCCTTGCGGCTTTGGTATTGCTTTTTGTGTGGGTAAATATCAAAATAAAGCCCTTCATAACAAGCGTCACAAAATCATACGCGGAAAACACCGTCGCCGCGACGCTCAATTCCATTCTCCGCGAGCAGCTGCAGACGCACGATTACGATTTCATCGACATAACATATCTTCCCGACGGCTCCGTCGCGTCCGTCAGCCTTAACGCGGTTGAAACAAATCTTCTCCGCAGCGCGCTTATTGAATCTTTAAAAAAAGAAATTGCCGCTCTCGACGAGCAGCGCATAGGCATTCCGCTCGGAAATTTCCTTCCCAATCAATTTTTCTCCGGTCTCGGGCCGAAAATTCCCGTCACGTTTCTTATTTTGTCGAATACGAGCGTCAAAGTCGCGGAAAGCTTTACGTCGCAGGGCATCAACCAAACCCTCTACACTCTTTCCTTTCAAATTGAAACCCGCGTCGGAATTTACATTCCCACCCTTTCAAGCAGCGTAAACGTAGAGACCACCATTCCCATCGCGCAGACAATCATCGTCGGCAAAATCCCCGAAAGCTACACCTCGGTTGACGGCGTTGAGGACACCCCCGAAGATGTTGTTTTAAATATGTTAAATTAAAAACGCTCCGCGTCAAGCCCGAAAAAGGGGAGATGCGGAGCATTTTTTATATTATTTTATTCTGCCAAACACTCATTTACCCATTCAATAAAGTTCTCGCTCGACGAGCCGGTTCTTTCCGCCTCAACATGAGCCTGCGCCCACACCGTTTCAAAATCAACGTCCGCGCCATAGCTTTGAAGCGCGAGCGCCAAATTCATCTCGGTTGTCAGCGCCGTGTCGCCTTGATTTATTCCCGTGCGTATTCTCCAATACTTCGCAACGTTTGACGTGTTATATCCCTCGTAATAATCCGACAAATAATACATGGGATTGTACATATTAAGCCTTACGTCAACGGTGTTTCCCACAGAATCGGTTTTCGCCAAATCCTCTTTGAACGCATCTTCATATTCGGTGCCGACCAAAAGATTTGCCATAACCGCGTCAAAATGCGCGCCGTTTCCGTCGCCGTAGCCGAAGAGCTCGTTTTCGCCCTGCTCACAGTTCAAATCGTCAAACGCGCCCACGCTCTTTGACGCGCTCTTGCACACCTTCGCAAAGTCAGCCACGCTCGTGATTGTCGCCGTGTTCGTTTCACTGTCATAGTTTACCCACTGAACGTCCTTATTGAGGCTCGCGATATATTCCTCCGCCGTCTCATACGTTCCGCTTTCCGTTTCGGTTCTCGCCGTTTCGGTTCTCGCAATGCCGTCAACGTCCTCAATGCGTCCGCCGCCCTGCATACCGCCGCGACCTCCCGTCATACCGCCGCGCGAAGATGCGGGAGTATACGGAAATTCCGTGTCCGAAAGGAAATTGTTAAGCGAATTTTCAATAACGCCCTTCACATATTCATAATAGCTTCCCGCCCGGTAAATGCCTTCCTCCGATTCTGTCAGAACAAGTACATTTCCTTCCGCGTCAGTCAAGCCGAGCTCGTTTATATATTCCGCAAACGCCTTTGCCATGTTGTCAGAAAGGCTCTGCATATCCTCCGACAAGCCCTCTCTCGTGCTTCCCATGTTCCATTCATAAGCTTCGTTCGCATAATCGAGGTTCGTTATCGGGCACCAGCACATCGAGCCCGCCACGGCGTCGCTCTCGCTCATAACCGCGCCTATTGCTTCAAGATACGCATTGTAAAGCTCACTGTCGCCGGTCGAACCGACAAGCGCACTCTGCGCGCCGCCGCCGGACATTCCGAACGTGAATATTCTATCGGTGCTTCCGGGGATCAAATCCTCACAATAGCGCACATATCTTATCGCCGCTTTTAAATCAGTCACACCCGCGGGCGCTCCGTGGCTGCGTCCTCTGCAGCCCGGGTTGAGATAAATAAATCCCTCGTCCGTGTACGTCTTAGCTCCGCTCACATAGCCCGTCGGCGCGCTCATCGCGCTGTAGCCCGGCGTGTTTACCGGAATGACCATCGGCGCGGTTTCGGCGCTGTAGCCCTTTACCTCGCCTTCGGTGTTCACCGTGCAGGTATAAGTTCCGTCGCCGTTATCGCTCGCCGTCATATATGCCGCCGGCACAAAAATGCCCATCGTTTCATATGTTTCATCCGCCGGATTTGCACAGTATTCTATCCCGACCTGCCAATACACTCCGTCGCTTTCGTTATACTGCCATTTTGTATTGTCAATCATTTCAATCGCCGCCTCAGATGTAATTACCGCCATGCGCGCATCGTTGTCCCACGACACCTCAAAGCCCAGCGCTTCCGCCACCGCTCTCAGCGGCACCATAACGCTGCCGTTTTCAACAACCGCCTCAACGTCGGTTTCCACAGCCTCGCCGTTCACCTCAAGCACGCCCTCCGCAACAACAACGGTATTTTCGCCGTACACAATCGTCACGCTTTGCGCATTCTCATCATATGTTACTTCGGCTCCGAGCGCACCGAAAACATCTTCCGCGGGCGCGAGTGTCCTTTCATTTACAATCACAGGCTCCGCGCCGCTGAATTGAACCGCCTCGCCGTTGACGCTCACTCCGACCTCGCCCTCCGCCAAAGCGGGCGCCGCCGAAAGCAGCATTGCTCCCGCAATCACCGCCGCTGCTGCATTTTTCACCTTTTTCATAAATCACTTCAACTCCTTAAATTATTTTAATTGTACCAAAACCGCCGCATCGACTGCGGCGGTTTTCAATTCTAAAAGTAAATTGGGGTTAATTGCTCACGCTTTGTCAATTGATCCAAAGAGCTCCATCTTCTCTTTAACAATAACCTTGATCGCCTCAAAGCCCGGTGCGAGAAGCTTTCTCGGATCATACCCTTTGCCCTGAAGATCCTTGCCTTCCTCAATATACTTTCTCGTCGCTTCCTGGAAATAAAGCTGGCACTCGGTATTTACGTTTATCTTCGCAACGCCGAGCGAAATCGCCGTCTTTATCATGTCAGCCGGAATACCCGTACCGCCGTGAAGAACAAGCGGCATATCGCCTACAAGCTCCTTAACCTTTGCCAACGCGTCAAAGTCAAGACCCTTCCAGTTAGCCGGATATTTGCCGTGAATGTTGCCTATGCCCGCTGCCAAAAAGTCAACGCCCAAATCGGCGATTCTCTTGCACTCCGCAGGATCCGCAATCTCGCCCGCGCCGATAACTCCGTCCTCTTCGCCGCCGATCGAGCCTACCTCAGCTTCAATCGACATTCCGAGGTTGTGCGCAACATGTACAAGCTCGTTCGTCTTTTCAACGTTTTCATCAATCGGAAAATGCGAACCATCGAACATTATCGACGAAAAGCCCGCCTTAACGCACTTGTAGCAGCCCGCGTATGTGCCGTGGTCAAGGTGCAGCGCAACCGGAACGGTGATATTGAGAGACTCAATCATCGCCTTAACCATTGCCGCAACCGTGCCGAAGCCCGTCATGTACTTGCCCGCGCCCTCGGACACACCCAGGATTACCGGCGAATTATTTTCCTGCGCAGTCAAAAGAACAGCCTTTGTCCATTCAAGATTGTTAATGTTAAACTGTCCTACCGCGTAATGCCCCTCAACAGCCTTGTTGAGCATTTCCGTTGCCGAAACCAACATAAAACATTACCTCCGTTATCTTTCTTAATATAATCTATACCTATATTTTTATCATATTTTTCGCATTTAGTCAATACGATATTTGAAGAAAGAGGTTGTTTCGATGAAAAAACGCCCGAAAATTTATTGCTTCACGTCGCTTCGCGCCGTCAAACCCGTCACCGCGCTCATGCTTGCCGCAGCGTTGGCGGCGCTTTTCTGCGTCTGTAAGCTCTCTTCCTCGGGCTCTCTTTCCTCCGCGCAGATCGGCGGCGTTGTTTTAACTTCCTTGCGCACCTCCGGCGTCTTGTCCGAGGACGACCTCACAAAAACAGTTCTTCGCCTTTCGCTTCCCGCGCTCACCTTTTCCGTTCGTCCCGCGCAGGAAATCCGCGATGAAGACGCGACGGAACCCGAACCCACCGAAGAAGAAACAACCTCCGAACCCATAGTTTTGCCAAACACCGCCGAAACCGTCACCTATCAAACCGCCGCCGAAAACGGCTACAAATCGAGCGACGGAATTTACATCAACAATCAAACCGACAAATCGGTCGATATATCATCGCTTTTGAATGCTCCGCTCAACTTCTCCGCTTCGAGTGACGACCCTCTCGTTCTCATTGTCCACACCCACACCAGCGAAAGCTATACTCCCAGTGAAAAATATAACTACACCCCATCCGACACCGACCGCACCGAGGACATCAATTACAACATGGCGTCCGTCGGCGAAGTCGCCTACGAAACCTTGACCGCCGCAGGGATAAACACCATCCACGACAAATCAATCAACGACTACCCCTCCTACAGCGGCAGCTATTCCAAAACCCTCAAGCTGATAGAAAGCTATATCGAAAAATATCCCTCAATCCAAATCGTCCTTGACATTCACCGCGACGCAATCATCAAATCCGACGGCACAAAAATCCGCACCGCCGCAACAATAAACGGAGAGGAAGCCGCACAGATAATGCTCGTCGTCGGCACCGACCAAAGCGGACTTGCCCACCCCGATTGGCAGCAAAATCTCTCCTTTGCCTTAAAGCTGCAATACGAAATGAACGAGCTTTACCCAAGCCTCGCCCGCCCGATAAACCTGCGCAAACAGCGCTTTAATCAGCACACCGCCCCCGGCGCGCTGATTGTCGAAGTCGGCACCAACGGCAACACTCTCGAAGAAGCAAAGCTCGGCGTAAAATTATTCTCCGATGCCCTCATCGAAGTTCTCAGCAATTAAACGAAAGGAAATCATCATGCGTCATATCACCTACGACCGAACCCTCGTCTACGACTACGCCGCCCTATGGGCTTTTTCCCGCAACCCTCTCTACTATTCCTTCAGCATCTTCGGCGGCGACGACACAAGCTTTGCCTCACAGTGCATTTTTGCAGGCTGCGGCGTGATGAATTTTGCGCCCGACGGCTGGTACTACACCTCTCTAAACGACCGCTCCCCCTCATGGAGCGGCGCGGAATTTTTAGCCGCCTTTTTAACCTCCAATACCTTTGCGGGGCCCTACGCGGAATGCGCATCCCCTTCCGAAATGAAATGCGGCGACATAATCCAACTCTCGCAGGATTCAATCACCTTCACCCAAACTCTCATCGTCACCCGCTCCTCACACCGCGGCTCCAAAAGCTCAATTCTCACCGCCTCCCATTCCCCCGATGCCTTCAACCGCCCGCTTTCAACCTATAGCTATAAATCCCTCCGCTGCCTCAAAATTATCGGCGCCCGCGCTTAATAATACTAATATTCAACAAAAAACTTGATTTTCCCGCCGTCTTAGGTCGTAGAGCGGGGGTTCGTCTCCCGCCGTGGGCTCCCCGCTCTTTCTTGTTTCCTCACACACCGCTGCAATTCCGACTATAGGGGCGCATCTTGCCCCGCCCGCCTGCGCCGCAGCGCATATAATCAAACGCGCCCCGTGCGTTTGTTCCTATTTGTCGCCACAACATAAAGTTCCGGATGATTTAAGGCAGCAGGAGCGTTCCGGCTCCGCCCGCCGCGCCCGCAGGCGCTTAAAATCCAAATTCCGCCCCGCGGAATTTGTTCCATCAATTGATCACTAACCACTGTCCACCGACAATCCCCTGTGTCACCCGCGGCTGCGAAAATCCAACCTTCACTTCACATAAAATTCCCCGTACAAAAAGGCTCGGAAAATCCGAGCCTTTTTATTGGGTTTATTCTGCTTTATTTTGCGTTAATTTTGCTTATTCAGCCGGATAGTATACGCCTACGGGTGTGCCGAGGTCGCTGTCTCCGTCAACGGGAGATACATCCTCAACCGTAATGCCCGTTACGAACGATATAGCTGCAACGCCTGTCGAATCAGAGTTGCTGACATTAATCGTTCCGCCTACAGCTATCTCACCTGCAACGATACCGAGCGGTGAACCGTCCTTCGTGAAGGAAACGATGTAAACGATAGTATCTGTCGGCTCTGTAGCGCCGTCGATAAGACCAACCGTAGCGATTACCTGACCACCGTCTGTATAGGTGTAGTCTGTAACTTCAACCGAAAGATCCTCGTCGTCGCCGCCTGTGCTCTCAGTCGTAACTGTGATAGCATATGCATATGCCGACTCAACGCCGCCTGCGTTATCGAGAATTACGATAGAGTCAATGCTCTCAAGAGCGCTCTCGCTTCTGAATGCTGTTTCTTCAACTACAGCAACCTGATTGCCCTCAGAATCTGTTACAACAGCAGACCATGTCTGATTTTCAACGTCAACCGAAACCGTGAAGGTATACTCAACGCCGCTCTCAACTGTACCGACTTCCTCTGTGTTGCCGTCAATTCTTGCCTTCAGCGTTGTGCCGGAAATCATGAACTGAACGCCTGCGTTAGCAAAGTAGTTCGTGTTGGAAGCCATAGCTTCGCCGTTGGTAAGAGCAACAAGTGTGTCGTTCGTCTGAGTTGTATCAACAACGAGTGTGAACTCAACCGTACCTGTTGTTGTGATAGCCTCTTCAAGAGCAACGATAGCTTCCTCGCTCTGACCTGTTACGGAAACAACGGCATCCTCGGGAAGTGTTGTCTCCTCAGTGGGTTCTTCTGTTTCTTCATCAGTAGGCTCTTCAGTCTCTTCGTCTGTGGGCTCTTCTTCAACCGTTACAACGATATCTCTTACATATGCAGTCTTGTCAACACTGTTGTTGTTTACAAGAACGATACTGTCAAGAACATCGGCAGTTGTTCTGAATGCAAGGTCGCTGATTGTGAATACAACATTGCCATCAGCATCCGCAATTGTTACGCCCCATGTTGCGCTTGTAACGTCAATCTCATATGTGAAGTCATATTCTTCACCAACTGTGAGGTTAACGCCGGACGAAACCGTGCTGCTGCCATCTCTGTAGCTGAGCGCGCCGTCCGCATTTATAAGAAGCATAACGCTGCTGTTTGTAAAGTAAGAGTTGGTTGTCATGAGATCAGCGTTGTTGATACCGATAAGCGTGTTGTCAACGCTCTGAAGAACAGCGCCCTTGAATGTTACGGTAGCCTTACCTGTAATCTCCTCGGGAAGGTCATAAATACCTTCTGCGTTCTGACCTGCTACAGCGTAGTAAGCGCCCTCGATTGTCTCTTCCTCTGTGGGCTCCTCAGTCTCTGCATCTGTGGGCTCTTCGGTCGGAGTTTCAGTCT
>JAJQCX010000188.1:0-15731 GCA_021202495.1 Clostridia bacterium | reverse complement strand
TCTGTGGGCTCCTCAGTCTCTGCATCTGTGGGCTCTTCGGTCGGAGTTTCAGTCTGCTCTTCTACTTCGTAGATAGCAAAGTCGCCGTAGTAGATGTTCGTGTTGCCCCAAGCGCCTGCGGAGAACATGATATTCTCAGCTGCTTCGGGAACATTAATAATCATTTCGATAACCGCAAGCTCACCTGCATCAAGCTCAATATCCTGATACTGGCTGCTGCTCGAGCGTGAGGGATAACCCGTCGGAACGGTAGTCGTGCCTCTGCTCCAAGTTGTGCCTACGCCTGCAGTCTCGGAAGAAGTCCACGAGCAAACTCCGCCGTAATCAATAATGCTGTATACGGTTACGTTTGTCAATGCACCAAATGCCGCAGCGCCTGTAGCTACAACAGCATTCATAGAGTCAGTTGTCGAAGAACCTACGTTATAAACAGTCTCCGTTACATAATACTTCTTGCCGCCCTCAACAGGGAAGAAAGTACGCATTGTGTTGGTGCCTGTGCCGCCTGTAGAATCACCTACAAGATGCATAGCATAGCCGGAAGCGAAGTTCTCGCTCTCAACAACTTCCCACGGAAGTGCGCCGCCTGCGGAAGCTTCTGTCCAACCGTCAACCGTTCCGTCGGTAAAGTAACCGTTCGAAATGTAGTTAGAGCTTACAACGTCATATGTAACGTCGTCAACCGTAACCGTAGTGGGATCCGAAACCGAACCCGAGATACCCTTAGTTGTTACCGTACCGTCAGCCATCGAAGACTCAATATCAGTGCCGGCTGCTGTAAAGTATGCCTTTACTTTGGTAATCGACAAAGAGAAATCCTCATAAGACTGGTCTTCGCCAAGGATAAACGCCACATCAATGAAATGCCATGTGCCATCTGTCAATTCAACAGACGATGTATCCGTAGCATTGGGATCAATGTATACTGTAAAGTCACCTGTTCCGTTTGCAACATCCCAAGTGGAAATCGACGTAAACTTATTGGAACGACCGGATGTAACATTGTTTACAGTTACAGAATACTGTGCCGAAGCATCATCCGTAATAGCTTCCTCATATTCAACGTCATAAAGCGTTGCAACATCTGCCGGCCAAGAGAAAGCAACCTGTGCCGACTTAAAAAGATTTGTGCTTACATCGGTAAAATCAAACGATACCGTGAAAACCTCGCCTGCCTGCGGTTCTGTGTCGCCGGAAAGACTTGCCGTCAGCGTAGCTGTCGGAGTGGTTGTTGTCGTTTCCGTTGCTTCGTCATCCGCAAAAACAGGTGTCATGCAAAAGCAGAACATAACCGCAATTGCAAGTATCAAAGAAATACTTCTTTTCATGTTCCGAAAAAACCTCTCTTTCTAAAATAGTAAACCTAATTTGGCAAACTACTTCCCTGCAATATTGGTTTTTCTTACACCAACAATCGTCTTAAAGAATATTACTATTCGGACATATTGTAGTTAATAAGAACCGTCTGCAAGTCCGTCAAGTCTGTAACGCCGTCATCATTAAGATCATAATCGGAATTGCTTGTGCCGTAAACTGTAAGCGCTCCCTGAAGATCTGTAAGGTCAATAACGGCATCTCCGCTGAAGTCGCCGCCGTAAAGTGTAGCCGCGCCAAGATCAACATTGAGGTCGGATACAGTTACATCAGCGATTGTCTTGTAAAGGTAGTTAGCCTTTCCGAGAACAACCGTGTGTGTGCCCTGACCAACTTCAACTGAATACGAGCCATCCGATTCAACCGAACCTGACGTGTTAACGCCGCTCGCATCGGTCGCAACAACCGTAGCCTTCGTTGCGTCGCCGAGAACCGAAATCGTACCTATAATGCTTCTTGTGTCAAACGAGAAAGATGTACCGCTGGGAGCGTCAACAGACGTACCGCCGACATAAACATTATAAACACCGGTTCTGTCGTCCGAGAGGAGCTTAAACGTGTATGTAACCGTTGTGTCGTCAACAGCCTCCTGGTCGATATACTTAATGTCCGAATCCGTAACGAGCGCTACGCTTGTAACGGTTGACGGAACAACCAAGATTGTGGACTGCTGAGCGCTTTCCGGGTTATCATACGTAACCGTAACGGAAATCGTTCTGCCCTCGTCAGTTGCAACGCTGGCCGTAACATCTGAAATTGTCGTAGCTGCGGAGGCAACTGTCATCATGGCAAAGAGCGCGATAACCGCGATTGCCGTGACGAGAAAAATTTTGCTGAATTTCTTCATCATTTCGTCTCCTTTCAGAAAGATTTGTGTTTTAAATCATACGAAAGAGGTTTTCCTCGCGGCGCTCCTCCGCGTCTCCATACACTCCCCCGCATTATTCACATATAAACAGTATAACACAGATTTTATTTTTTTCAAGATGTTTTTCATAAAAATATTATAAAAATTTTGTGTTCAATTGTGAAACAATACCCAATTTTGTATTTCAGATCTCACAATCCTTTGTTTAATTTGCATTTCAGTGCTGTTTACTGTAACAGTTCCAGCGCCCGCAGCGTATTTTCATGCGCCTTTTCCCGCAGCGCCGCATCCGGCATTGGCGCATCCTCCGAAAGCGCCTTTTCAATCGCGCGGCTTAACATCTCTTCATCCGCGTCCTTCACATCCGCAATGTTTTCAATGCCGACGTATTTCATAAATCCTTCAATCTTGGGATCGTATTTTAAAGCCACCGTACGCACGCCCTTTGCCGCGGAGTAAATCATCGCGTGCAGCCTCATCGCAAAGTTGAGCCTTGCCCCCGCGATAACGCCTATCGTTTCCTCAATCGAAAGCTCTTTTTTAATGACAAACGCCCTCTCTCCGACCGCTTCCGCCGCTTTGCGCGTTATTGCTTCGTCGTTGGGTCTTTGCATTGTGATGAAAACAATGTTCAGCCCATGCCTTTCCGCCGCCGATTTCAACGCCGCCGCGACGCTCTCCCAAAAGAGAGGCGCCGAGTCGCGCCATTCGCGCACGGAAACCGTGATGTAATCCCCCTCGGGTATGCCCTCCGCCTTAAAAAGCCTCAAGCGCGCGGCGCTGTCAATTCCGTCCAGCATCACGGCAGGGTCAGCCGTCACGCTTTTCGGCACAATTATGCCTATTTCCTCCATTTTCGCATAGGAATCGTTGTCGCGCAGCGTTATAACGTCGACGCAATTATTTATCGTCTTTCGCGTGAGCTTAACGTTAAATTCCTTATTCACGGGTCCGAACCCGTTTGCGAGCTGCATGACCTTCATGCCGCACATTTTTGCCGCGCGGATTATCAAAAGATAATACCACAGCGATTTTGAGCTCGTCTTGTCCTGCAAAAGCGAACCGCCGCCGGAGATTAAGACCTTCGATTTTTTCATCGTGCGCCCGATTGCAAACGGATTGACACGGCTCACCGCGTCCGTGCGGTATTTTTTCTTCGTCTCCTTCGGTCTGTGCGACAAAATCGCAATCCTCGCGTTTTCGCACGTTTTTTTAATATCCTGCACCACAGCCGCAAGCAGAGCGTCGTCGCCGTTGTTGTTAAAGCCGTAATAACCCGAGATTAAAAAATCGTATTTCTTCCTATTTTTATAATCCGCCAAAACGCTTTTATAAATTTTCATATGCTCGGAGGCAAAATTGTCGCTCGAAAAAAGCGTCGTCGCTCTTTTTTTAATGTTCGCCCCCATTTCAAGGCGCAGAGCTTCGTTGTCGGCGGCTTCAACGAGCTTATTTGCCATTTCGCGGTAATTGCCGCTTTCAAACAAAAAGCCCGTTTCGTAGTCGCGCACAAGTGAAGGTATGCCGCCCACGCGGCTTGCGACCATCATTTTGCCCATCGCCGCGCCCTCCAGCATAGAATAGGGGAAGCTTTCGTTCTGAGAGGTCAGACAGTTGATGTCGATTATGTTCAAAAAGCCGTATATGTCATTTTCAAAACCAAGGAATTTTATGTTTTCTCCGCCGCCCACTTCCCTCGCCAGAGCATGAAGCTTATCCTTTTCCGCACCGTCACCCGCAATGAGAAACACAACGTCGTGTCTCTTTTTCAGCACCTCGCCCGCAGCACGGATGAAAACGTCCACGCCCTTGACCGCGTCAAAGCGCGCCGCAATGCCGACATAGATCCTGTCCTTTTCATAGCAAAAACCGCGCTCTATCGCATAACGCTCCTTTGCCTTCGCCGCTTTGGGAACCTTTGAAAAGTCCATGCCGTTATAAACCGTGTATATCGCGTTCGGGCGAAAGCCGCGCTCAATCAGCATATCCTTAAAATTGTCCGACACGGCGATAAAATAAGGTATTTTTCGCAGCGCCGCCTTGTTCAAATTCGTAAAAAACAGCTTTTTCACCGGTTCGTCAAAATCGAGCATATAGTCGCTGTGCATCGTCGTTATTATCGGCACATTGACCTTTTTGCGCAAAAACATCGCGACAAAATTCGCCCTCGCGCCGTGAACGTGAAGCACGTCAAAGCCCTCGTCGTTTATCATTTTCGCAATCTCGCCCGCAACCGACAAATCGAACCTGTTTTTCTGCTTAAAAAGCACGCTGTCAATGTCCTTTTCAAGTATCTCCCGATAAAACACGCCCTCCATGAGGCAGCCCACGCGCACATAAGCAAGATATTTTAATTTGTCAAGGAGCGAAAACACGTGTGTTTTCGCCCCTCCGCTGTCGCCTCCGCTAATGAGATGAAAAACCTTCATCTTATACATTCCCTTTTAATAATTTATAATGTAAAATGTATAATTCAGGTACAAATTCCGCAAATCGGAATTTGTATTTATCTCACAACCTAATACGCAGTGATTCTCTTTCCCGCGCCCGCAGGCGCTTAAATTCAAATTTTGCTTCGCAAAATTTGTTCCTTCATTTTACATTGTACATTTTACATTCTACATTTAATTACTTTACAGCGTCGCAATCTGCTGTTCTTTCTTCGATATTCTGCATGTCACAAGGCACAGCGCCGTCACAATCCAAAACGCCGCCATGTCGCGCGGATAAAACCACACATATTCGACGCAGCACACAAACGCAATACCGCCGAGCGACGAAATGCCCGCCGCGGCTGCCGCGCGAAGCTTTCCGGTCATGCGGCGCATAGCGCCCGCCGTTTTCTTAACGACAATAAACATATACGCCATAAAGCTCGCAAAACCCAGCACGCCCGTTTCAATCACAAGCTCCATGTAAAGCATATGCGAATGTGACGCCGTCGCCGCAATGCTCGCCGCGTAGTCGGGATATACCGCCTTGAACGACGACGGTCCGAGCCCCAAGCCCGTCAAGCCGAAATCGCGCACCATTCTTATGCACGCTTCCCAAATGTAAATTCTGTAGCTGTTCGACGAGTCGTCCATTGAGCCAATCGTAAATATTCTGTTTATTATCGTCTCCGGCAAAAACGGAATTGCCGCAATCGCAATTATCGCCGCCGGCACAATGAACCGCTTATCATAAATCATGATAAATACGACCACAGCCAGCGCAATTCCGACCCAGCACGAGCGCGAATATGTCATGGCGAGCGCCACAACGCACACCGCCGCGCCCGCAGCCGCGAGTATTCTCTGTCCGTTTTTCTTGAGGCTCATTAAGAGCGGCACAAAGAACGGCACAAAGAGCAGCAGCAGCTCCGCGTAGTTGTTCGGGTTTGAGAATGTCGAATACACTCTTCCCGGCATACCCTCGTTTTCCGTCAGGTCAACAAATTCCTCGTCAACCTCAACGCCCATAATTCTCTGCACAATCGCGTAAAGCGCCGTGATTGCCAAGAATGTGAGTACAATCTTCAAAAAGCCGATAAGCTTTTCCTCGTCGTCCACAGCCAAATAAATTGCAAGCGCGATAAATATCGCCGCAAGCAGCAGTATCGAAATTCTCAGCGCGTCCGAGAACACAATCGCCGTCACAACGCTGATAACTATCGCCGCGAAAAAAATTATGAGCGAAAGGTTTATGCCCTCCGCACGGGGAAATTTCCCGCGCTTTACACAGTCCACAGCCGCCCAAGCGACAAAGAACGCCGCCGCCAACGCAGTATACATATTGTTCCAAAAATCGTGTGGGCAAATCATCAAAAAGCCCACAAAGAGCGCCAGCGCGTTGCTGAGCGTGAGAACGCTCGTTATTTTGGCGCAGACACACGCCGTGTAGGAGCCTCCAAAAAGCTTCTGCCCCCAAGCCCACACCGAGCCGACAATTTGCAAAGCCCATCTTACAAAAGCGTTCAGAGCATTGTAAAAAAGAGACTCCGAATATTTTTTCTCCGTACACACGCCGTTTCCGAGCCATGCGTAGAGCCCGCTTTCTTGCACGGCGCGCTTTATCGCGGCAAAAAACCTACTTATTATATATGCCGTTTTACTTTCCCAAGCCGCCCGCCAAACCGCGCGGACAATTTTCATCGCTATCTTTGCCGTCGCGCTTCTTTTAATAAGCGAAACAAACGCCAGTAAAAAATGATAACTAACGCTTTCCGTCACCATTGTGTATCACTTCCTTTTCATAAAGTCGGCTGTAAAGCCATTTGGCTTCACTCTACCTTCTCTATCGCGGAAATACGCCCGAATATCTTTGCTTTCCCCACTCTTATCGTGATTGAGTGTCCCACGCCGTATTTTGACGAATTGACGATAATTCCGTTCGTATAATCCGACGCCGTCAGGGTTGTCGTCAGCTCAACACAGTTGTAATATTCCTTCGGCGCAAGATGAACGTTTCCGTCGGAATCTGTCGTATACGTTCTCGAATCGCTCACCGTAACGTCCGTAACCTCACCGAGCGGAACGTCCTTTGATTCGTCCAAAACGGTGTCGCCCACTTCAATGACGTTTGCCGCAAAATCCGGCACCTCTTCGCACAGGAATTTGAGAGTGTATGTACTCTCCCCTCCGCTTCCGAACGTGCCGCCCACAAGCTTAATTGCCACAACAGCGACAACAGCTGCAATCGCGATGATAACAATCGCATCGATAACGTTAAATTTTGCTTTCTTTTTCTCCTGCATAGTAATTTGCCTTCTTTCCTGGTTTAAAAATATTTATTATAGGTGTCCTCTAAGAGAACATCCAAATTAAAAACTTCTTTAACGGCTTTCCGCGCGTTTTCGGAATATTCGGCGTACAGCGCCTCATCTTCCATTAAAAGATTTATCGCCTCCGCCATGCCCTTCGCGTCGCCGTATTCAACGAGCCTTCCGCAGGCATTCTTTTCGTTTACAATGTCGCCGTTGCCGCCGACGTTCGTCGCCACAACCGGCAGCGCGTGGTCAAGCGCCTCCAAAATGGCAAACGACAGCGCCTCATAGCATTTTGCCGAGTTGACGTAAAGGTCGCTCGCCGCAAGAAGCTCCTGCGAATCGTTCCTGAATCCGAGCTGCATTATCTCGCCGCGCAAGCCCAAATCATCTATCTTTTGCGAAATCGTGTCGTAAAGCTCGCCGTCGCCCACAAAAAGAATGACAAATTTTCTCGACGCAATTTTTTTCAGCTCCGCCGCGCTGTCGACGAAAAACTCAAGCCCCTTCGCCATGTGATAGCGCGAGAGAGTTATTATCACAAATGTGTCCTCGTCAATTCCGAGCTCTTTGCGCTTATCCGTATTTTTCAGAACCTTCTCCGACGGACGTATTCCGTTAAACACAACGTCAATCTTATCCTCCGGCGCGCCGTTTCCGATAAGCAGCTCCTTGCCGTTGTTGCACACGGAAATTATCTTGTGGTTGCGCTTTAGCATCATTTTGTTCGTTATCTTCCACAAAAATGACGTTTTGAGCGTCAAGTGGCACGTATATACAACCCTCGTTCCGCCGAAATACCGTCTTGAAAGAAGCGCGATGTAGTTTTCCCGCGGGTACTGCGTGTGGATAACGTCGATGTTGTTTTCACGGCAGTAGTCCGCGATTTTTTTCGCCGCCTTAAAATCGAACGGACTTTTCATTTCAAGCCGCAGTGAGGGAATCCCCAGCCTTTCCATCTGTTCCGACAAAAGCCCGGGCTCGGAATATGCAAAATAGCACTTCGCCTTTTCACCCTCAAACGTTCTCACCAAATTGTAAACGTATTTTTCCGTTCCCGCCTTCCCGGCGTGGTTTATCAAATACAAAATTTTTATCTTCGGCAAATCCTTCTTCTGCTCCCTTATCTTTATCAATTTCGCCGGCACGCCGCCCACAACGCCCAATGGAGGCACATCCTTTGTCACAACGGCTCCCGCGCCGATTATCGCCCCGTCGCCAATCGTCACTCCGGGCAGAATAATCGCGTTCGCGCCGATCCAGCAGTCGTTTCCTATCGTCACCTTTTCTTTCGGCGCGGTCTGCCAGCGCATCGGCTTGTATATGTTTTCCGTTTCGTGATTTTGCGTATATATCGACACATTGGGTCCCATCATCACGTCGTTTCCTATCGAAAGCGGTCCCGAAATCCTCGCGTTCAGCCCCAGTGCGCTGTAATCGCCAATCTCAATTTCGCGCCCTCCGCCGAAAAACACGCCGTGCTCAATCGTCACGCCTTTGCCGCACTTTGCAAACATATGCCGCGCCAAAAAGCGCCGCAGCCTCCCCGCGCCAAAGCTATATGGCGCAAAGGACGACGGCAGATGCCGCGCAAAAAAATAATATAAAACATACGAAACCGCATATCCTATTTTGCTCATTGTGCGCCCCTTCTCAAAAGCTTTTTCGTAAAATCAATCACCGGCGCAATTTTCAAGATAAGCGCCATTATATAATAGACCGCAAGCCCCGCGCCGACCGGCACAAAGAGCCTTATTATCCGCATTAAAAGCGCATCGCCAAGCCCCGCGAAAGCCGCGTTCACCGCCTCAACGACAATCAGCATCACAAAAGATGCCGCAATGCATTTTAACAGCAATGTTCCCAATCCTTCAGCAAACGAACCTATCTTTTTGCGAAGCCGCCACAAAAGCACGCACATACCCGTCAGCGACGCAATACTGTACGCCAAGGGGATTCCGAACGCTCCGATAAACTGCATCAAAATAAGGCTCAAACATACGTTCACCGCCATTATCACAACACCGTTCACCGCGCTTGTCCGCGTATCGCCGAGCGCGTAAAGCGCCCTGTCAAGTATCTCCTTCAAACCTATACCCAAAATGCCAACCGCGTACATTGAAAGAAGCATCGCCGCGTTGGCAATGTCGTTTTCGGTTATTTTTCCCCACGCCGCGATAAGCTCCAACAAGCTCTCCCGCACGCCAATGAAGCCGAACGTCATCGGTATCAAAAGTGCGCATATGCTCATCAGTATTCCCCGCAGCGTTTCCTTATATTCGCCCATCTCGCCGCGCGACGCGCTCTCCGTCAGCTTTGGATAAATTACCGCCGTCACGGAATATATAATCGCCAAAACCATGTAGAGCGTCAGATTCTGCACATAGTTTAAGAGCGTCACCATTCCGAACCGCGCAATCATGCTGACGTTGTAAAGCATATTTATCTGATACGCGCCCACGCCCAACAAAACCGGCAGCGTCATCTTTCCCGCCTGAACAATGTCCGGATCCTTAATTCCGAACGACGGACGGTAGCGGTAGCCTTCTTTTATGAGCGGCGGAATTAGAATTATCGCCTGCATCGCAAGCCCCAAAACCGTCGCCGCAAGAAGTCCGGGTATTTTATATTTATCGCCCAAAAGCAGGACATATCCTATTACAATGAGGCTTGACGGCACGCTCACAAACGCGGGCAGCTTGTAGCGCCCCATCGCCTGCAGCATTCCCTGAAAGATGTAATTTAAGGCGTAGAAAAACATCACCGGCATTACAATCATCAGCGCTTTTACCGCAAAGGAGTAAGTCTCTTCATCGTCCGCATACGCCGTCAGGCGCGGCAGCACAAACGACAGCCCTATTCCTATCACGACCAAAACCGCCGTCAGCGCCAAGGAAACCGTTATTATGTTGTCGGCAAATTTTTTCGCCTTGTCAGCCTCGCCCGTCGCCCTGTGCCCGACATATATCGGAATCACGACGGTCGACAGCGCCGTTCCTATGCAGGTGAAAATAATATTGGGAATGCTAATCGCATAGGAATATATATTCAAATAAACGTCGCTCGCCCCGTAAAAGGACATATATATCTGCACGCTCAAAAGGCTCAAAAGCCTTGAAGCAATCATTATCACCATTACCGAGCTCACCGACGCGAAAATGCTCCGTCCCTTACTCACCCGTCACATCGCCCCGATTTCCGCATTTTTTTCTATTGGTTGGATTATAACACATATTTTTTTACGCGTCAACAGGTGTTTTCCCGCTCTCGTCCGTCATATCACTATGTTCACATTTTATTAACTTTTCGCTCGCTTCCGCCGTCTCGCCGTTGCCGAACATCTACGCTAACACGAGCACTCCGAACGCCACAGAGACAATCGCGCAAAGAATACCCACATAGGGAAGATTTTTTATAACCATTGCCGCAAGCAGCCCTATCGGAAGCTCCGCGTAATAGCACTCTTTCCTCCTAAAGAGCTTTCGCCAAATCAGTCTGCCCAACACAAAGCCCAAAACGACCGGCGACGCAATGATAACCGCCGCGTATAGGGCTATCAGCAAAAATGCAATCCGAAGCCCCACACCCGTAACCATCAAAATAATCGCCCCCAACGGTACGCCCGCCAATATGCCGAAGCCAATTCCGAACGCCGCGGCATATTTCTTAAACGGCGCTCCCGTGTACCGCCTGTCGACAGCCTCAAAAAAGGGCGTAAACCACAGCAAAACAAACGCGACGAGCGCTATTCCGACAAAGCTTATCGCCTTAGCCCTTATTTTATCGATTGTCGTAATATAAAACGTTTTCGTCTCTGTCTCATACGGCGCAAATCCTTCAAAGGTTTCGGTTTCCGTAGTAAAGCTTTCGGGCAAAATTATTTCCGCATCCTCATTATAGTAAAGCTTTCCCGAAATAACCGCGCCTTCCGCAATTTCAATTTTCTGCGCGTCCAAACGCAAATCGCCGCCGACAAATCCGTTTACAACAATTTTCTCGCCTTTGGCGTAAACGTTCCGCCCGATATCTCCATCAAGCTCCAAAGATTTTCCCGCAGCATAAACGTCCCGTGCCACGCTCCCGCTCAGCACAATGCTGCTGCCCGCGATAAACGCATCCTTCTCTATCGAGCCTGTTAATTTCACCGCGTTTCCCGCAAGCGCCGCGTAAGTGCCGCTTCCGCCCGCGTTGACCTCATACCCCGCAAGAATTATCGCCCCATCAACCTCCGCACTATTTTCCGCCACCTGCCCTGCCTTGAAAACGCTTCTTTCAACTCTCTCCGCAGCGTCCTCCGCAAACGCTCCCGCCGCAAAAACCACCGACAAAACCAATACCGCCAATATTGCCGCCGCTTCTTTGACTTTTTTCTTCATCCTCCATAGCCTCCCTCAATTTCATTCATCTTGAGTGTAGCATATTTATTCCAAAATATCAACAAAAAATCGAGCGTTCATAACCTCATAGCTATGAACACCCGATTTGGTCGGAGTGACGGGATTTGAACCCATGGCCTCTTGGTCCCGAACCAAGCACGCTACCATCTGCGCTACACCCCGAAAGCGTTTTTCGCTCAACGCATAGCCTATTATAATATCAAATTCCCAATCTGTCAACCCCTTTAACCAAAATTTTTTACCCATTCCGCTCCCTCCGCTCTCCGCTTGACAATTTGCCTTTCCGCCTATATAATAATTTCAATAAATACAGTACATTTGAGGAGGTTGTGCCATGCAATTCAAAGAATTTGTCTGCTCTGCCGTTATGGAGGTGCTCTACCGCGCCGTCCACGTCCTCTCATCGTCCGACAGCCGCATTATGAAAGAGGTTGCCACGCTTGATCACGGCGCCGTTTACAGCATCGCCGCCTCCCCGTCGCCCAAATCCCCGCGCCTTACGGTCATGGTGAAGGATGGCATGATTGAAAAAGTCAAGACCGATAAATACGACGTTGAGATTATTTTCAAAAGCATCCCCGCCGCTTTCCGCGTTTTTACGGGGCAGATGAGCGTCGCCGGCGCATACGCGGCGCACGCGTTCTATCTTTCGGGCAGCATCAATGCCGCCATGGGCTTTGTGCGCATTGTCGACATTGCCGAAAGCTGCCTTTTTCCAAAGCTTATAACGCGCCGCATTTTAACAAAGGTCTACCGCCGCGAAGAGCCCATGCTTTTAACCTATATAAAGCTCCCATTCTACGGAAAGAAAGCCCAACAGAAAGGATAATGAAAAAATGCTTCCCAAATATTATGAATTTCAAAACAAGGTCAAAATATGCTCCGGCGCGTCCGCGCTCGAGAACATTCCCTACGAGCTTCGCCTTCTCGGCGCGTCGTCGCCGCTTCCGCTTTCGGACGAGGGACTTGAAAAAATAGGCGCGCTCAAAACCGTACAATCGGCTCTCACCGGCGTCACGCCCGGCGCGGTTTTCACCGCCGTTCCGCCCGACAGCTCAATCGAAACCGTCAACACGGTTGCCGACGTCTATAAAAAACACTCCTGCGATTCAATCATCGCGGTCGGCGGCGGCAGCGTTATCGACACCGCCAAAGGTGCGCGCCTCGTTCTCGCTTCGGGCTCGCAAAACATAACAGAGCTCATGGGCTGCGAGTGTATAGCAAATATCAATGACATTCCCTTCATCGCCGTTCCCACCACGAGCGGCACCGGCAGCGAAGCGACGCCCATCGCCGTCATTTCAAACACGCAATTGAAAATTAAAATGGAATACGTTTCATCATTCCTCGTTCCCGACGTCGCCGTTCTCGACGTCCGCATGACGCAAACTCTGCCTCCGCGCATCACCGCCTCAACCGGCATCGACGCGCTCTGTCACGCGATTGAAGCATACAGTTGCCTGCAAAAAAATCCCGTCAGCGATGCTTTTGCCGCCTCGGCGATTAGGCTCGTTGCGCAAAACCTCAAAACCGCAATCACCAAGCCTGCCGACAAGGACGCACGCCTTGCAATGGCAAACGCTGCCGCGCTCGCGGGCGTTTCATTCGGCAACAGCATGGTCGGGCTCGTCCACGCGATCGGGCATTCGCTCGGCGCTCACTGCCACGTTGCCCACGGCGACGCAATGGCAATTCTGCTGCCCCACGTCATGCGCTACAATCTTTCATCGTGCAGCGACACATATTCCGAGCTTCTGCTCCACCTTGCAGAGCCAAATGAATACGCATCCTGCCCCGCCGAAAAAAGGGCTGAAAAAGCGGTCGAAAAAGTCGAAGGGCTCATCTCATTCTGCCACGAGAAGGCAAATCTTCCTCACACTCTTTCCGAGACAAACCGCGTCAGTAAGGACGATTTTGCAGCCATAGCCCGCGGCGCGGTAAACGACGGCGCAATCCTCGTCAACCCCGCATCCGCCGACGAAAACGACATAATATCAATTTTAAGGAGCGCTTATTGATGGATATTTCAAAAACAGTGCAAGCTCAAAGAGAATATTTTGAAGCCGGTGAAACGCTCAACGTTTCATTTCGCCTCAACGCCTTAAATAAGCTTTATAAAGCAATAAAAAAGCACGAATCCGCCCTCGCCGAAGCCCTTTCCAAAGACCTCGGCAAAAGCGCCTTTGAAAGCTACATGAGCGAAATCGGCATCACTCTTTCCGAAATTTCATATCTTAAAAAGCATCTCCGCTCCTTTGCGCGCCCTCAAAGGGTACACACCCCGATAGCGCAATTTCCCTCCGTGAGCCGTATCTATAAGGAGCCCTACGGCAACGTTTTAATCGTGAGCCCGTGGAATTATCCTTTTCTTTTGTCAATCGACGTTTTAGCCGACGCAATCGCCGCCGGCAACACAGTTGTTCTGAAGCCGAGCGCCTATTCTCCGAATGTGAGCCTCGCCATGAAAAACATGCTCGCCGAAATCTTCCCCGAAAAATATGTCGCCGTCCTTTTGGGCGGCAGAGAAGCGAACAGTCTTCTCCTTGAAGAAAATTTCGACTACATCTTTTTTACCGGCGGCACAACCGTCGGCCGCCTCGTCATGGAAAAGGCAGCCGCGCACTTCACGCCCGTAACGCTCGAAATGGGCGGCAAGAGCCCCTGCATCATCGACAAAACAGCGGATCTTGCAGTTACCGCCAAACGCGTCGCGTTCGGCAAATTCTTAAACCTCGGGCAAACCTGCGTCGCGCCGGATTACATTTTGATTGACGAGACAATTCACGATAAATTCGTAGGTCACCTTCTTCACGCAATCGCCTCCATGTATACCTCCGACCCTCTCACCAACCCCGACTACGGCAAAATTGTCAACGAAAAGCATTTTGACCGCCTCTTGGGGCTCATTGACCCGCACAAAGTCATTTTCGGCGGCAAGCATAGCCGAAAAACGCTCCAAATCGAGCCGACGGTTATGGATAACGTCACGGCAGATGACGCGGTCATGGGAGAGGAAATTTTCGGACCGATACTCCCCATTATAACATATAAAAATCTTGATGACGCGCTTTCCTTTATCAACAGCCGTCCCCACCCTCTCGCGCTCTACCATTTTTCGCACGATAATAAAGCAATCGCCCGCATCCGCTCCTCCGTCCGCTACGGCGGCGGTTGCGTCAACGACACAATCATCCACCTCGCCACAAGCGACCTCCCCTTCGGCGGTGTCGGCGACAGCGGCATGGGCAGCTACCACGGCAAACACGGCTTTGACACCTTCACCCACGAAAAGAGCGTCCTCAAAAAATCCTTTTTGATAGACCTCCCCTTCCGCTATCAAAAATATTCCAAAACAAAGGATTTCTTTATCCGCAAATTTTTAAAATAATTTTCCAAAGCAACGAGGGCAGTATCCCGCAAAACGTGGAATACTGCCCTCTTTTTCGTGAACAGCAAAAAATTCTACAGAGCGGCATAATAATTAAATCCCAATCAATTGCCCATATAATAGCCCAACGCCTTTCCGGCGCTCTCTGACGTTATTACAAACACTTCCGTTGAATAATCATGCCCGTCCAAACAAATAAACAAGTCTTTATTCCCGTTTTGCGTAACGTCCGCCGCGAAAATTTCAAATGCCGACGTGTAAATTTCATCTATTGTAAATTTCGCCAGCTTGTAAACTCCCGCCTGATTTTCAAGCGACACCGAAACATCATTGTCATCATTTTGAACAACTATCCTTTCAGTCTTCCCGTCCCCGTCAAAATCAATCTCAAACGTGCCGGCTGTGTCAATCGTTATAATCTCGGTATCCTCTAAAGGCTGTCCCATATTTCCGATTCCGAGAGAACAATATTTCATACCTGTTTTAATCTCATTCTCAAATTTAATCACTATTTCATCCGTTCCCGTCGCGTCAACATGCGTAGCTTCCGCGCTTTCACATTCCACATCAAGTATCTTGCCTTCATTTGTGAAAAACGAATATGCCATGTCCGCGATCACTGAAAGCGGCTCCAAATTTTCTTCCAAAGAAAAAAATTCGTGATTTACCACACCTCCGATTATATAACCGTAGTGCATACCGTGACTGTAAATAACAATCGGGTAAATTTCCGCATCCACAGCGTCCGGCTCATCTGCCGTTTGCACGGAAATCTCCGTCTCCTTTTCCTCATAAACCACGTTTTCGCCTGTTTCCCGTTCATTTTCCTCTACATCGGACACATCCGTCGTGCCGCACGCCGCAAGCACAAACGCCATCAATAACGTCAAAATAATTCTCATTTTTTAATTTCTCCCCTCAAAAAATTTACCGCAAACACGGTTTGTCTATATATTACAT
>JAJQCX010000003.1 GCA_021202495.1 Clostridia bacterium | reverse complement strand
TTTGTAAAGTTTTAATTGAGACTAGGTAGTAGGGGCGGGGCTCGTCCCCGCCCGCGGTCTACCACCGCATTTCCGTCTCCCACGTCCTTTTCGTCAAGCATTTTTCACAGGATTTCAATATCGAAGTCAACAAATACAATCTTTAACAAAAGGGATTAAGCCCGCAAATGCTTAATCCCTTTTCAATTTCCGCTTTTTATTCAGTCTTTCTCACCCTATACAACATAAGCAGCACACACCGCGCGAATACAATCTTTTCGCAGCGCGTTAGGCGTTATTTTTTCACCGTCCGACACAATCCCACATTCGATTAAGCGTAAATATAACCTCTTCCTTCGTCATATTTCTTTGCGGCTCAAATAAGTTTTCTTCCGTTCCTTTAAATATGCCGAGCATTGTCATATTCATCACGCTATCCTCCGCCCAAGCGGAAATTTCGCCGCCGTCATCATATTCATACGTTTTGCCGCTCTCAACCGCTCCGCCCAAGTATTCATATACTCCGTTCAGCATTTTCGCCGCTTCCTCCCGCGTTATATAATCATACGGGCAAAAGCTTTCCTCGGATTTACCGTTTATAAACCCCATGGCGTACAGCCTTTTCACCGCCGCGTCAGACGTATCGGTAAAAGGATATTCGCCCGCCGCGTCCGTCTCAACTCCCGATTGTTGCAGAAAATTATCAATCAGCTGCGCCGCCTCAAGCCGCGTTATTTTTCCTTGATAATTAATTCTGTTCCACTTAGGCACGAGATTTTTTTCAATTGCCGTCTCTATCTCACTCTCCGCCCATTCCGACGCCTCAAACATAATTTCATCCTCAAATTCAATCTCTCCCGCTTTCAGTGCAGTCACAAAAGCGAAAACTCTCGCCCTCTGCTCAAAGAGCACAATGTAGCCTTCAAATCTGCCGGTATTGCTTGTCCTCAATCCTTCGGGCGTGAAAATAACCCGTTCGCACGACCCATCCTCATAATAAAATTCTATCTCATAATCTGTCGAAGCGTCCAAATAATAATTTATACTCCCCCATACATAATCCAACGAATTTACATAGTGCAAAATATATGCTGTTTCTTGTGGGTCGTCAGTTACATAATCGCACACGTCATGATCTTCTATATATTGACTGAAGGAGAAGATTCTGACCTCAGTCACGTGCTCTTTTTTTACTATATCGCTTTTCTCCTCCGCTCCCGCTTTCAACGAGATTAAAAATTCCCCAAACCTCTCCATGTCCTCATCGGATATTATATATCTCTCTCGGTTATCGCTATCTTCCGTCACAAAATAGCTGTTATGACCGTTACAAAAAGCTGCATATGAATATGAGCCGTCCTCACGGTTAAATCTTAAATAATAACCATTGTCGTCGGATTTCCCCCGCACTTCCCCTATAACACAATCAATCGAATTTATGTAATTCACAATATCGTCAATCACGCTCTCGTCCGTTATCGTGCAGTCATATTTTTCGCTATCTTCCATAAGCATACTCGAAGATTGTATCACTACATCGCAAATTCCTTCCCTCTCGATTATGACATTCTCCTCCGCCGATGCACCGAGCGGAAAAGCCAATGGCAATAAAGCCAAAATAAAAGCCAAAATCCTTTTCATTTAATCTCTCATCCTCTCAAATCCACAATATCAACTATCGTTCCCTTTTCGCTGTCCGTCACAGTAAACATGCAGTTTGCCGCATTGAGTTCAACAAACGCTTCGTAATCCTCTCCCGATTTTACGCCTACTCTCCAATAATCGTCACACTCCTCCGATTTTGCTTCGCAAAGCGTCACTTCATATACACAATCCTCTCCGAGCCTGTTCGCGCAGTATTCCTTCAATATCGCTTTGCCGATTCTAAGCGCCGTCTCTTCCTTGTTGATGATATTCGTATGCTCTTTGCCCGACGTCAAGTTTATCTTCTGTTCATCGTCATTCTTCTCCATTCCTATTTTCAGCGCGTCCGCCACGTCGCTTATCGCCGCGTATGTGTTTCCGTTATACGACAATAACGGATGCGAAACAGAACCATCGTCAAAATACGGAGAAAAATTCACATCGTAATCCGCAAAATATACGCTCACAATATTATCCGCCGCAGCCGCCGCAACACCCAGCGCAAGCAATATCGCGACAGTTATTATCACAGTTTTCTTTTTCATCACAATTACCTCCCCCTGATATTTTATCTTTTAAAGCAAATTTTCTCTGAAATAATAAACACAGCCTTCATCCGTCCAATGATACATACTCACCGTGCAGTTTTTCACATTTATCTCAACCACAGTGTCCGCGTTTGTCAGTATATACGTTTCATCGTCCTTGTACTCTTCTTCAATGTTAAATATTGCCGAAATCAGCCACACATCGTCATACACTCCGTCCGATTCTCCGCGGCTTACGGAATACACCGTGTTTTCTCCTATTTTGTCGGAACAATATTCTTCAATAAACGCCATCCCTATCTCAAGCGCCGTTTCCTTGCCTATCGCGTCAGCCTCGTCGCGGGCGGATTCCAGCCATGCGCCGCGGTATAACTCCCCATCCTCAATTTCTTCTTCCCATTCCGCTCTCTTGTTTATCAGCTTTGCCGCGTCTCTTATCGCCATATATGCCTCTCCGTCATACATCAGCAGCGGATACGACAGTCTGTCGTTTAAGCTTTCTTCCTTAAATTCCAGTTCATAATCCGCCAAATAGGCGGTCAATTCCTCGCCCGCTTTTCCCGCAACCGAACCGAAAACCATCAACGCAAGCAACAGCGCCGAAACAATCCTTTTCTTCATTTCACTTCACCCTTTCCTCATAATTATACCAAATCCGAAAGCATATTCAATCCTCTTGGCACAATTTACGCAAATTTGGCACAATTTACACGCTTTATGCCTTTTATTGTAATTATATCACCTTTATCCTCCCTTCTGTCAACCCTTCCTTCGCCAATAACACGTTTTTCAACGTAAATAACTCTTCTCAAATTATAATCCTCTCCGCAAAATTTTTCAACGCCCTTGGCACGAACGGCACGATTTTGGCACGAACAGCAATCTCTCCGCTTTCCTCGTCAACGTCCCACGTTAAAACGAACGCGCTTCGCGCGTTCGTTACATTTGTCATAATGTTTTAGCCGAAACCGAGCAGCAGGCGCTTCAATGCAAATTCCAATTGCGAATATACGCCAGCGTCTGCCGCAGCGCACTCTCCTTCTCAACTCCCGCAAGGCGCAGCTTGTGCGCATATTGCAAATATTCTCCGAACCTCTCCGACGGCTCAATCCCCGCTTCAATCAAGTCGCGCCCCATCACATACGGTCTTTTCATATATTCCCTGTAAATCTCAAGCCGTTTATAGAAAAATTCATCA
Organism: Clostridia bacterium; assembly: GCA_021202495.1. Taxonomy (GTDB): domain Bacteria; phylum Bacillota; class Clostridia; order UMGS1883; family UMGS1883; genus JAJQCX01. The sequence continues at coordinate 3,043 of JAJQCX010000003.1, read as the reverse complement.
TTTGAAACATACTCCGCATCCGTCCTTTTCCCAAGCCCGTCGGCAATAGCAAGGCAAATCAGCCCCTCGGGATCGACCGCCTTGTCAAACATTTTGTTTGTCGCCTTTATCGAAGCGTTGTCTCCCGCCAACATATTGGGCTTCATGTGATGCTCCGCCAAATTCATCACGTATAAAATGAGCTCCTTTTCCGCCGTCAGCCGATTCATAAAGCTCTCAACGAGCGGCAGCCCTAAAATTTCGTGTCTGTACGCGTGGATCTCTCCGTTTACCGTTTCGGTACAAAGCACCTTCCCGAAATCGTGCGCCACCGCCGCCAGCATGAACCCGAGCGGATTTTGCACCTTTTCGCGAAGCTTCGCCGCCTCGTCACAGACCATCATCGTGTGTATCCACACGTCCCCCTCCGCGTGAAATTTCGGGTTTTGCTCAACGCCTATCGTTTTTTCAAGCTCGCAGAACCAAAATCTAAGCTGCCCCATCTTCCGCAAAACCTCAAAAAACACCGACGGTTTTTCCGCCTTTAACAGCGCCTTTTCCGTTTCGCCCATTATCCGCTCTTTCGGAAGCGCCGATAAATCCATCTTGCTGCACAATTCAATCGTTTCCTCCGCCACATCATAGCCGAACCGCGCCGCAAACTGCGCCGCTCTTAAAACTCTTAACGGATCCTCCGCAAAAGTATCATCGGCAATATGGCGGATTTTTTTCTCTTCAATGTCGCGCACCCCTCCGAAGTGATCTGTTATCTCGCCCGTGAGCACGTTTTCCATAAGCGCGTTTATCGTAAAATCGCGCCTCTTCGCCGCCTTGTACGTTCCCAAAAACGGGTCGACGCATATGTCAAAATCCCTGTGCCCCGCACCCCGCTTTTCCTCTTTTCTCGGCATTGCGATGTCAATCGAATATCCCTTTAAATTATAAATTCCAAAACTCTCCCCGGTTGAAATTCTCTCCCCGAGCGAATCTAAAATTTCCTCCAACTCTTGCGGATAAATCCCGTGTACCTCAATGTCAACGTCCTTGTTTTCCTCGCGCCTCACCCGATCGCGGACAAAGCCGCCCACATAGTAGACCGTCCCGCCTCTTTCGCCGACCGCTCTCGCAATTTTCACCGCCATGTCAACATTTTTATCTTCCATCAGCATCATTTTTTTGCTTCTTTCAGCAAATCATTTTTTATCTTCCACAGCTTTTCCGACAAATCCACATAATATGTATGCGGATTTTCAAAACGCTTCACCTCCTCCCACAAGGTCTCAACCTGCTCTGCGCAATAATCCCGAATTTCATTGAGCTGCGGCAGCTCATACACACACTCGCCGTTTTTAAATATCGGCGCCTGCAGCTCCCGCACGGTGAAATTCGTCAGCGTCTTCGTCTTCCACGTCGCACTCGGGTCAAAAATCACGCGGTCACTTTCCGTCACCTCTTCGTCCCAAACGACCATCTCATCCGCCAGCGCCTTTCCGCTCTCCTTGTCGTAATAGCGATAAAGCTTCTTAAAATGCGGATTTGTTGTCTTTGCCGGGTTTTCGCTGACCTTTATTTTCGGGATTATTTCCCCGTCCTCATTTTCCGCCGCGACAAGCTTGTAAACTCCGCCAAACACAGGCGAGCTCTTCGAGGTTATCAGCCTCTCGCCCACGCCGAACGAATCGATCTTCGCCCCCTGCATCACAAGGTCGCGAATTAAATTTTCGTCGAGCGAATTTGACGCCACAATTTTGCAGCTCTCAAGCCCCGCGTCGTCGAGCATTTTCCGCGCCTTTTTTGAAAGATAGGAAATATCGCCCGAATCGAGCCTTATCGCAAAATTCGTTATTCCCTTAGGAAGCAGCACCTCTTTAAACGCCCTTATCGCGTTCGGCACGCCGCTTTTAAGAGTGCTGTATGTGTCAACCAAGAGCGTCGCGTTGTTCGGATAAATTTCGCAATACGCCTTAAAAGCCTCGTATTCATTATCAAACATCTGCACCCACGAATGTGCCATCGTGCCGCTCGCCGGCACGCCGTACAATTCGTCCGTCAGCGTGCAAGCCGTTCCCGCGCAGCCGCCGATGTATGCCGCCCTCGCGCCTATCACCGCGCCGTCCGCGCCCTGCGCCCTGCGCGAGCCAAACTCCAACACAACTCTCCCCTGTGCCGCGCGGACAATTCTGTTCGCCTTTGTCGCAATGAGCGACTGATGATTTATCGCAAGCAAAATATATGTCTCTATCAGCTGCGCCTGCGCCGCCGGCGCTTTCACCGTCAATATAGGCTCATGCGGAAAAACCGGTGTTCCCTCCGGCACCGCGTAAATGTCGCCCGTAAATTTGAAATTCTTTAAATATTCGAGAAAATCCTCACCGAATATCCCTTTTCCACGCAAAAATTCAATATCATTTTCCGAAAAATGCAGATTTTTTATATATTCTGCAACCTGCTCCAACCCCGCCGCAATCGCAAATCCGCCCCCATCGGGCATACTGCGGAAAAACACGTCAAAGTACGACATTTTTTCATGCTGCCCCGTCTTGAAATATCCGTTTGCCATCGTCAGCTCGTAAAAGTCGCACAGCATTGTAAGATTTCTCTCGTCCATTTCTTCACCTCATAACCTTTATCTGCATACTCTCCATCACTTTTAACGCCGCCTCGTTGAGCTCTGCGTCGTTTGACGCCACACACCTTGCGTCAACGATTATGTCCTTCTCGGGCTGCGCCGTCTTAGCAAGCACCGCGTTCGCCATAACGCAAATGTTTGTCACAACCCCCGCAAGCTCAATCGACTCATATTCATTTTCCTTAAAGTAATCGTAAAGCTCCTTTGAACCGAACGTCTTTTTCGGAAAAAGCTTATCTGACGCCTCGCGCCTTTCCCTCACCTTTCCGTAAAGCCTGTGCCCTTCTGTTCCTATAATGCAGTGCGCCACGGGCAAATTCTTCCCCTCATACGTTTCCGCATAATTTTCCCCGTGCGAATCGAGCGTGAATAAAACGTCGTCCCCTCTTTTGTGATATTCGTCAATCTTCTCCGCAACCGCACCCTCAATTTCCC
>JAJQCX010000034.1 GCA_021202495.1 Clostridia bacterium | reverse complement strand
TTTTCTCTGCGCTCTTTTCGGCGCGTGACGTCACTTTTTATGGCTGAACTGTAACGTTTGTACCGATTGGGTACAAATATATTGTTGCCGAAGAAAAAGAAAATATGTCGGAAAAAAGAGGAGAGTTTGGGAAAATTTTGATGATGCGTCAGGGTGGAAGGCGAAAAAGATAAGGATGCGTCTGTATGGGAGTGTGGAGTGTTGAGAGTAGAGTGTGAAGTTATGGAAAAAATTTTGCGGAGCAAAATTTTAATTGAAGCGCCTGCGGGCGCGGGTGATGGATTTGCGGCGGACGGGGAAGTGTAGACAAAGAGTGGGGGAACGGGGAAACGTATAGGCTGCAACGCGGGCATAGAATTTAAAATATATTGTCTTTCTTCACTGCGCGAGGTCGGTCAAGCGGGACGATTGCTTGGAGGCGCAGGCGGCGATGTAGACTTTGGAGCAGCCGAGTTTGATTAGGATTGAGGCACAGGCGGAGAGGGTGGAGCCGGTTGTCATTATGTCGTCGACGAGAAGCGCCATGCCGGAAAGGGAAATGTTTTCGCCGTAGAATGATTTTTTTGCGTTTTCGCGGCGGAGGGCGTAATTTAATGTTGATTGCCGCGCGGTTCCTTCGCGGCAAATGAGGGTAGGTTTTACGGGAAGATTTAATATTTCGCCTAAAAACTGTGCCGTGAGCTGCGATTGATTAAAGCCGCGTTCGGAAAGACGGCTTTGAGAGAGGGGAACATATGTTATAAAATCAATATGCGGCATTTCGCCCGATAATATTCGCTCGGCGATAAGCACGGCGAATGAACGGGTGAAATACGGCGCATCGTAAAATTTCATGTTTATTAAGGCTCTGCGGACATTGCCCTCATATTTAAGCGGAGTAAACGAGCCTGAAAATTGACGCTTTTCGCGGCGGCAGTCAAGGCAGACGGGCAGGGCGAAATCGCCGAGCGGTTTTCCGCATTTTGCACAGCCGTTAAGCGATGTGTAAGGCAAAGAAGCTTTACAAGAAGAACAGATGAAAGAATCGTTTGTGTAGGGGATTGCGGTGCGGCAGAAGGTACATTTGTGAGGGAAAATGTGGGAAAAGAATTTATCAATTAGATTGTTCATTTTCTTTCTCCTTTAATCTGTCGCAGAGCATGCTGCAGCGGGCGGCTTCGTGGTTATTTTGTACCATGCGGGCGACGGTGTCGCTGCTGCCGACTAAAACGACAATTTCCCGCGCGCGGGTGACGGCGGTGTACAAGAGATTGCGCACGGTGAGCATGGGCGCGACGGGGGAGACAGAGAGAATTACGGCTTTAAATTCGCAGCCCTGACTTTTGTGAACGGTCAATGCGTAGGCGAGCTCCAGCTCGTCAAGCCAGGCGAAATCGTATTCGACGCGGCGCTCGTCGTCAAATTCGATAAGCATATAGTTATCGGAGGGGTTGATTTCGAGTATCACGCCGATGTCGCCGTTATAAATTCCGCTGCCCTCGGTTTCGTCGGGGAGGCGGAAAGGGATGTTGTAGTTATTTTTAACCTGCATGACCTTGTCGACCGTGCGGAAAACGACGTCTCCCATTTTGCGCTCCTTTTTTGAAGGGGAGGGCGGGTTGAGCGCGTTTTGAAGCGCGAGATTGAGCGCGAATGTGCCTGCGGGTCCCTTTTTTGAGGGGCAGAGAACCTGAATGTGGCGCATGGGGTCATAGCCGTAGGCGCGGGGAAGGCGCGCGGCGGTGAGATTCGCTATTGTGTCGGCGGCAGAGGTTGGTACGCAGGGAATGAAGAAAAAGTCCTTGTCCTTTTGGTTGCAGATGGGAAGTTGACCTGCGTGGATGCGGTGGGCGTTGGTGACAATCATGCTTTCGCCCGCCTGGCGGAAAACCTCGGTAAGCGTGATAACGGTGCAGCATTCGGATGCGATGATGTCTTTTAAAACGTTGCCCGCGCCGACCGAGGGGAGCTGATCGGAATCGCCCACCATGATGAGGCGCGCGCCGCGCTTGAGCGACTTTAAAAGCACGCTCATAAGGCTCAAATCGACCATGCTCATTTCATCGACAATGACCAAATCGGATTGAAGAGTGTTGGCTGAATCGACGGAATAGGTATAATCGTCGGTGCCTGAAATGATGTCAAGATTTAAAAGGCGGTGAAGCGTTTTCGCTTCGGCATTGCACGCTTCGCTGAGACGCTTTGCCGCTTTGCCGGTGGGGGCGGCGAGGCTGACCTTTTTGCCGAGGGAGAGAAAAATCTTTAAAATAGTATTTACGATTGTCGTTTTGCCGGTGCCGGGACCGCCGGTGATGACGAGAACGTTCTCGTTGATTGCGGCTAAAACGGCACTGTATTGCTTTTCGGAAAGCGTGATATTTTCGCACGCCGATTCTATCGCGGCGTGAGGGTCGATGTGTAAATTGTCGTGCTTGGCGTGAACGAGCGTTAAAAGGCGCGTCGCGACGGAGATTTCCTCATTGTAGAGCGGAGCGAGGTAGCACATGTCGCTCTTTGCCTCGTAGACAACCTTGCCGGAGAGGGCGAGAGCGTCAAACGCGCTCGAAACGTCGGTTTCGCCGCAGCCCAAAAGGCGGGCGCAGTAGGAAAGAAGCGATTTTTTCGGATAGCATGTGTGTCCGTTTTGCACGGTTTCGCCGAGGGCGTAGCGGACGCCGCTTTTCACTCTGCCGGGGTTGTTTGCCAAAACGCCCATCGAGAGGGCTATTCTGTCGGCTGTTTTAAAGCCGATGCCGGAAATTTCCTCACAGAGGACGTAGGGGTCGTTTTTGACGACGTCGATCGCAAGAGCGCCGTATTTTTGATGTATTTTGACGCTCATTTTGGTGCTTATGCCGAACTGCTGAAAATACATGACGGTGTTGGCGGCGTCCTGACGAATTAAAAAAGCCTCGTTCATTTTCATTGCTTTGGCTTTGGAAATGCCCTTTATTACGGTGAGCTTTTCGGGGTCGTTTTTGATGACCTCAAGAGAGTCCTCACCGAAAAGGTCGGTTATTTTGCGGGCTGTGGATTCGCGGATACCGGGGATTATGCCGGAGGCGAGATATGTCCTTATGGCGCTGACCTTTTGCGGAAGGGTGCGCTCAAAGGAATCGAAAGAAAACTGCTCGCCGTAGTCGGGATGCATACCCCATTTGCCGTAGAGACGGACGCGTTCGCCCGAGGCGGCGTAGGGCAAATGACCGACTGCGGCAATTGTGTCCTTGCCGCATTTGAGCTCAAAGACACAATAGCAGTTGTCTTCGTTATAATAGACTATTTCACGGATTTCGCCTTCGACACATTCCTTTTCCATGTGGTTTTCTCCTTGCGTATGTATACTTTGACGATGATTTTGTCTCCGCTTTGTATGAGGCTCGTTATCTGTTCGGGCGTGACGGTGTGCTCGTCGCATTTTAGCGCGAGGAACAAAACTGCGCCCAAAACGAGAAGAATGACAGAAAAGCAGAAAACAAGATATGCCATAGAAATTCACCCCGATACCATATTATGATATTCGGGGTGCGGTGGTGTTTTTTTGTGACAGTTCGGCGGCTGCGCCGCCGAACACGGGGACAACGTAGTCACGTTTTCCCCGTAAACCTCTTTCACATCGCGCGCTTACGCTTACGCCTGCCTACGGCAGGCTACCGCGATAGAGGTGTCAAAAACCAAAGACGCTTTGGTTTTTGACGATTTTACGCGGGGGAATTTCCTCCCCCGCTCCCCCTCCACCGAGACAACGCGGAGCGTTTTCTCGGCGCTCTTTTCGGCGTGTGACGCCGCTTTTATGGCTGAACTGTAATATACTTTTTGAGACTTTCAACGGCGTCGAGCTCTTCCCACGGGAGGGAGACGTCGTCTCTGCCGAAGTGACCGTATGCCGCGGTTTGCTTGTAAATGGGGCGGCGAAGGTCGAGCCGCTCGATGATTGCGGCGGGGCGGAAATCAAATTCCTTTTGAATTATCTCGGAAAGTGCGGCGTCATGGAGCTGCCCTGCGCCGAAGGTGTCAACCGTGATTGAAACGGGCTTTGCGACGCCTATCGCATAGGCAACCTGGATTTGGCATTTGTCGGCAAGTCCTGCCGCGACGATGTTTTTCGCGACGTAGCGGCACATATATGCCGCGCTGCGGTCAACCTTTGTGGGGTCTTTGCCCGAAAAGCTGCCGCCGCCGTGGGGCGCGTAGCCGCCGTATGTATCGACAATGATTTTTCTGCCTGTAAGTCCGCTGTCACCCTGGGGACCGCCGATGACAAAGCGGCCTGTGGGGTTGACGAAAATGCGCGTCGAATCGTCAAAGAGATTTGCCGGTAGGGTGGGGACAATGACGTGCTCTATTATGTCGGCGCGGATTTGTTCGAGAGAAACCTCGGGACGGTGCTGCGACGAAATGACAACGGTGTCGATGTGAACGGGTTTGCCGTTTTCGCATTCGACCGTCACCTGTGTTTTGCCGTCGGGGCGGAGGTAGGAGAGTGTGCCGTTTTTGCGCACGTCGGTCAAACGCTTTGAGAGCTTATGCGCAAAGCATATCGGGGCAGGCATATATACGTCCGTTTCGTTTGAGGCGTAGCCGAACATCATGCCCTGATCGCCCGCGCCGAGGGAAAAGCGGCTGTCGTCGCCCATTTTTGCCTCGAGCGATTTGTCAACGCCGAGCGCGATGTCGGGCGACTGCTCGTTTAAAGTGTTTAAAATTGCGACGGAATCGTACTGAAAGCCCATGTCGGGGTCGGTGTAGCCTATTTCCTTGATTGCGTCGCGCACGATTGAACGGATATTGACATAGTGCTCGGTTGTGACCTCACCGAACACAACGACAAGCCCCGTTGCGGCGCACACCTCGCATGCGACGCGGGCGGCGGGGTCGTGAGCCAAAATATCGTCAAGGACGCTGTCGGCAATGGTGTCGCACACCTTGTCGGGATGTCCTTCTGTTACGGATTCGGATGTGAAAAGCTTCTTTTGTGTCATGGATAATACCTCCTCTAAATGCAGCGGTTAAGCTGTGAAATGATCTCTCCGTGTTCGGCAGCGAAGCCGCCGAACGTTTCTCCTAAAATAAACCTACGATGAAATCAATAAGACCGAATGATATGGCGGTCATGATGATGCCGGCGGTGAGAACGCCTAAGATTATGGAAACAAGGGCGTCGCGGAATTTGTAGCCGATGAAGGACGCGACGAGCGCGCCCGTCCATGCGCCGGTGCCGGGCAGGGGGATGGCTACGAATAAATAGAGCCCTACGTTTTTATATTTTGTAACCTTCGCTTCGTTTTTGGCAACCTTTTTTTCAATCCACATGGGAAACCAGCGGAGCGCCTTTGTCTTTTTCAAAAGATTGCAAAGCGGAGTTATGAGAAGCAAAATGAACGGAACGGGCACGAGATTGCCGATGACGCTGACTATGTAGCTTGGAACTATGTCAAGTCCGAGTGCATATGCCACGGGAATTGCGCCGCGCAGCTCGATGATGGGGAGCATTGAAATGAGAAAGACATAGACATAATTTGCCGCATCGGGCGAAAAGCCGAGAAGTGTGACAATTGATTCCGCAACGCTTTGGGCAAAAAGCTTAATTTGCTGCATATGAACCTCCGATAAAATGATATAAATTATAACTATATCATTATATAATTCGGAAGGATTTTTGTCAACCGTTTGAGATGAAAAAAATGGGCGTTCGGCAGAGTGTGCCGAACGCCCGAAAGGGAGTGATTATCAGCGTTTTTTTGATTTTGAGGGGGTTTTTGCCGGTGCTGCTGGTTTTGAGGGAACGAGAGCCTGATAGCAAAGACCCGCGAGAGCGCCGCCGATGAGCGGTGCTACGATAAATACCCATACAACACTTATAGGTGTACTGTTGCCCGAAATTGCGGCAACGATAGCCGGTCCGAGGCTGCGGGCGGGGTTGACCGATGTGCCCGTGAGACCGATGCCGAGAATATGTACAAAAGTGAGTGTGAGACCGATAACGATGCCCGAAACGGCGCTGTTTTCAGCCTTGTCGGTAACGCCGTGGATTGCGAGAACGAACACAAACGTGAGGATGAGCTCAACGACGAACGCCGCAATGAGGCTGTTGCCTACGTCGGAAATGCCGTTGGAGCCGTAAGCTCCCGTTTGGTCGGAGATGCCGGCGGACGACCAAATGAGCGCCAAAATGCCCGCGCCGGCGAAACCGCCGAGAAACTGCGCGATAACGTAGCCGACAAAATCCCTGCCGCTAATCTTGTCCGTGATGAGCATTGAGAGCGACACGGCGGGGTTGACATGGCAGCCCGAAACATTGCCGATGCTGTACGCCATGGCGACGATTGCAAGACCGAACGCAAGTGCGGTCAAAACATAGCCGCAGCCCGCGTCGCTTTTACAGCCGACAGTCATGGCGGTTCCGCAGCCGAAAATGACGAGAACAGCCGTACCGATAAATTCCGCGA
>JAJQCX010000028.1 GCA_021202495.1 Clostridia bacterium | reverse complement strand
TAGAGGCTGCCGGAAAAGAAAAGAGAGATTTGGAAGCTGGCGCGGAGTTCAATTGTGCCGATGAGGGGGACTTGCTGGTATTACGCGGAGAGGGGCGGGGTGATTGTGGGGTTTTAAGGGAGTGAGGAGTTTGAAGTGCGGAGTGTAGAGTTGCAGAACAAATTCCGCGGAGCGGAATTTGAAACCCCTCAGTCACGCCGAAGGCGTGACAGCTCCCCTTTCAGGAGAGCCGATGCGCCTGCGGGCGCGGGGTAGGTAAATTAACAATGTTAATTGTTTGTTTACAATGTTAATCTTGACAAAATAAAGTTAAAAGTTTATACTAAGATACGCTGATAAAGTAGAGATGTCATTGAAAATATATGACACCTGATAAAAAATTTGGGAATGGAGGAGATTTTATGCTCAAAAGGCTTATAGCCGCATTGGCGGCGGCGTCGATGGTGACGGGTGTTATGGCGTCGGCTGCATTTGCGGAGAGCAATGACGCGGAGGAGTCGACAGCGCAGGAAACAGTCCTTGCGGAAGATGAGGCAGTCGAAGCGGAAAGCGAGGCGGCGGAAGAAACCGAAAACACGGGCGAGGTTTTGGAGCTGTCGCTTGCGGAGGCGATTGCGACCGCACTTGACGCAAATCCGCAGATGCTTGCGGCGGACGCGGCGATAGAAAGCGCAGAGCTTTCGTATGACGTGATGGCGATAAACACAAGAGATATTCAGAAGCTGGAAAAGAATTATACGATTTCAATTGACATCACGGATGACGATTCGATGGCTATGGCGTATCTTAAGGAAGGGTATTATCTGTACGCGTCGGAGATTGGGATAGAGCTGCAGAGCATGGCGAAAGAGCAGGTCGAAGCCCAAATTTCCTACGACGTGACGGAAAAGTATTTTAACCTGAAGCTCTTGGAAAAGCTTATCAGCATTTCCGAAACGTCGCTTTCGCTGGCTGAGGAAAACGCGGACATCGTTAAAAAGCAGTTCGAGCTCGGGCTTGTGTCGGATTTGGAGGTGCAGAACGTCAATGCGAGCGTTGAGAGCGCAGAGTTTTCGCTTGAGAGCTACAAGCGCTCGAAGGAGATTGCGCTTGAGAGCTTTAAGATAACGGCGCAGCTTGAGGACGAAACGCGCGAGATTGTGCTGACGGACGATCTTGTTTTGCCGGATATGCCGGAGGGCGTCGACGAGGCGGCGCAGGCGGCGCTTTCGACGCGCTATGACGCGGTGTCGCTTTTGCGCAATTACGAAATGCAGGAAAAATATTTTGAGGTGACAAAATATTATATTCCCGATTCGGTTGCGACGTATTACTCGGCGTACAGCGATTATATGACGGCAAAGTACAATTATGAGGCAAATACAAAGCTGATTGCGCTTTCGATAAAGCAGGAATATAACGAAATACTTTCGGCGAGCGAGGCGATACAGTCGGCAGAGAGCGCGCTCAACGTAAAGCAGACGGAGTATGACAGCGCGTGCATAAAATATGAGATGGGGCTCATAACGAACCTTGAAAAGACCGAGATAATGGCGGAGCTTGACAGCTGCAAGGTTCAGCTTGAAAACGCGCATCTTACATATATGCTTGCTGTTCAAAAATACAATTACGATATAGGCATAGGTTTGTAATGGCTTTTAATAAAGTGAAAGGAATGATTTTGTTTGAATAAGAAAATCGTTGCGGTTATAATGTCCTTTTCGTTGGCGGCGGCGTGCCTCACAGGCTGCGGAAGCGGAGAGGAAACGGAGCAGTCGGATACGGCAAATGCGACAAATGTTACGATTGCGGCAGTTGAAACGAGAAATATATCGTCGACCGCAAGCTACACCGGCGAGCTTATGACGAGCGACACGGCGAGTGTGACAAGCAAGGTTTCGGCAAAGATAACCTCGATAAACTGCGAGGTCGGCGACTACGTTAAGGCGGGCGATGCACTGATTGTGCTCGATTCGTCGGATTATGAATATCAGTTAAAGTCGGCGCAGGCGACAAAGGAGCAGGCTGACGCGGCGTATAAGCAGGCGGAGGCGTCGGTTACGAGTGCCGAGGCGGGCGTTGCGAGCGCGGAGGCGGCATTAAACAGCGCGCAGGTTGCCTACAACAACGTGGCGAACGGCTCCAACGCGCAGACGCAGTCGCAGCTTGAAACACAGCTTGCGTCGGCGCAGATTGCCTACAACGACGCAAAGACGAATTACGACAGGCAGGAGCAGCTTTACAACATGGGCGCGATAAGCCTTTCGGCGTTTGAGTCGGCACAGACGGCGCTTGAAACGGCAAAGCTCAACCTCGATTCGGCGCAGACGGCGTATGATTTGAACAGCAACGTGCTCTCCTCGGGTAACGAGGAAAGCGCGCAAAAGAGCGTTGAAACGGCGGAGGCCTCGGTAAATACGGCAAAGGCACAGCTTGAATCGGCACAGGCGGCTCTTACATCGGCAAAGGCGTCGCAGAACGCGGCGCAGGTTGCGATAAGCCAGGCGCAGACGAGCATTGCCAACACAAAGGTTACGGCGCCGATTTCGGGCTATATTTCGGCGAAAAACGTGACGCTGGGGCAGTACGCGTCAACGGGTGTGTCGCTTCTTACGATAACGGGCATAGGTGAGCTTGAAGCGGAGATACAGGTTACGGAGGCTGTTGTGCCCTACCTTTCGGTGGGCGGCGAGGCGCTGATAACGGTTTCCTCGGCGGCGCTTGACACGGTTGAGGGCGCGATAACCGTTATAAACCCGGTTAAAAATTCGCAGGGTATGTACACGGTGAGAGTGTCGGTTCCAAATGACGACGACACGCTCAAAGTGGGTATGTTTGCGGACGTTGTGCTTGTGACGGATCAGAGCGAATCAGAGGCGCTGGCGGTGCCGGCAAATTCCATCTTGCAGGAGAGCGGAGAATATTACGTCTATGTGGCGTCGGGGTCGTTTGCCGAAAAGAGAAGCGTTGTTACAGGCGTTTCGGACGGAGAATACACGCAAATAGTTTCGGGATTGAGCGCGGGTGAAAATGTTGTTGTCAGCGGCAAGGAATATTTGTCGGAGGAGAACAACATGATAAATATTGTAGAATAGAGGGGTCGGAAGAATGCAGCTAAGTTCATTATCCGTAAAGCGCCCCGTTGCCGTTGTAATGGCGGTGCTGATATTCGTTACAATAGGTATTTATTCGCTGACAATGCTCGATCAGGCGCTTATTCCGGACATGACGTTAAACTACGTGGCGATAATAACGCAGTATGAAAACGTCGGTGCGGAAGAGGTTGAAAACCTTGTCACGGAGACGATAGAGAGCGCGGTGAGCTCGGTCAGCGGCGTGGAAGGAATAACAAGCCAATCGAGCGAAGGCATGAGCATGGTTCTTTTGGAGCTGTCGAGTTCGGTAGACCTTGATCAGGCAAAGCAGGATGTTAAGGATTCAATTGAGCTGATTGAAGATTATTTGCCGAGCGAGGCAGGTACACCGACGGTTATGAAGCTCGACATTTCAAACCTGATGGCGGCGGCGCAGGTGTCGGTGAGCTACGAGGGCTACACGGCGGTTCAGACAAAGCAGTATGTTGAGGACAACGTTGAAAACAAGCTTAAAAGCATAAACGGCGTTGCGTCGGTCAGCATTTCGGGCGCGGAGGACAGAGAAATTCAAGTAATCGTTGACCCGGAAAAAATGTACGGCTATAACATAAGCGTGTCGAGCCTTGTGAGCGCGATATACGCACAAAACCAGGATTTGCCCGCGGGCACGCTTGACGGCTTGGGCAAGGAGCTGAGCGTAAGAACGCTCGGAAAATTTGACAGTGTTGATGAAATTGAGTCGGTGCCGATAACGACGTCGACGGGACAGGTAATTTACATAAGCGACGTTGCGAGCGTTGAGGACACGTATTCCGAAGCGTCCTCCTACGCGAGAAACAACGGCGACGACGCGCTGTCGATTTCGATAACGGGAGAATCGGACGCGAACACGGTGGAGCTTGTAAACGCCATTTTTGACGAGCTTGACGAAATTTGCGCGAACAATTCCAAGTTTCATTACGAAGTGGTTTACGAGCAGGGAAGCTACATTGAAAACGCTGTCGGAAGCGTGGCGCAGAATGCCGTTATCGGCGGTGTTTTGGCGGTTATCATTTTGATTTTGTTCCTGGGCAGCGTGAGAACGGGTCTTGTTATCGGCGTTACGATGCCGGTTTCGGTTGTGACTACGTTCATCGGAATGTATTTTTCGGGAATGACGCTGAACGTTGTTTCGTTGGGCGGCTTGGCGCTCGGCGTCGGCATGCTGGTTGATAACGCTATAGTCGTTATCGAAAACATATTCAGGCGAAGAACCGAGCTCGGAGAGGACAAAAAGACCGCCGCAATCAAGGGCGCGGCGGAGGTTGTCGGCGCGGTTGTGGCGTCGGTTTTGACGACGTGTATTGTCTATGTGCCGATACTCTTTATCGACAACATGGTTGCCGAGATGTTTAAGCAGCTCGCGTTCACGATTATCTTCTCGCAGGCTGCATCGCTTCTTACGACATTCCTGTTGATACCGATGCTGTCATCGAGGATAAACGACACAGGTTCTTCGAGCGGATTGCTGAACAAAATATGCACTCCGTTTGAAAAGCTGATTGACTTTTTGCACAGAATTTATACAAAGGCGCTCAGATATGTGTTGAACCACAGAAAGAGAATACTTTTGGCGGCGGTTGCGCTCTTTGTTGTGAGCATACTTGTTTTGGCACAGCTCGGCATGGAGCTGATGCCGTCAACCGATGAGGGCACAATTTCGGTTTCGATTGAGCTGCCGGATGGCGCGAAGCTTGACGACACGGACGCGATTTCAAGGCACGTTGAGGATGTTATAAGTCAGCGCGACGACGTTGAAACGGTATTCGCGACAGTCGGATCAAGCTCGGTAAGCTCGCTTTTGGGCTCGTCGACGAACGAGGCTTCGATAACGGTTACGCTGGTCGACGACCACAAAAAGGCTACAAGCGAGGTTGTGGAGGAGCTGCGTGAAGCGCTCGGAAACATTGCAGGCGCGGAGATTTCGATTGAGGCGTCGAGCATGATGAGCTCTCTTGCGTCAACTGAGGTTGAATTCTCATTCACGGGCGGCGAAAGCGACGAGATACTCGAAGCCTTCGTAAACGAAGCCGAGGCGAAGATGGCAGAAATGCCTGCGATAGCCGAAACAGAGTCTTCAATTTCGAGTACAAAGTCGGAGATAAGGATTGTGCCAAAAACGTCGGCAGCGTCCAAAAATGGGCTGACAACGTCGACGCTGAATACGCTTATTTCGGCGGCGCTGTCCGATACGACGGCTGCGTACTACACGGAAGACGGAAGTCAGTATGACATTGTGGTGAAATACCCCGACAATTATATCACGGATTACACCGAGCTTGAAAATCTGCGCATAACGACGCCGGTGGGAACGATTGTGACACTGGGAGAGGTTGCTGACATATCGATTGACGAAGGCTCGACGACGCTGACCAGAATTGACCAGCAGAGAACGATAACCCTGACCGGTACGCTGCACGATGATTACGACGTTTACACCGTGACGCAGGAATTTCAAGACATACTTGAATCAATGGATGTGCCGGACGGCGTTTCGTTTGAATCGTCGGGTATATACGATACGATGATTGAAGCTATGACTTCGCTCGTGTTGGCGATACTTTTGGGTATACTTTTGATGTACATGATAATGGCGGCACAGTTTGAAAGCTTGACGGAGCCGTTTATTATCCTCTTCACGATACCGCTTTCGATTATCGGCGTTGTGCTGAGCCTTGTCATTGCGGGCACGCCGTTCTCGGTAATGAATGCCATAGGTATTTTGATGCTGGTAGGTATTATCGTAAACAACGCGATTGTTTTGATTGACTTCATCAAGACGCTGCGCGAGGAAAACCCCGACGGCGACTTGAAGGAGCAGATAATCACGGCGGGACGCACGCGTATGAGACCTATTTTGATGACGACCTTGACAAGTATTTTGGGCTATTTGCCGATGGCGCTTTCACAGGCGGACGGCTCTGAAATGATGAGACCGCTCGCGACGGTGCTCTTGGGCGGCTTGGCGGTAGGTACGCTGTTGACGCTGTTCATCATACCGACAATATACTCTATATTTGCGGAGCGTAAGATGAAGCGGCAGGCGAAAAAGGCGGCGAAGAAGAATTATCAAAAGGCGTTAGAAGCGTAGGATAATTAGCAATTAGCAATTGAGGAATAAAAACGCAGAGCGGTTTTGATTAAATCAAGTTTTGCGAGACAAAATTTGTGCCGTAATTGTTAATTTGAATAAGCCTCTCGTTATATTATTTATATGGAAAAACTGCGTCTTGCGGGTAAAACCTGCGGGGCGCGGTTTTTATGAAAAATAAGGCTTGACAAAATCGCCCAGTATATATAATGTATTTTATAGACAAACCGTTTTTGCGGTAAATTTTTTGAGG
>JAJQCX010000026.1 GCA_021202495.1 Clostridia bacterium | reverse complement strand
CCTTGATATTGATATATTATTTATGAGGTGATTGATATGGCAGAATTACGTTGGCATCCGCTTACAAAGGATTGGGTTATGGTTGCGTCAAACAGGCAGAACCGTCCCCAAATGCCGAAGGATTGGTGTCCTTTTTGTCCGGGACCGGATAATGACAAGGTTCCGAAGTCGTTTGACGTTTTGAAATACGACAACGATTTCCCTGCCTTGACGCAAAATCCCGCCGCTCCCGACGACGTTGCGATAGGCGTTTACAAAACGGCTGAAAACTACGGCAAGTGCGAGGTTATTCTCTATTCTCCCGAGCACACGGTAACTCTTCCCGAGCTGCCCGTTCCTCATGTGAGAAAGCTTGTCGATTTGTGGGTTGAGCGCTACAGCGAGCTTAAGAAGGATGAAAAGATTAAATATGTATTCATTTTTGAAAACCGCGGCGCGGTTGTCGGCGTAACAATGCCCCATCCCCACGGTCAGATTTACGGCTACAGCTTTGTTCCCAAGAAGCTTGAGCTCGAGCTTGCATCCTCCAAGGAGCATTTTGAAGAGACGCACGAGTGCCTTTTCTGCGACATGATAAAGGCGGAGCGTGAGGCGGACAAGCGCATAATTTTTGAAAACGACGACTTTATTGTTTTCCTTCCGTTCTTCACGGAATATCCTTACGGCATTTACATTGCGGCAAAGAGCCACAAGAGCGCGATCGATCAGTTTAACGACAAGGAGCTCACCTCTCTTGCCGAGGCTGTGCGCGCATCCGCGGGCACGCTCGATTCTCTTTTCGGCTACACCTTCCCCTACATGATGTGCATGTATAACGCGCCGACGAATTATCCCGAAAGCACGGATGATTATTTCCATTTCCACATCGCGTTCTATCCGCCGATGCGCAGCGCGGAAAAGCAGAAGTTCAACGCCTCCTCCGAAACGGGCGCTTGGGCGCACTGCAATCCCATTGCTCCCGAAGCTACGGCTGAGGAGCTGCGCCAGGCATATAAGAGATTTTCGGAAGGAGACAAATAAATGACAATAAGCGAGTTAAAGCAGGAATTTATTAAGCATTACGGCGGAAGAGAGGACGACATTCGTGTCTTCATGTCGCCCGGCAGAGTGAACCTCATAGGCGAGCACACCGATTACTGCGGCGGCTTTGTTTTCCCTGCGGCAATCACGATGGGTACATATATCGCGGCGCGCAAGACGAACGACGGGCTCATCAAAATGCGCGCGACCGACCTTCCGGATTATGTTGAAGCCGACATAACAAAGCTTGACGATTACAAGCACTTAAAATGGGGCAACTATCAGATAGGCGTTGCGGTGGAGCTTCAAAAGCGCGGCTACACAATTGTTCCCTGCGAGCTTCTTTTCGACGACACAATTCCCCACGGCGGCGGGCTCTCCTCTTCTGCGGCGATTGAGGTTGCGACGGCGCTCACGTTTGCCACGTTCTCAAACGAGGCAAACGGCATAACAGAGCCCGTTAACATGATTGAAATGGCGCTCTGCGGTCAAGGGTCGGAGAACAACTACTGCGGCGTAAACTGCGGAATTATGGATCAGTTCGCGTCGGCAATGGGCAAAAAGGATCACGTCATTTTCCTCGACTGCAAAAAGCTTGAGGACTACAAGCTCGTTCCGCTCAAAATGGACGGGTATAAGATTGTCATTTCCAATACGAATAAAAAGCGTTCGCTTGCTGACAGCAAGTATAACGAGCGCCGCGCGGAAACGGAAGAGGGCTTCTCGGAGCTCAAAGCCGCTCTCCCCAACGCTACCTGCCTCGGCGACATTTCGCTTGAGGAATTTGAAGCAAATAAGCACCTCATCAAGCGCGACATTGTTCGCCAGAGAGTGACGCACGTCATCGCCGAGGACGACAGAGTGTTAAAATCAATCGAAGCTCTGCAAAACGGTGACATTTTGGAGTTCGGCAGGCTCATCAACGCGAGCGGCGATTCGCTGCGCGATTTGTATGAAGTAACCGGCAAGGAGCTCGACACGCTCGTGAGCGAGGCGCGCAAGGTTGACGGAACGATAGGCTCCAGAATGACGGGCGCGGGCTTCGGCGGCTGCACGATGAGCATTGTCCGCGAGGACGCGGTCGAAGCGTTCATCGAGCAGGTCGGCAAGGCTTACAATGAAATTATCGGTTATCCCGCTTCGTTCTACGTTGACGACATCGGCGACGGCGGACATGAGGTAAAGTAATTCCATAGCCTTTAATGGGAGGATTTGCAATCCTCCCTTTTGTTAAGGAATTGCCGATAATTGCACGCTGACAGCGAGGAGGCAAAGTTTGTCGGACAGCGTAATATGAACCACGATTAAGCGGCGGTTTCTTGATACAAATAAATTTCTCTATGAAAGGGATGGTTCACAATGAAAAAGTTTCTCTCATTGGCGCTTGCGTTTGTATTGGCGTTTTCAACTCTGCCGATTTTTGCGCAGGCTGAAGCGGCTCCCGAGCCGTTTCTCTACTATTCGTTCGACAACGCCGAAACCGTTGACACGGGCGATTTTACAGTTTCAAACACAGGCGTAACATTTTCGGACGAAGAATCTGTTTCCGGCAGCGCCGCCTATTTTGACGGCAATTCGTCCTACCTTGAACTTGTTGGCGACATCACATCTTATCTTGACGACGATTTTACGGTTTCGACTTGGGTAAGAGTGGATTCGCCCAACTGGTGGATGAGAATTTTCGACTTCGGAACTGAGTCCGCATACGCGTTCTTGGGTCTCTATGACACAACCGACCTTCGCTATGCGCTCTTGACCGACGAAACGGGCTACGAAATAAATGTCACAGCCGACGACACCGTTGAAGACGGCGCGTGGATGCACGTGGCGCTCGTCCGCAGCGGAAACACGGTTAAAATCTACAAAAACGGTGTTCTTTCCGCCTCGTCGGTCGATTTCGGCGAGCACACGCCGTCGGAAGTGACCGAGGGCAACAACTACCTCGGAAAGTCGCAGTTTTCTTCCGACGCGTATTTTAAGGGCTATATCGACGAATTTAAAATTTATGCCGCGGCTCTCACAGATGAGCAGGTGCTCGATTCGATGGGCGACGGCGTAAAAGAGGAATTTGCCGAATATCTCACAATTCCCTCGGGCGTTACGGGCGACATGACCACGAAGAAAGACCTTGACCTCGTCTCCTTTGAGGGCGAACACGCCTCTCTCACTTGGACAAGCAGCGACGAGACCGTCATTTCTTCGACCGGCGAAGTTTCACGCGGCGACGAAACAAAAACCGTAACGCTTACCGCGACGATCACCATAAACGGTGAGGAATATGTCTATAACTATGTCGTAACCGTTCCCGCGACAAACAGTGTTGACACCGAGATTAATATCGATGCCGCGTCAAGAGGCGTTGACATCAATCCCGACATGATTGGCATTTTCTTTGAAGACATCAACTACGCGGCGGACGGCGGGCTCTACGCCGAGCTTGTGCAAAACCGCTCGTTTGAAGCGCTTGACGCGCAGTCAAACCAAACGGATCCCACCCCCATTCCGTCCTATGCTTGGACGATTGACGCGGATTACTCCTTCCTTTCGGACGATCCGCTCAACGAAAACAACACGACATATCTGCGCATTTCTTCTCCTTCGGAAAACGTCACAATAACAAATGCCTGCTACGACGGCATTTCGGCTGAACTCGGCGACAAATTCGATTTCTCCGTTTTTGCCCGCGCTGACAGCGATTTTGAGGGCAAAATCGTGGTTACGCTCGTTGAGAACGGCAAAACCGTCGGAAAGACATATGTTGAAGAAATAACAAGCGAATGGGCAAAATACGAGGTTGAAATGACCGCGACAAGCGACATGGACAACGCGCTTCTCTGCCTTTCGTTTGAGACTGACGGCGACAATCAGTACATTGAGCTTGACATGATTTCGCTCTTCCCGCAGGACACATGGATGAACCGCAAAAACGGTCTCCGCGCAGACCTTGTGCAAATGCTCAAGGATTTGCATCCCGGCTTTTTGCGCTTCCCCGGCGGCTGCATCGTCGAGGGCTATACCCTCGAAAACCGCTATTCGTGGAAGGACACGATAGGCCCCGTTGAGGCGCGTAAGGAAAACTGGAACCGCTGGCAGACGCACACCTCCGGCGACGGACGCTACGGCTACTGCCAGACATACGGTCTCGGATTTTATGAATATTTCCTTCTTTGCGAGGACATAGGCGCATTCCCGCTCCCCGTTTTGAACGTCGGCATTGCCTGCCAGTATCAGAGCGGCGAAACCTCAAGCGAAGAGGATTTGTACTCAATCTACATTCAGGACGCGCTTGACCTGATTGAATTTGCAAACGGCGACCCCGAAACAAGCGAATGGGCTGCAATTCGTGCCGAAATGGGACATCCCGAGCCGTTCAACCTTGAATATATCGGCATAGGCAACGAGCAGTGGGAGACGGATTCGGTCAACTTCTACGAGCGCTACGAAGCGTTTGAAGAGGCAATTCACGCACAGTATCCCGAAATCAAGCTCATCGCGACAAGCGGTCCCAGCCCGTCGGGTTCATCGTTCGACTCTGCTTGGGAATGGCTTGACTCTCACGCGGAAGAGGATGAGGACATGACCTTTGCATATGCGGTTGATGAGCATTACTACCGCACGCCCGATTGGTTCTACCTCAATCTTGACCGCTACGACGGCTACGACCGCGACAGCTACAAGGTATTCGCAGGCGAATACGCAAGCCGCCGCTCCAACACAACTAAGGATTCGAGCAACGTCGAGGCAGCAATCTCGATTGCCGCGTTTATGACAAGCCTCGAAAAGAACGCCGACGTTGTGCAGCTCGCATCCTACGCGCCGCTTTTCTCACGCGACGGATATACTCAGTGGTACCCCGACATGATTGGCTTTGACAATTCGCGCGTTTTCGGCACGCCCGACTATTACGTGCAGTCGATGTATTCCAATAACTTGGGCTCGTACACTCTCGACACTGAAACCGTGAACTACAGTGCGGAATACAAGCCGAGCGGCAAATTCGGCATAGGCACATGGAACACCGCCGCAGAGTTCCGCGATTTTGAAATAACATATCAGTCCGGTGACGAAACCGTCACCTACACGCCCACGATTGAGGAAGCGCTTAGCGGCACATGGGAAGGCACGGTTGAGGAAGGTCTCACCCAAAGCGCAACGTCCGGCGACGGAGCGTTCCTCATTTTCAGCGACGAAGCAGCGGGCGGTGAAACCGACCACTACACAATCACCTTCAAGGCGACAAAGACCGACGGTTCTGAGGGCTTCTGCATCCCCGTTCTCTATCAGGACGAGAACAACTACTACCTCTGCAACATCGGCGGCTGGAGCAACACCTCGAGCGCAATTCAGCAGGTGGTTGACGGCTCAAAGGCAACTCTTTCGGAAACAAACAGCCTTGCCAACATCACAACCGGAGAGGAATACACCGTTACAATCACCGTTGACCCGCACAAGCTTGCGGTTTACCTCAACGGCGACTGTGTCAACTTCGTTTCCTTCCGTCAGCCGGTCTACACAACGACCTCCTACGACGAAACGAGCGGCGACATCATCGTAAAGGTTGTCAACTCGTCGGAATCCACAGTTGAAACGCTCATCACTCTTGACGGCGCGGAATACATCAATCCCGTAGCCGACGTGACCGAGCTTTCATCCGACGGCATTTACGACATGAACTCTCTTGAAGATCCGACATATGTTTCTCCCGTTTACTTCACAACAGATGTTTCGGAGAGCTTCACATATGAGCTTCCGGCAAATTCGTTCACCATCTTCCGTATTCATACGCTTGACGATTCCGAAATTCCGGACAGAGCAGTGACCGAATATATCACGCTTGACAAGGGCGAAGAGCTCACACTTCCCTCCACCGTCACGGTTATTTACAAGGACGGCTCCGAGCATACTCTTTCGGTAACATGGGACGCTATCCCCGACGAATTTACCGAAACCGCGGGCGAGGTAAGCGTTGAGGGCAGCGTTGACGGCACGAACCTTCTCGCGTACACGGTTGTGACAATTGCCGAAACTGACGAGGCGGAGCTTCTTTCGGGCGGCATCACGGTTTCCGACAATACCGCGACATTTGAACTCTACTTCTCCGACGGCACACCGAACGCGGACGCATCGCTTACGGCGGTAGTCGCGGCATACAGCGCGGACAACGAGCTCATAAAGGTTGAAACCTTAACGCTCAATTACGAAACGCAGTCGGCAGACGTAGACATTACAGAATATCTCACCTCAGATAAAGTTAAACTCTTCATCTTCGATGAATATAACTACTTCACAGATTCCGTGACAATTCAAAACTAAACAAAACTATGTGGGGTCGGGGCGCAATCCCGACCCCCTCTTTTCCTCCCACAAGCGCCCCCGACCGCGCGAGCTGCGCGTCAATTCGAACGCCCTCCGCGCGGTCGTTCCTATAAGTTTTAGCTGAGACTAAGTACTACTACCTAGTCTCAATTAAAACTTTACATTTCAATAACAGGATATAAGTGTCT
>JAJQCX010000127.1 GCA_021202495.1 Clostridia bacterium | reverse complement strand
TTAAAATAAGTTTATAGCCTCGAAATGAGGTCTATAAACTTATTATACGAGGAGATTGCAATATGGAATATGTAACATTAAATAACGGCGTAAAAATGCCCATCTTGGGCTTCGGAGTTTTTCAGGTGCCGGATCATGCGGTTTGCGAGAAAGCGGTGCTTGATGCGATAGATGTCGGTTACAGGCTTATCGACACCGCGGCGGCGTATATGAACGAGGAAGCTGTCGGAAAGGCAATTAAAAAATGCGGCATATCGCGTGAGGAGCTTTTCATCACGACAAAGCTTTGGGTGCAGGATATGAAAAGCTACGACACCGCGAAAAAAGCTATTGAAACATCAATGAGCAAGCTCGGCGTTGATTATCTCGATTTGTATTTAATTCATCAGCCTATGAACGATTATATCGGCGCATATCGCGCAATGGAGGACGCATACAAGGAGGGCAAGCTCCGCGCAATAGGCGTGTGCAATTGCTATCCTCATGTGCTCTGTGACATTTGTGAAACCGCAGACGTTATTCCCGCCGTAAATCAGGTTGAGCTGCATCCGTTCTTTGCGCAAGAAAGCGCGCTTAAAACGATGAAGGAATACGGCGTAACGTCCGAAGCATGGGGACCGTTAGCCGAGGGTAATCACGGAATATTCACGCATCCGCTTCTTTCCGAAATCGGAGCGAAATACGGCAAAACCGCCGCACAAGTCGCGCTCAGATGGAACATACAAAGGGGCGTTGTCGTAATTCCGAAATCCGTCCACAAGGAGCGCATGGAGCAAAATATAGATGTGTTCGACTTCGCGCTCTCCGATGAGGATATGACCAAAATCGCGGAGCTTGACATGGGCAAAAGCGAGATTGTAAACCACTTTGACCCGGCGTTTGTGAAGATGCTGCACAGTTGGAAAATTCACGAATAAAAGCGGCGGGAGGTATGCAATATGATATTTTATTTCACGGGAACGGGAAACAGCTTGTATGCGGCAAAGCAGTTGGACGACAATCCGGTAAGCATACCTCAGGCAATTCATGACAGCGAAAAAATATACAATGCCGACCGCATCGGCATTGTATGCCCCGTATACGGACACGAAATGCCTATGATGGTTAAGGATTTTATCAGGGACGCGGAATTTGTGACGGATTATTTCTACATTGTTCTGACCTACGGCAACAGACACGCAGGCGCGGCAATGCTCGCAAATGAATTTTTGGAGAGTGTCGGAAAGAGCGCCGATTATATCAATATTCTTTTAATGGTTGATAACTTTCTTCCCTCGTTTGACATGACAGAGCAGGTAAAAGGAGCGGCGGAGAAGAAAATTTCCGAACACATTGATAAAATAAAGCGCGATATAGATACGCGGCGAAAATTCATAAGCCCCGCATCGGATGAAGATATTGCCCGGCATAAAGCGTTTGTCGAAAAAAATCAGTACGTTGTCGAAAATATGGACAAGGCAATATACTACATCACGTCAAGGTGTATCGGGTGCGGAATTTGCACTAAGGTGTGTCCTGTGGGGTGTATCCACCTTGAAAATCAGCGGGCGGTGAACACGTCCGAAAATTGTCAGATGTGCATGGCGTGTGTACACCATTGCCCCGAATACGCGATCCGGCTCAATATCGGGGAATTAAACCCCGATGCGCGGTATCACAATCCGAATATACGCTTAAATGAAATTGTTGAGGCAAACGAACAAATACGCATAATGAGAGGAATGATTTTACGATGAAAATTAAAAAAATTTTGGCTGCGTTTACCGCTGCCGCAATGACACTGAGCTGCACGGTAAACGCCTTGGCGGTAAGCGATGATATTTATTCCGCGGATTCGACAGCGTTATCGCAGGCGCTGACGCAAATGACAGATGAGGAAAGAGCGGAATTTGTGAATGAACATTTGGACATTAAATTGCAGCATTTATCCACACTTGTAACGATGACCGCAAATCGCCGGTTGGATTTACTTGCCGGAGAAACAGAAGCGGCGCTTGCCGACGGTGTGAGCGCGGTCGAAATAAAGGAAGCCATCTATCACAGCGGCGCGTACTGCGGACTTACCCGCGCGGCGGAAGCACTTGATGCGGCGGACGCGGCGCTTGCCGCGCTCGGCGAAAACACCGCGTACAGCAGCCGAATTACATGGAGTGAGGACGAAAGACAGGAAAAAGGGCTTGAAACTCAAAGATTTCTGTTCGGTTCTCAGATAGGCACGATAACCGATGATATGGAAAGCTCTCTGAAGCTGCAGACGTTGTATCTTTCGGGCATATGCTTCGGCGACTTCTATAACCGCAGGGGGTTGTCGCTTTACACAAGAGAATTTTTGACACTGTGTACCATTGCGGCGAACGGCAATTGCGCAAGCCAATTGAGCGGTCATGTGAGCGGCGATTTAAGCGTCGGTCACGATAAGGATATGCTCCGCGCGGCAGTGCTCTTAAACGAGCAGTATAACGGCGCGGAAAAAACGGAGCTTGCATTGGAGGTTATAAATTTATCGACGGCAGAGCTTAACGAAAACCCGCAGGCGGAGCCCGAAATTTCGGAAAACAGCGTTGAAACTTCGTACACGAGCGATTCCGAGGAAATATTGGCGATATTCGACCACTTTAAATCCGATGATGAGGACGGATATATAAACACAAATCTTGACGCTGGCACACAGGAGCTTTTAAATCGGGCGACAGAAGCCGTCATAAACGGCACGGAAATTCCGACCTCCGACAATGCGGCAACGCAAGCATTGATTGACATTGCCGTTATGACCGCGGAGGGCGGACGCGAGGACGAAATCCCCGCAAAGGTCGCGGAAAGTCTTGCTGCGGGAAATACCGCCGACACGATGCTTGCGGTTCCGCTTTTGACAGCGCCGTACAACGGTTTTCCGAGAACGCTCAATATGCGCGGCACACTGGCTGCAGCGCTTTCGGAGAGTGCGGAGAGCGTCACAGAAAGCATGACGATAACAATGCAAATTGGCAATCCCGTTATGACAGTGAACGGCGCAGATCAAAATATTGACGATAACAATACAACGCCCGTTGTTATAGACAACAGAACGCTTCTTCCCGTAAGGGCGTTTGTTGAGGCAATAGGCGGCGAGGTTGATTGGAATAATGACACAAGCACAGCGACGCTTACCTACGGCGACGATGTTATCACACTTACAATCGGCAGCACAACGGCGTATTTGAACGGCGAGGCGAACACGCTTGACGTTGAGCCTGTTATAATAAATGACAGAACAATGCTCCCGATCAGATTTATCGCCGAAAGCTTCGGCTATACAGTTCTTTGGTCGCAGGAGGCGCAGACGGTGACAATAATTGACGCGGACACGATAGAAAACGTGTTCGGACAAGGCGATGTAAACCCTGCGGGCGCATGGTTTACGGGCGTGTCGTATTTGAACTCTCTTACCTCATACGATGAGGATATGCAAATTCCCTCATTCGGACAGGTAACATTTGAGCCGTGTACAAGAACAGATTGGCACTATCACGACGGCGGGCAGATTTTGCTTGTAACAGAGGGCGTGGGCGTGCTCGGAATTGAGGGCGAGCCTGCGAGGATTATGCAGGCGGGCGATGTTATCCTCATTCCGCCGGGAAAGAGACATTTCCATGCGGCAATAAACGACAGCTGGTTTGCGCATATCGCAATCAGCGTAAACCCCGATGCCGGAACTACGAATTGGTTTGAAAAGGTTTCCGACGAGGAATATCTTGCGGCAATCGCGGAAGCTCTCGAAACCGGCACGATACGCGAAAAAAGCGACACGATGTTCCCGATAGGCGAAGAATTTACGGCGGACGGCTACACGGGAACAATTCATAAAAACGTGCTTGTGGAGTATGAGGACGTGTATAACTGCCCGGAGGTTGATTACTTCACAATGGAAGCGGGCGCGAGAACATCATGGCATTCACACGAAAGCGGACAGATAATTCTTGTAACGGACGGAACAGGGCTTTACCAAGAAGAAGGCGGCGACATTTAAGTGCTCACGGCGGGCGACGTTATAACCACCAAAGCGGGCGTTATGAATTGGCACGGCGCGGCAAATGAAAGCTTTTCATATATCGCGGTAAACGCAAAGCCCAGAAACGATAATATTATTTGGGGTAATGCCGTAACGGATGAAGAATACAGCACAGTCCAAGCGGGAGCGGATTTGGCGCTTGTCGAAACGATGAGCGGCACCGTTCAGGGATACATAAGCAACGACATTTACACATACCACGGAATCCCCTATGCCGAAGCGGACGAGCGTTTTGTTCCCGCGCATTCGGTTGAAAGTTGGGATGGAATTAAGACAGCATATTCCTACGGCGCAATATCGCCGCAGTCGGGTGTGAGCGAAGGAGCGGACGAAAATTGCCAAAACCTCAACATCTGGACGCCCGGTGTAAACGACGGCGAAAAGCGTGCGGTAATGGTATGGCTGCACGGCGGCGGATTTTCGACGGGGTCATCTATCGCAAGCCCCACATACGACGGCGAGAATTTGAGCAAAAAGGGCGATGTGGTTGTTGTTTCGATAAATCACAGATTGAACGCGCTCGGACACTTGGATTTGTCGGCTTATGATGAAAAATATAAATATTCGGCGAATGTCGGCATTACAGATATTGTCGCGGCGCTCCAATGGATTCAAGACAATATTGAGCAGTTCGGCGGCGATCCCGATAACGTCACCGTATTCGGCGAATCGGGCGGCGGCGCAAAGGTACTCGCGCTTATGACAAGCCCGTATGCGAAGGGATTGTTCCACAAGGGCATTGTTGAAAGCGGCGCGACGGAAAATATGGGTGCGAAATTTACCTCGCTTGATGTAAGCCGACGTTTGACGGAGATAATTCTCGACAAGCTTGGCATTTCCGAGGACAATATCGAGGAATTGCAAAATGTTCCCTATGATGAGCTTGCGGCGGCATCCGATGCGGCGTTAATTGATGCGGCAGTCGAAATGGATATATATGAGGAATTTGTAAACGGATATTCGCTCCTTTGGGAGCCTGTCGTTGACGGCGACTATATCCCGACAAGTCCCGTAACAGAGGACTCATTTGCCGAAGCGGGCTTCGACATTCCGCTCATTATCGGTTCCAACCTTAACGAATGGACAGTTTGGGGAGGCGGCGGTCTTGCAAATCCCGATGAGGAAATGAGCGATGAGGAGCTTAATGCCGCAATGACAGCAAAATACGGCGACAACGCCGATGCGGTAGCTTCTGCATTTGCAGCAGCTTATCCCAACGAAACAAAAACCTCCGCGCTTTATGTGGATTCGACGCTGATAAGACTTCCCACATTGAAGCTCACGGCACACAAAGCCGACCAGGGCGGCGCTCCGGTTTACTCATATGTGTTCACATGGGGAACATCATATCATACGGCTGAAATTCCGTTCGTGTTCAACAACATCGACAAGACAAGCGTGAGCGGAGATGTTGACGAGGCGATTGCTCTTTCCGACATGATGAGCCAAGCGTGGATAAACTTCGCAAAGACAGGCGACCCGAACGGCGATGGCGTTCCGAATTGGGAGCCGTACACTCGCGAGGGCGGCGCAACGATGATTTTTGACAACGAGTCAAGTGTGGTCTATAACCACGATAAAGAGCTTATGTCGATACTGGCTCCGGACTATATCTATTAAGCGGGAGGATTTACATTATGAGAAAAACACTTTCGATAATATTGTCATCGATTTTGATGCTGACCTGCTGCGTTACGGGATGCGCGGCGGATACCGCCGACAGCGTTGACACAACCGAATCCGATGATGATACTCTCACGATAGCAATGCAGATAGGAAATCCCGTTATGACGGTAAACGGAGCGAGACAAAACATTGATGATAACGGCACTTCCCCGCAGATTGTGAACGACAGAACTCTCGTTCCCGTCCGCGCAATTGTTGAGGCTATGGGAGGTAGTGTTGATTGGGACAACAACACCCGCACGGCGTCGCTTTCTTATAACGGTGACGTGATTACCCTTACAATTGACAGCACAACAGCGTACTTGAACGACAGCGCCTTTGAGCTTGACGCTGCTCCCGCAATCATTAACGAGCGCACAATGCTTACGATTAGATTTATCGCCGAGAGCTTCGGCTTTGAGGTAGAATGGAATAACGAGATACAGACCGTGACAATCACCGGCACGAAGGCTGCTGCGGAAGACGCTCTTAAAGATGAAGCTGCCGAACAAAAAGATGCCGATACAGAGGACGGCGGCAAGGTATTGGTAGTATATTATTCGGCTACCGGCACTACCGAAAGAGTTGCCAATACAATAGCGAACGCTTTGGATGGCGACTTGTTTGAAATAGTACCTGTTGAAATATACACGGACGACGACCTTGATTGGACGGATAATAACAGCCGCGTTACGCTTGAACACGAAAATGAACGGCTACGCGATATTGAGCTTGTATCGGCAGAGGTCGATAATTGGGATGAATACGACATTGTGTTCATCGGCTATCCGATATGGTGGGGTATTGCGGCTTGGCCTGTAAATAACTTTG
>JAJQCX010000151.1 GCA_021202495.1 Clostridia bacterium | reverse complement strand
TTTCACCGCCGCCATATTCACCCAATGCGTGTGGGCTGTTGTGCGCGCACCTCGGCGTTGTCTCCAATCCCTGAAGTACTTCATTATTCTTCATATAAAAACTCCTTTCCGCCGCCATATGTTGGCATAAACAGTTGACAAATCTCTTGCCGGCAGGGCTTATGATAAGAGATTTTGCCGTTACGGATAATACGGGTTTGGCTTGAACAAGAGAATAATCAAATCGATGATTACCCCTATTCCGCCAAAACCGAGTGTGCAGAGATAGACAATCCCTAAAAGAATCCTCTCTTCATAAAACTTGTGTGCCCCAAATAAACCCAAGAACAGGCAAAGCAAAAAAGCCGTCCACTTATTTTTTGCCATGCGGTTCACCTCCTGTTCCGCCTTTTATTTCTTTACTGACTGCATAATATCATAAACATTTTCATATTTGGTTTTGTCAATGCAAAACAAAAGAGCTTGGATTCTTTGCTCCAAGCTCCTTTGTTTAATTTGCTTCATTTTCTGTCATTCTGCGCACATCGTCCGGAATGATAACCCTATTTTTCGGATCGATGATTTCCGCATTTTCAGCATCTATGACACGGATAATTTCCGGGTTCACTTTAAGCTCCGGTTCGTTAAGAACGACCTCCCATATATGGTCGCAAAGCTCCTTTTTAACACGGGCATAAGAATCGTTATTTGGTCGTTTTGCGCAAAGGCGTGTGCCTTCATAGAGTAAGTCAATAGCTCTGTCGTGATGCCACAGTTCATAAAATATATTTGCGCAAGGGATAATGACATCCTCGATTTTTTGCAAATCTGTCGGAATGATTGCGTCGGCAAGCTCCCATGCATGTTTGATCTCTTCATCTGCGGATTCTGCATCATCACACATCAAAGCGTAATACCATGCGCGCACCAAGTAAAAGTGCAGGCGAACATCCGCATACAGCGAAGTATTTTCCCAAATTATCTTTTTCGCCTCATTTATCAGAGCGGCGACCTCTTTCTCCGTACCTCTCACGCTTCGCATTAAGAGTACAGCCTTCGCCAAAAGATTTTTTGCGTACAAGTGATCATCATCGAATTTAACAACTTGTTTTGAATAATAAAGCGTTTTTTCTGTTGTGTCAAACATTTTATTTAAGATGCGTTCTTCATCTTTGTTTTCCGTATCGTAAGCGCCGTTAAGAAGTATGTCATAATAATCGCCGAGCAGATTGTAATATAAGGCATATACTTTGTCGTCATGAGCCCTTTCGGCAAATTGCCGCGCCTCTTCGAACCACTTGTCGGCTTCATCAAATCTTTTGTTATCCGCATGAATGAGTGCCACAATTGCGTAAAGCCGCATAATTATAACAAGATTTTCGTTTTCATCGTTATTTAACAGCTCATTAAATCCGCTTATTATAAAATCGCTTTTGTTGGCCTCCAACAAATCCTTTGCCTCGGTAAGGATGTAATCCTCTTTATATCGCGGAATGTTAATCAGCGTATCGGCGAGCAGCGCAGGATATACTTTGCGTGCCTTAATTGCAGGCTCGCGCTTGCATTGGTTTAATATATTTTCCGATTGAACAAGGAGCGCTCCTAATTTTTTAAGGTCAGCCGGAGATTCGTCTGTAATGCGAAGATATCTTTCTTTAAACACCTTTCCGACAAGCCCATTCCTATCAATACATATATCGAAAAGCCGTGACATCCATTTGTTTCTTGAGTTATAGTCTCTTGCAATACAACCGCATTGCTGCAGAAATTTCGGATAATTATTTTTTGTGGATTCCAAACGTATTTCTATGAAAAAATACGATAAAAATTCTTCTGCGGCTTTTATATACTCTGCCGTCCATTCCCAACGGCGGACAGCCTCTTGAATTACACGGTGCATGGAAATCACATCTCCGGAAATCATCAGCCAGCCGTCTTTGATCAATTCATTCAAATCGTCAAGTGTCGGAAGCTTCATTATCTCCTTGAACTGGTTGATATCCATACCATCATCGCCGAGCAGCGAGGCGACCTTCATCAATGTCTTCTTTTCCGCAGAGAGCGCATTTGCCTCAAAAAGCGCGTCAATAATATTCCCTATGGTGTCGCTTTTATTGCTGCCGTCTCTTTCATAATCGACCTTTTCGGATGCGATGGCGGAAAACCCGTGCGTACTTGTCAATGATGCGGCGCGTGAAACGGTGATGTGGCTGTTTGCAATCTGCTTTGCTATCAATTCCAATACGAGCGTGTGCCGCCCGACACGCTGCAAAATTTGTTCAAACATCCCTTTCTCATCCTCTGTCATTGAACGACCGAGGTTATGTTCAAAAATGCGGCAAAGCGCGCGTGTATCGGAAATTGAGGAAAGCTTCA
Source organism: Clostridia bacterium (assembly GCA_021202495.1). GTDB lineage: Bacteria > Bacillota > Clostridia > UMGS1883 > UMGS1883 > JAJQCX01. Next base: position 4,240 of record JAJQCX010000151.1, on the reverse strand, counting down.
TTTCCCTCCCGCTCTTATACGACGGCGCTTGACGGCTCAGAAGAATGACCTTTAAATCCGCCGCAAGAAGCGCTCTTAAATCGTCGTCGACATCACCGGTAAAGTTATCTATCACCAAAAGAGAAGACGTGCCTCTCACAATTTCCCGGATTTTACGGAGCTTTTTGTCAAAATATCTTTCGCCGTCTTTTAATTTTGAATCCTGCTTTAATGTGTTTATTTCAATGTTATCGTCGTTTGATATTGTAGCTTCAATGCTCTCATTGTAATGAACATACAATATTGTATCAAACCTTTCCCAGCGGCTTCTCAGATATTCTCTGATAAGTGTGCTTTTGCCTATGCCGCCCATGCCGGTGATAAATATGCAGTTACAATCGGGGGCTTTCAAAAAATTGTCTATCTCGCTTAGCTCTTCATCGCGTCCGCAGAAAAATTGCGGAGATGCAATTTTTGTGGAGTAAATTCTCGGTATCGTAAGGTCGGCGTATCTTTCAATTTCCCGCAGACACTCTGTCACATCATTCATGCTTTGGTATCTGTCCTCATGATAAACCGCCAATGTATTGTGAAAAAAATCGCTTAATGCGCCGAAAAGCTTGTCATCGCATTTGTCGCAGTCATATTGAATTTCGGAAAAATCAAACTCGGCGTCCATCTCACAATCAGGCGCACTAGGCGTGCGGCCGAAGAGGAGATAAAACGCCAACGCGCCCACGCCGTAAACATCTGTATGAATCCCAAAGTGTTTGATTTGCGAGGTTCGCAGCTCTATAGCGGCAAACCCCTTTGAATAAGAAATGCGCTTGCAGCTCGTTTTGCTTTTTATATCTTCCATGGGAAGAAGCGAATCAAAGTCAAAAAGCTGAATTTGCTTTTGATATCCGTCCGCAACGAGAACATTTTCGGGCTTGATGTCCATGTACAAATAGCCCTGCCGGTGAATTTTGTCAAGCACATATGAAACCTGCTCAATAAGCGTTATACATTCCTTCAGCGTTTCGGGTTTGTATGAAGCCAATGTCCTTTTAGACGAATAAGCTGACAAGATGTAACATGTACCGTTCTGAAAAAAACATCAAGCTGATTTGTCATGGAGGAATAATTTGTGTCCGAGTAAAACAGACGATTCGTGCGAGAAAATTCAGAACGAAACCGCTCTTTCCCTTGATGGAAAGCCTCTTCGTCTTTGCGAGAGGGAGTGAGAGTATTATCCTCTTTGCGGGAAATCTCAAGCTTATACGGATAAAACTCCTTTACTCTGTACAACGTTTTGTCGCCGGTATCGGTCTTGCGTGACGCTTCGTAAACAACAGATGAGGCTCCGCGTCCGATTTCATTTTCGATAACACAACAAAGTACCTCGCCTCTGTCATTTGATAAGCGAAGCTGAGTGCCTTGTCTTAAAGCAATTCTGTAGTCCATAAATTCACAGTCCTTTTGTCATTGTGAATTAATTATACCGCACGAATTTTCAATTTTGGTTTTGTCATTGCTCTGCGCTTACGGCAAATACCTCTCCCATATAGCGTCTGAAAGCCGCAAGCGGCTGATCGTCATTCAAAGACCACATAAAAATCCAATCGTACGCATTCCCGGCATAAAGCTCAGGGTAGCCCGCATCCAGAAGCCGATTATTTATCGTATCTAAGCACCGCACCGAATCGGACTTTCTTGCTTCATAAAACGCATCGTTCTTGTCTGTAATAATTTTCGCCCAATATTTATAGAAGGTAAGGAAAATCAGCATTTTTCGTATTATTTCATTATCGCCCACCGTTTCGCCGCGCAGAATTTTGTCTATGCTCTGTCTGCTTGGAAAGCAATAAGCGGCTTTTAACGGCAACAGCTTATTATCCGATAAAACCGTTGTCAATGAGCGGTCGTATTTTGCCGCATATTCCTTCTCCATATAATTCGTCATTCCGAGTATTTGAGCAAATATTCTCCAGGTTGAAGCGTTTGCACCCGCAATTACATAATTTTCTTGATCTTGTTCTTGATCTTGATTATGCGTTCTGTCAAGAATAGTCCCTTCTTTTTCCGCTAATCCTCCCTTTTTGGAAATGTCCTCCCAAAGCTCGCGAATATATTCTCCGGCAGTGACGTTATTATATTGAAAATCTTCAATGTTGTCCTTGATATAGCATATCAGCTTTTCCTTATCGTCGATGCTGTCTATGTACTCGATAATGGTTTTCGTGTAAAGAGCATCGCGACCGGGAATTTTTTTTGCTCTTTTTTGCGCGGGAAATTGAGCGATAATTTCCTGCGCCTCGGAATAGGACAGCGCGTTTTTTAAGCAAAAGTAATATACCGATTCCTTGACTGTGTGGCAGTTAAACGCACGCTCAAATTGAACACGTAGGAAAAAATCTTTTGTTCCGTCGATATTCAAGCCAAACGCGAAACAAATTGAAAATGCCGTATCACGGGAAAATTGCTTTTTCGGAATAAACCACTCCTTAAAATCGCGCGGCTGCTTCACATTTGCCGCTTTGAATTTTTCCCGAAGAAACTGCACCTTTGCCGGCACATCATTCAAATCGCCGGAGTATCCGTGTTCACCGAGAAAAACCGTCAATGCTTGATCAAATCCGCGAAACATTGCGGATATTTTAAGTAAATTTTCTTCATAGTCATCATCATCAGGGGATGATATTTCAGCTGCAAGAATCATTGTTTCCGTATATTGATCCATAAAAATTTTCCCTCCGTATCTTTTATTTAAACAGCTTTTTATCCAAGCTTCTGTAGCTTATCGCCTCGGCGATGTCAGCCTCGTTTATATCCTCGCGTCCGTCTAAGTCCGCGATTGTGCGCGCCACCTTTATAATGCGCGTATATGCTCTCGCGCTCAGTCCCATTGAGGCGAATGCCTGCTTTAAAAGCGCCTGCTCGCTTGCTCCTATCGGGCAGTATTTATCTATCAGCGCGCCGTAAAGCTCGGCGTTGGTGGTTATCGGCTCATCCTTGTAGCGTTCAGCCTGTATGCTCCGCGCCTTTTCAACCCTCGCTCTTATCGCCGCACTCGGCTCGCCGTCGGGCTTTTGCAGGTCGTTGTATTTTACGCTCCGCGCTTCAAGTTCGATGTCTATTCTATCCAGCATCGGTCCGCTTATCTTTGACATATATCTTGCCACATCGCTTTCACTGCAGCGGCAGCGGCGTGAATCATCACCGTAGTAGCCGCATCTGCATGGATTCTGAGCAGAGACCAGCATAACTTTTGCCGGGTAAGTATACGAACCTGCGGCTCTCGATACGCTGACATAGCCATCCTCAAGCGGCTGACGAAGCGCCTCTAAAACGTCCTTTCTGTATTCGGGCAGCTCGTCCAAGAAGAGCACGCCGTTGTGCGCGAGTGAAATTTCACCGGGCTTCGCTTTTTGTCCGCCTCCGACAAGGCTCACGAGCGACGCGCTGTGGTGCGGTGAGCGGAACGGGCGCTCGGTGACGGCGCCGCCGTCTTTCAAAACGCCTGCCACGGAATGAATTTTTGTCACTTCAAGTATTTCATCAAACGTCATTTTCGGCATAATTGTGGGTATTCTTTTCGCAATCATGCTCTTGCCGGAGCCGGGAGAGCCGACCATGAGCACGTTATGACCTCCCGCGACGGCAATCTCTATCCCGCGCTTTACCTGTTCCTGCCCTTTGACCTCGGAAAAATCGACAGCAAAGGCTGTGTTATTATTAAAATCCGTCTTTGCCGCTCGCTCCAACGGCTTAATTCCCATAAGGTGGTTGTATACTTCAACCAAGCTCCGCGCACCGTAAACTTCCGCGCCTTCGACAAGCGCCGCCTCGGTTTCGTTTTCCTTGGGAACAATAAATTTTGTCACACCGCTCTCCTTTGCACCGATGACTGCGGGCAGAACGCCGGTTATCGGGCGTATTTCACCGGATAAACCCAGTTCGCCCAAGAATACATAATCCGAAAAGTCGCAGTTCATCTGCCCCGTACCCGCCAAAACGGCAATCGCGATGGGAAGGTCAAACTGCGTTCCCTCTTTCTTCAAATCCGCCGGAGCAAGATTTAATATAACCTTCTTCGCGGGGAACGCAAATTCACTGTTTTTCACCGCCGCGCGCACTCTCTCCTTTGCCTCTTTCACGGCGGCGTCCGGCAGCCCCACTATATCAAACGACGGAAGCCCTCCCGAAAAATCCGCCTCCGCCACAACGATTTTTCCCTCTATTCCGAGCAGCGTCGCAGTTTTAACCTTTACGACCAATG
>JAJQCX010000107.1 GCA_021202495.1 Clostridia bacterium | reverse complement strand
GGCTGTGTTTATATGGATAGGGTTTACAATTTTTCCGCGGGACCGTCTATGCTGCCCCTCCCCGTTTTGGAGGAAGCTCAGCGCGACTTGGTCAATTACAAAGGCACCGGAATGTCCGTTATGGAGATGAGCCACCGCTCAAAGGATTTTGAAAAGATTATCGGCGGCGCAGAGGAGCTCATCCGCTCTCTTATGGAAATTCCCGATAACTACGAGGTTCTTTTCCTCCAGGGCGGCGGCAGCACTCAATTTGCCATGGTTGCCTTAAACCTCTTTAAGAACAAAAAAGCCGATTATGTCGTAACCGGTCAGTGGGCGAAAAAAGCGGCTGCGGAAGCTGCAAAATACGGCGAGGTCAATATTGTTGCCTCATCCGCCGACAAAACATTTTCCTATATTCCGAAGCTTGACAGTGCAACCTTCTCGCCCGACGCGGACTATTTCTACATCACGCATAACAACACCATCTACGGCACACGCTATACAACTCTTCCCGAGACGGGGGACATTCCGCTCGTTGCCGACATTTCGTCCGACATCATGAGCCAGTATCTCGACGTGTCAAAGTTCGGGCTTCTCTTTGCGGGCGCACAGAAAAACGTCGGACCCGCGGGTCTCACAATTGCGATTGTGCGCAAGGATCTCATAGGCTCCGCGCTCGAAATCTGCCCCACAATGCTCAACTACAAAACTCATGCGGATAACAAGTCTCTCTTCAACACTCCCCCCTGCTTTTCAATCTATATTTCAAAGCTCGTCTTTGAATGGGTTAAGAACATGGGCGGCGTGAGAGAGCTCGAAAAGCTCAATTGCGAAAAAGCAAATCTTCTCTATTCCTTCCTCGACTCTTCCTCCCTCTTTAAAGGCACCGTTGTCAAGGAAGACCGTTCTCTCATGAACGTTCCCTTCGTCACCGGCAACGACGAGCTCGACAAAAAGCTTGTCGCAGAAGCAAAGGAAGCGGGTCTTGTCAACCTCAAGGGTCACCGCACGGTCGGCGGCATGCGCGCAAGCATCTACAATGCAATGCCTATTGAAGGCGTCAAAGCTCTCGTCTCCTTCATGGAAACATTCGAGAAGAATAATAAATAAAGGACTGATTTCATTGTACAACATTCTGACATTAAATAAAATTTCCCCCGTGGGGCTTAATACCCTCACCGATAAATACACCTATTCCGATAACTGCGAAAACCCCGACGGCATTCTCCTTCGCAGCTTCAAAATGCACGACATGGAACTGCCGGAGTCGCTTCTCGCCGTTGCGCGCTGCGGCGCGGGCGTCAATAACATTCCGCTCGACAAATGCAGCAAAAAGGGCATCGTTGTTTTCAACACCCCCGGCGCAAACGCAAACGCTGTTAAGGAGCTCGTTTTGGCGTCGCTCTTCCTCGCCTCGCGCGACATCATCGGCGGCAGCATCTGGGCACAGTCGCTCACCGAAAACGTCGCTCCCGCGGTTGAAAAGGGAAAGAGCAAATTTGTCGGTCCCGAAATTTCGGGCAAAACATTGGGTGTAATCGGTCTCGGCGCAATCGGCGTTTTAGTTGCCAACGCCGCGGTAGATCTCGGCATGAAGGTCATCGGCTACGATCCCTTCCTTTCGGTCAAAGGCGCCGTAACGCTCAAAAGCGCCGTTTCCTACACCGCAAATCTTGACGACATTTTCGCAAATTCCGACTATATCACAATCCACGTTCCGCTCAATCCCTCAACGCGCGGCATGATAGGATCTGAAAACCTCGCAAAATGCAAAGACGGCGTCCGCATCTTGAACCTCGCCCGCGGAGAGCTTGCGGATAACGCGGCGATTAAAGAGGCAATCGCCTCCGGCAAAGTTGCGAAATACCTCACCGATTTCCCGTCGGACGAGCTCATCGGCGCGGAGAACGTCATTCCTCTTCCCCACCTTGGCGCGTCCACACCCGAAGCCGAGGACAACTGCGCTGTTATGGCAGCCTCCGAAATGATGGACTACATCGAAAACGGCAACATCACAAATTCCGTCAATTTCCCCGCGTGCTCAATTGCCGACAACGGCAAGGACAGAATTTGCGTCATAAACAAAAACATTCCCGCCTCAATCGCCGCCATCGCCGGCGCCGTTGCGGACAAGGGAATAAATATCGACAATATGGTCAACGCCAACAAAGGCGACTACGCCTACACCCTCCTGACGCTTGACGGCAAGGCGGACGAAGCCACCGCCAACGCCATCCGCTCCATCCCCGGCGTTATAAAAGTCAGAATTATAAATAAGTAAATTTTTATTTTCTCAAAACCGCAGCCCAAATTAGGGCTGCGGTTTTCTGCCTCAACGCAAAAACTCACGAAATGAAATTCAATCGCCGAATTTCGTTTCGTGAGTTTTCACTTTTTTAATAATTAAACCTGAGGCGTCTCCTCCGCCGGTGTTTCCTCGGGCAAATGCAGCGGCGTCAGTGCGGGCAGTGTTTCAATCGTCAGCACCGAATGGAACTTGCCTTCCGTTTCCGTGAGCGAAGCATATGCCGCCGAATTGAGCGGAACGTATATGTCAACCTCTGCGGGCGACGAAACCGCACTTGTGCTCACCGTTGTTTCCATGCCGCGAACTATAATTGTCTTAAGGCTTGTGCAGCCGGCAAATGTGTCGCTGTTAAGGCGAATGAGCTTTTCGGGCAAATCAACCGCGGTCAGGCTCGCGCATCCGACAAACGCCGACGAGGCAATGTTTTCAACGCTTGCGGGAAAATAGACATATTCCAAGTCCTTGCACGACGCGAACGCCGCAAAGCCGATTGATTTCAGATTTTCCCCGAACACAACGCTTTTTAACGCCGTGCAGCTCATGAATGAGTATTCCGCAACGCTCTCGAGCGCCGACGGCATATTGTCGAGCCTTTCAAGCGCCGTACACTTGCTGAACGCGTTTATGCCGATTGTCGTAATATTTTCCGAAAAAGTTACGCTTGTAAGATTTGTGCATCCCGAAAACGCATACGCCGAAATGCTCGTGACGCTCGACGGAATAATGACCGTCTTCAAGTCAGTATTGTTCATAAACGCCTTTTCGGGAATTGTCGTAACCGCCTCCCCGTTTATTTCGGAGGGAATAACCGCCGCGCCGTCCGCGTTTACGAAGGACGAAAAGTCAACCGTCTCCTCCGCGCAAACCGAAAGCGCCCCCAAAAGGCACACGCACAGCGCCATACAAATCAAAATTTTCTTCCACATAATCAAATTACCCCTTTCAAAGCTGTTCGCCGTCTTCACCGCTCGGCAGCGTGAAGTAAAATTCCACGCCCTGCGGATGATTAACCACGCCGCATTTTCCGCCGTGATTTTTAACTATTGATTTTACGATGGAAAGCCCCAGCCCCGTACCGCCGTATTCACGTGTACGCGCCTTGTCAACCTTGTAAAATCTTTCCCAGATTTTTTCCGTTTCCTCTTGGGGAATGCTGCCGCCGCTGTTGTAAACTCCGAGGTAAACCTCCCCGCCGTCCTCCTTCAGCGTCACGACAACGTCCTTCTTGTCGTCAACGTGGTTCAAGGCATTTGTCAGGTAGTTCATCACCGCCTGATATATGCGCCAGTATTCGCCCTTCACCACAACCTCACCCGAGCATTCAAGCTTCACATTCACATTTTCATTTTCCGCCAGGACGCTGCATGAGGAAATAACGTCCTCCGCCAAGTCCTTCATCGAAATTTTTTCATATGACGCTTCCCGCTCCGTGCCCTCGATTTCCATCAAATCGAGCATTTGATGAATAATATTGTCCATCTTCTCCGTCTCGTCGATGATAACGTCCGTATACATACGGCGCGTCTCTTCATCCGACGCCACGTTGTCGCGCAGTCCCTCCGCATAGCCGGAGATGAGCGCCACCGGCGTTTTCAGCTCGTGCGACGCATTCGCGATAAATTCCTTGCGCATTGTGTCAATTTGGCTTTTCAGCTCGTTGTCCGCCCGCAGACGTTCATTTTTTTCATAAAGCTCGTCTATCGTCGCCTCAAGCTTTGAGCTCAGCTCGTTTATCGCGCGTCCCAGCTCGCCTATTTCATCTGTTCTCTTCCCCGCGTATTTCTTTGAAAAGTCGAGATTGCACATCGCAAGCGCCATTTTCGACATTTCCTTAACAGGCTTTGCAATCCTTCCCGAAACAAGCGAAACGATGATTATTCCCAAAATGAGCATAATCACGCCCACCACGAGCGAAAGTGAAGTCGAAATCGCCGCCGACTCCTTGACCGGCGAAACGGGATTTTGCAGCAAAACCTTTTTCCCGTCCTCAAAATACCCGCGCAAATACAAGCTGTAGCTGTCCGTGCTGCTGAAATCGGAAAAGGAAATGACCGAATAATCGTCGGTTTGCTTGATTATATAATCCTCGTTTACCTCCAAATCGAAAATCAGCATTTCGCTTCTGCGCTTGCTTTCGTCAAGATCGTCTCGCTCCCCGCCCGACATTCCGTCGGAGACCTCGGGCTGCTTTCTTTCCGTCGGACGCTCCTTGGGCTCCGGCGGCTCGGTCGAGCCTTCCCCGCGTTCTCTGCCGCCCTCGCCCTGCGGATTGTCTCCTTCGGGCTTATTCCCGCCGGGATTGTTTCCGCCCGGCTTTTTTTCATCACTCGGCTTATTGGCTTCCGTCCAAATTTCCGAGGTAATGGGCGTCATCGGGATTGAATCGACAATCAATTCCCCGTCTTCATCCCATATGAACACGCGCATATTGTCATATGAAATCCTCGCCCTGACCGTCTCGTCCAAGTCCTCCGCCACGGAAAGCTCTTCGTAAAAATTGACCATCGCCGCAATCTTGTTTTGAACGTACACTCTTTCCAAAAGCAGCGCGTTTATGGCAAGATTCAATACTACAACCGCAATCAAAATTGTGGAAAAGAGAATTATCAGCGTCATCGCAAGCGACGTTTTACGCGTCCTTTCCTTTTTTCTCATGCCTTATCAGCCTCAAATCTGTAGCCCACTCCGCGCTTTGTCGTCAAATACGACTCGCACTTGCCGAGCTTTTTCCGAAGCTTTGTAATGTGCGTGTCAATCGTCCTCGCGTCGCCGTAATAGGCATAATCCCACACGTTGTCCAAAATGCGCTCGCGTGAGAGCGTTATCCCGTGATTTTCCGCCAAATACAAAAGCAAATCAAACTCCTTGACGCTCAAATACACTTCCTCGTTTGCCACATATACCGAATGTGCGTTTTTGTCAATCTTGACCTCGCCCACCTCGATAACGTCGCTCATCTGCGGCATTGTGCGGCGAAGCAGCGCCTCAACCCTTGCCACCAAAACCTTTGGGCTGGACGGCTTTGTTATGTATTGGTCAGCCCCCACGTTATAGCCCATCAGCTCGTCGTTTTCCTGAGAACGCGCCGTCAAAATGATAACCGGCACATGCGACGTTTTTCTTATCTCCATTAAAACGTCAATCCCGTTTTGCTTTGGAAGCATCACGTCGAGCACAATAAGGTCAATATCCTTATTCTGATAAAAAACGTGCAGCGCCTCCTCGCCGTCGGCAGCCTCCATCACGCTGTAGCCGTTCACCTCAAGAAAGTCCTTTATAAGCCTGCGCATACGATATTCATCGTCCACCACCAAAATGCGCGCCTTCGCGTCTGTCGCGCCCATTTCATTCACCCCTCTGTTTATTATATTTTATTATTCCCTATTTATTCCCATGCGCTCATTTCGCTGCTCGTTTCCATCAGCGACGAAACTATTTCGCTTGAGATTTCAACATATCCGCCCGTCAGCTCGTTCACCAAATACATATCGCAGCGCGGGATAAATTCCCCGTCCTCGTATTCAACGTAAATGTAAAGCGTCTGCTCGCGCGTGTCAACCGGTTCGTCCTCCGAATTGAGCCGTTCCCTGAGCTTTTCCATGTTCTTTGCTCTCACCGCCAGCGTTTCCGGTTCGTCGGCGTTTTCAATGTCGATCATATCCACAAACATTTCCGCAATAATGTCCGTCATGTCCGGCGCTGTCGTCTTCGTCATAACGCCGTAAACCCCGTCGTGCTCCTTCACATAGAGCATTTCATAGGTAATGCGGCTGAAAATTTCCTTATAAAATTCCACCTGGTCGTCATACTCGAAATTGAAATATTCCTCGTCCTCGTCGACCAAAACCTCCTTGATAGCGTCCATGTCGGCGGAAATGAACGTATCCATCATTTTAGCCACCGCCGCCTTTGCGCCGATTGCCTCCGCGCTGTCGTCGTCGACGTCGTTTAACTCCTCCGCCGGCACATAATACGTCGCCTCCGTCATGTCCTCCGCGTTTATTTCCTCATCCTCGCTCTTGCCGCAGCCCGCCGCCGAAACCGCCAACGTCCCCGCCAAAAGCAAAGCCGTAATCCTTTTCATTTAAAAAAATCACCCCATACTATCCGATTTTACAATACCATTATACCCACAAAATCTCCGATTGTCAAGTAATATCTTATTCCCCCGCATTTTTATCCCCCATTCAACCTCACAGCCCCGCCACGTATTTCCACTCTTTCACATTTTCTCCCACCCCATCGCAATTTCGACTGTAGTACCTCGTATCATCTAAAACTTTATGTTACGATATTAACGCTTACGCACTTCCTCGGGTCTACGGGCGGGGGTTATCCCCCCGCCGCGGGCTGCCATCTAACTAAAAATCATCCCACTTTATGCGATTTTTTCGCCATCTACGTCGTA
>JAJQCX010000199.1 GCA_021202495.1 Clostridia bacterium | reverse complement strand
CCCGCTCCCCCTCCGCAGAGACAACGCAAGCGTTTTCTCTGCGCTCTTTTCAGCGTGGAGTGTGGAATCAAAATAGAAAGGACAGTGCGTTATGGACGAAAACGAAAAGTTTGACGAGCAATTCGGCGGAGAAGCCGAGGACATACAGGACGGCGAGGCCGTTCAAAGCGGGAAAAAGCAAAAGACGAAGGGGCGCGAGGTTTTGGAGTGGGTTGAAGCGATAGTTATCGCGGTACTTATCGCGCTGTTTGTACGCTCGTTTATTATGACGGTCGTGATGGTGGACGGAAATTCGATGCAGGACACGCTGCAAAACGCCGACAGGCTGATTGTGTGGCGGCTGCTCTACGAACCTGAGCAGGGCGACGTTATTGTGTTTGAGCCCGATTTGCCGGACGGGTCGAAGAAGTACTACGTTAAGAGAGTTATTGCGACCGAGGGACAGAGCGTGAAGATTGATTATGACACGAACACCGTTTATGTTGACGGCGAGGCGCTTGACGAGCCGTATATTTATGACGAGGAAGACCCGATGGAGCCTGTGCTTGCGAGAACCGAGTGGACGGTTGACGACGGCTGCGTTTTTGTGATGGGCGATCATCGAAACAACTCGAGCGACAGCCGAAACGAGAGTGTGGGCATGGTGAGAAAAGAGTCGATATTGGGGCACGTTATATTTAGATTTTGGCCGTTGAACTCGATAGGACTGATAGAATAGTTGAGGTAAGAGAATGGATATACATTGGTATCCCGGGCATATGACGAAGGCGCGGCGCGAGATGGAGCAGTGCATGAAGGACGTTGACTGCGTGCTGGAAATTGTCGACGCAAGGTGCCCCGAGTCGAGCAGAAATCCGGATTTGCCGTCGATTTCAAAGGGGAAAAAGACGCTTATTGTCATAAACAAGGCGGACATTGCGGATGCGGACGAAACGCAGCGGTGGCAGGCGAAATTTAAGCGCGAGGGGCTGCCGAGCGTGACGGTGAGCAGTGTGAACGGGAAGGGCATTGAAAAAATAACCGGCGCGATACGTGAGTTGATGCGCGAAAAGACGGAGCGCGACAAGGCGAGAGGCTTGGTCAACCGACCGATACGCGCGATGGTGTGCGGCATTCCGAACGTGGGGAAAAGCAGCTTTATAAATAAGCTTTGCAGGAAGGGCGCGGCAAAGGTGGGCGACCGTCCCGGCGTGACGCGGGGGCGGCAGTGGATTTCGCTTGAGGGCGGAATTGAGCTTTTGGACACGCCCGGAATATTGTGGCCTAAATTTGAAGACAAGAGAGTTGCGCTGAATTTGGCATTTATCGGCTCGATAAAAGACGATGTGCTTGACACCGAAGAGCTGGGGGCGAGCCTTTTAAAAAAGCTGGCGCAAAATTGCCCGGAGCTTTTGGAGGAAAGATATAAAATTGAGATAACAGACTGCGACGGCGGCGCGGAGGTTTTGGAAAAAATATGCCGCAAGCGCGGATTTTTACTCAAGGGAAACGAGTGCGATTATTTGCGTGGGTCGAGCGTTGTGCTCGACGAATTTCGCGGGGCGAAGATTGGGAAAATTACGCTTGAGACCGCAAATGTGGAGAAGGAAGCATGAAAAGAACAAAAGAAGAGGAAGAAAAGCGCCTGCGCGATATGTGGATTATAGAGGATGAGATACGCGAAAGAGGCTTTGAAGTTATCGCCGGAGTTGACGAGGCGGGGCGCGGACCGCTCGCGGGCGACGTTTACGCAGCGGCGGTGATTTTGCCGAAAGACTTGATAATCCCGAATTTGAACGACTCCAAAAAGCTGAGCGAAAAAAAGCGCGAGGAGCTCTACGACGTAATTTGCGAAAAGGCGGTTTCGTATTCTGTCGCGACGGCGAGCGTTGAGGAAATAGATGAGATAAACATAAGAAATGCGGCGTTTTTGGCGATGAACAGGGCGATTGCGGGGCTTGAAAAAAAGTGTGATTTTGTTTTGATTGACGGCAACGCGGTGACGGGGTGCGAAATCCCGCACGAGTGCGTTGTGAAGGGCGACATGAAGTGCGCATCGATTGCGGCGGCGAGCATATTGGCAAAGGTGACGCGGGATCGGTACATGGCGCGGTTAGCTGAGGAATATCCGCAGTATATGTTTGAAAAACACAAGGGGTACGGGACGGCGCTGCACATTGAAATGCTAAAAAAGTACGGCGCAAGCGAGGTACACAGAAAGACGTTTGTAAAGAAGTTTGTGGAATGAAAAGTCGGGAAACGGGCGCAAAAGGCGAAGATGCGGCGGTAAAGAAATTAAAAAAGCTCGGTTATAAAATAATCGAGCGTAATTTTTATTCGCGCTTGGGCGAGATTGACATAATCGCGAGAGATAAAGAGTATATTGTATTTGTCGAGGTGCGCTATCGTCAATCTGTCGCACACGGGAGCGGCGCGGAAACGATTGATTTCAGAAAGCAGAGAAAGCTCACAAAAACGGCGGAGCTTTTTTTGCAGAAAAACAATGCGCTTGACTATCCTGCGAGATTTGACGTTGTTTCGATTTCGGGCGACCTTGACGGAAAACTTGACGTTGAGGTGATACAAAATGCTTTTGAGGCGCGTTTTTGACGCACATGCGGACAGCGCGGTGCTGCCCGATTTAGACGGGGAGGGCAATCAGTTAAGGCTTTCGGACATATATGATTACGACGGATATACGCAGGTTTTCGCGGTGTGCATGGAGGTCGACAATCCGAAGGAATATGCGAGAGAAAAGATTGACGCGTTTTTAAAGATGATAAAAAGCGAAAGGCTTGCGCTTGTGCGCGGGGCGGAGGATTTGGACGCGAAATACGCGGCGGTGTTGGCGCTTGAGGGAGCGGACGCGATTGACACTCTTTCGGCGCTCGATTTTTTTACGAAAAGGGCGTGCGGCTGATAACGCTGACGTGGAACAGGGAGAATGACATTGTATCAAACTGCTTTTCGGAAAAGGACGAGGGGTTAAAGAAATTCGGAAGAGTGCTTGTGCCGGAGATGGAGCGGCGCGGAATTGTAATTGATTTGGCGCACGCGAGCGACAGGGGATTTTTTGACGTGTGCGATATTATGAACAAGCCGTGCGTCGTTTCGCACGCAAATTCGAGGAAGCTCTTTCGCTGTGAGCGAAATATTACGGATGAAATGTATATGAGAATTAGCCAGCTTCACGGGTGCGTGGGCGTGACGTTTGAGCCGCTTTTCGGGGCGGGGAGCTTGGAGGACATTGTGCGGCACGTTGAGCATTTTTGCGCGCTTGATGAAAAATGCGTCGGAATAGGTTCGGATTTTGACGGAATATCGCACTTGCCCGAAGGTATTTGCGGGGCAAGGTCGATTTATGACATAGCAAACCGACTTTTGCGGCTCAATTACAGCGAAAAAACGGTTGCGGGCGTAATGTGCGAAAATTTTATGCGGGTTTTTAAAGAAATTTTGCAAAAAGGTATTGCATAAAGTTGCAATTTGATTTATAATAATTCATACATTCATTACAGGGGGCGAAAAAATTGAAGCTTGAGGAAATAAAGGCTCTTGACAAAAAATATTTTATGAACACGTTTGGGGAGAGAACGCCTGTCGCTTTTGAAAAGGGCGAGGGCATGTATTTATATACCGAGGAGGGCGAAAAGTACCTCGATATGTTCGCGGGGATTGCCGTGAACGCGCTGGGGTATGCGCATCCCAAGTTTACGGCGGCAGTGCAGGCGCAAGCGGGTAAGCTTTTACACACATCGTCATTGTATTACATTGAAAATCAGGCGCGATTGGCGGAAAAGATTTGCTCGATTTCGTGCGCGGACAAGGTATATTTCGGAAACAGCGGCGCGGAGGCGAATGAGGCTGCGATAAAGCTGGCGAAGATTTATTTTTACAAAAAGGGTGTTGAAAAATACGAGGTTATAAGCTTAAAATCGTCCTTCCACGGGCGGACGCTGGCGACGGTTGCGGCGACGGGACAGGAAAAATATCAGAAGCCGTATGCGCCGCTCATTCCGGGATTTAAGCAGGTTGAGATAAACGATTTTGCGGCGCTTGAGAGCGCTGTGACGGACAAGACCTGCGCGATACTTTTGGAGCCGGTGCAGGGCGAGAGCGGCGTGCATCCGGTGGATGAGGAATATTTGAAAAAGGTGCGCGCGCTGTGCGACGAAAAGGAAATAATACTGATATTTGACGAGATACAGACGGGCATCGGCCGCTGTGGAAGGATGTTTTGCTATGAAACATACGGAATTGAGCCCGATGTGTTCACTTTGGCAAAGGCGCTCGGCGGCGGCGTGCCGATAGGTGCGGTGTGTGCGAAGGATTTTGTGGCACAGGCGTTTGAGCCGGGCGACCACGGCGGAACGTTTGGCGGAAATCCGCTCGCCTGCGCGGCGGGGCTTGCTGCGCTCAGTGCGATTGAGGAAGAAAAGCTTATTGAAAACGCGGCAAAGATGGGCGAATATATAGAAAAGGCGTTAAAAGAAAGCTGCGTCGAAAAATTGGGCGAAATAAGACGGTGCGGGCTGATGATAGGAATTGACATTCCGGGGCGCGCAAAAGAGGTTAGGCAAAAGCTTTTTGAAAAGCATATCTTAGTCGGCGCGGTTGGCGATGTGACGCTGAGAGTGCTGCCGCCGCTCATCATAAGCGAAAAAGAAGCGGACGAATTTGTAAACGCATTAAAGGATATATTATAAGGAAAGGAAAGATACATAATGGAACATTTGCTGACACTGCATGACCTTTCATCGGAGGAGATTTTTCAGATTTTGAGGCTTGCGAAAAAGCTTAAGAGAGAGCTGAAGGAGGGCGTTTTGCACCCGACGCTTCAGGGAAAGACGCTGGGAATGATATTCACAAAAGCGTCTACGAGAACGAGAGTTTCGTTTGAGGTGGGCATGAGCCAGCTCGGAGGACAGGCACTGTTTTTGTCGTCAAACGACATTCAGCTGGGCAGAGGCGAGAGCATTTACGACACGGCGAAGGTGCTTTCGAGATATTTGGACGGCATTATGATAAGAACATACAAGCAGTCGGACGTGGAGGAGCTTGCGAAATACGGTTCCATTCCCATTATAAACGGCTTGACGGATTTGGTGCATCCGTGCCAGATACTTGCCGATTTGCAGACGATTGAGGAAAAGAAAGGCAAGCTTGAGGGGATAAAGCTGGCGTACATCGGCGACGGCAACAACATTGCACATTCGCTGCTCTATGGCTGCGCAAAGGTAGGCATGGATGTTGCGATTGCGTCGCCCAAGGCGTATTCGTGCAATGAGGAAATTGTGGAGAATGCGAAGGCTGACGCGAGAAAGACCGGCGCGAAGGTGCACATGACGGAGGATTCGACGGAGGCAATTGCGAACGCGGACGTTGTTTACACCGACACATGGTGTTCGATGGGTCAGGACGCCGAAAAGGAAGAGCGCGTAAAGGCGTTCCAGGGCTATCAGGTAAACAAGGAGCTTTTCGCAAAGGCGAAGGACGACGCGATTTTCCTGCACTGCTTGCCCGCGTACCGCGGCTTTGAGGTGACGAGCGACGTCATTGACGAACCCAACAGTGTCGTATTTGACGAGGCTGAAAACAGACTGCACGCACAGAAGGCAGTAATGCAAATTTTGATGTCGAAATAAAGCATTCCTACGGGAGGAACAGAACGAATATGAACAAATATTTTGAGGTGCGCCGCGCGAAGAAAGAGGACGCGGAGGCGATACAAAAGATAACGTGCGAGGCGTTTGAAAAATATTGCGAGATGGCGGGGCTTGACGACATCGAAGCGCTGAACGAAAGCGTCGCCGAGATTGAAAGGGACATCGAGGAAAAGGTTGTGCTTGTCGCGTTTATCGACGATGAAGTCGTCGGAAGCGTGAGAGTTAAGATAAGCGACGACGCGACGGCGTATTTGAGCCGATTCGGCGTCAGCACAAGGTATCAAAACCTCGGGATAGGCAAGGCGCTGATAAACATGGTTGACATAACAATGCGCCACAACGGTGTGAAGTGCATAATGCTCCACACCGCGTCAAAGGTCTTTTCACTCGTGAGATTTTACTACGGCAGAGGCTTTTACATAGATTCCACATCAAAGGAACGCGGCTATGTGAGAGCGCTGATGGTGAAGGAATACGAATAAAAGGGTATAAGTTAAGAGAAAATGAGTTTAAAGATGTTACAATTCAGCCGCAAAGCGGCTGAATTGTAATTTAAAGGCAGGAGCGGAATTGTGGGCTGTGAAATTAAGGTAGCACTATGTGACGATGAGAAAGTCGTTTTAAAAGAGGAAACCGAGATCGCAGAAGCTGTATTAAAAGCAAAAGGCATTAAATATATTATCCGGTCTTTTGAATCACCGCTGAAGCTTTTGGAATGTGAAGAAAGATTTGATATTATTATTCTTGATGTCGAGATGCGGGATATGGATGGAATCAGTCTTGCAAAAAGAATAAAGAAGAAAAATGATAACTGCATTATTTTCTTTCTTACAAACTACGAGTCTTATATTGACGACGCTTTTAATACGCACGCATTCAGATTCTGGACAAAACCGGTTGATAAAAAAAGGCTGGAATATGCGATTGATTCTGCACTTGCCGAGCTCAAATCTCATGGTGAAATTGTTTGTGCGGCAAAAGGCGGACAATCGGTAAATATTGCGGCTGACAATATAATTTACATATATAGCGAGGATAGGAAGGTCTTTATCGTTACCACTAAGGGAGCAATTAAAACAAGTGATAAATTTGAAGCTGTGGCAAGGCAGTTAATTGACTTTGATAACTTCTTTGTGTCTCACAGAGGATATTGTGTTAATTTTAAATATATCAAGGAT
>JAJQCX010000124.1 GCA_021202495.1 Clostridia bacterium | reverse complement strand
CTTTTATATGTCAAAGCTTTAGCTATTTTGTAAACAATTGATTACAAGCGCAAGCGCAAGCGTGACGCTTGAGCCGGCTTCGCGATGGAGTGCGGTGGGGGAATTTAATGTGTGGTCGCGGTTTATGATGTGGGTGGGAGATGGCGGGCGGGGACGAGCCCCGCCAGTACAAGATCGCTACTTAGATAGTGGGGGACGGGGGAAGACACTACCACCACCGCGCTTTGCGCGGCGGTCCCCCCCTCTGCCCTTGACGCTTCGCGTCGACGTGGGGAGGAAAACGCTCGGACGATAGGGCGGAGGGATTATGTAAGGACAGTGCCGCGAAAGCGGGAAGGCTTAAGCGGCACGCTTGCTCTGCCCCCCGTGCAAGTGCATTTGCAGCAACGCGGGCATGAAATTTACGGTATACACTCTTTTTATGCGCGAGGACGGTTAAGCGGGACGCTTACGTGAGAAAAGGACGATTCTTTGGGGAACCGTCCTTTGTTATATTTATTATTCCGTTTCTTTTATTGCGAGGTGAAGTTCGCGGAGCTGCTTTTCGTCTACTGTGCCGGGGGCTTTGCTCATGAGCTCGCTCGAATCCTTTATCTTCGGGAACGCCATTACGTCGCGAATTGAAGTGGAGCCGGTGAGAAGCATTACGAGACGGTCAAGTCCGTATGCCATGCCGCCGTGCGGGGGCGTGCCGTACTTGAACGCGGTGAGAAGGAAGCCGAAGCGCTCTTCCGCGTCTTCCTGCGAAAAGCCGAGCTTTTCAAACATTTTGTTCTGAATATCGCTGTTGTAAATTCTTATGCTGCCGCCGCCGAGCTCAACGCCGTTGAGAACGATGTCGTAAGCCTTGGCGCGGACGCTGCCGGGGTCGGAATCGAGCATGTCAAGATCCTCGTCCTTGGGCATCGTGAAGGGGTGGTGCATTGCGACGAAGCGTCTTTCTTCCTCGCTGTATTCAAAGAGCGGGAAATCCGTGACCCAAAGAAGATTGAATTTTGACTTGTCAATGAGGTCAAAGCGTCTTGCGAGCTCCAGTCTGAGCGCGCCGAGAGCCTGATAAACGACGCTGTTTTTGTCGGCAACGAAGAGAATTGTGTCGCCGACTTCGGCATTTGTGCGCTCCAAAATAGCCTTGATTTCGTCCTCTTTGAAGAACTTTGTGATGGGGCTCTTGAGCTCGGTTTCGGTGACGTCGATCCACGCGAGACCCTTGGCGTGATATGTCTTAACAAAATCGACGAGAGAATCGTGGTCGCGGCGGGAGAGCTTGTCGCCCAAGCCCTTGCCGTTGATGGCGCGGACGCTGCCGCCCTTTTTGACAACGTCGGCAAAAGTTTTAAAGTCGCTGCCGGCGCAGATGTCGGAAAGGTCAACGAGCTCCATTCCAAAACGCGTGTCGGGCTTGTCGGAGCCGAAGCGATCCATAGCCTCCTGCCATGTGAGGCGGGGGAGGGGAAGAGCGACGTCAACGCCGATTGTTTCCTTGAATACTTTCTGAATGAAGCCCTCGTTTACGCTCATAACGTCGTCCTCGTTTACGAACGACATTTCAAGGTCGATCTGCGTAAATTCCGGCTGGCGGTCGGCTCTCAAATCCTCGTCGCGGAAGCACTTTGCAATCTGAATATATCTGTCCATGCCGGAGAGCATGAGAAGCTGCTTATAAATCTGCGGCGACTGGGGGAGAGCGAAGAAATGCCCCGGATGAACTCGGGAGGGAACGAGATAGTCTCTCGCGCCTTCGGGCGTGCTCTTGATAAGTACGGGAGTTTCAATCTCGGTGAAACCGTTTTCGTCAAAATAGCTGCGCGCAATCTGCGTTACCTTGTGGCGAAGCTTCAAATTCTTCTGCATGACGGGGCGGCGCAGGTCGAGGTAGCGGTAGCGAAGACGCATTTCCTCGCTTACGTCGATGTCGTCGTCAATCATAAAGGGAGGCGTTTCCGATTCGTTCAAAATGCGAAGCTCGGTGACGCGAAGTTCAACCTCGCCCGTTTTGAGCTTGGGATTGATTGTGTCCTCGCTTCTCTTGCGCAGAACGCCGCGAACGGCGATGACATATTCGCGTCCCAGCGTGTCAGCCTTGTCGGCAAGAGCCTTGTCGCCCGCGTCAAAGACAATTTGGATAATGCCGCTTATGTCGCGCAGAACGACAAAATTGATGCCGCCGTGATTTCTTATTGTATCAACCCAGCCCATGAGCGTGAGCTCTTTGCCCGCGTCCGCGAGCGTGGGCTCGGCACAGAGGCAGCTTCTTTTCATTCCTACCATTGTATCCATAATTTATAATTCCTCCTTGATTGCCTTCGCAATGTCGCAAAGGTCAATTTCTTTTGTTTCGCCGGTTGTCATATTTTTAAGCTTCGCGCGTTTTTCGTTTACTTCGGTTTCTCCCAAAACGAGGCTGAAGCGCGCGCCGAGCTTGTCGGCATATTTCATTTGAGCCTTGAGGCTGCGGTCAAGATAATCCCTTGCGGCGGATATGCCCTCTTGTCTTAGATTTTTGATGAAGTTCATTGAGAAAATGTCCGCCTCGCCGCCTATCGTTGCGACAAAGAGGTCGGGGTTTTCGTCAAGCTCCGGCAGCGAGCCTGCCGCCTCCATGGCGAGCAGGATGCGCTCCATGCCCATGGCAAAGCCTATCGCGGGAGTGGGCGAGCCGCCGATTTCCTCAATTAACCCGTCGTAGCGTCCGCCGCCGCAGACGGTGCCCTGCGTGCCTTCAAGCGTCGTTTTGAACTCAAAGACCGTTTTTGTGTAATAGTCGAGCCCGCGCACGATGGTGGGGTCGACGTTATAGGGAACGTGCGAGGCGTCAAGATATTTCTTCAAGCCTTCAAAATGCTCGCTGCACTCCTCGCAGATATAGTCCAGCAGCATCGGCGCACCTTCACAGAGCTTTTTGCATACGGGGCTTTTGCAGTCGAGTATGCGGAGCGGATTTTTTTCATAACGGCTTTTGCAGGTGTCGCAGAGTTCGTCGTAGCAGCCGGAGAAATATTCGCGCAGTGCGCGGTTATATTCCGCGCGGCAAGTGGGGCAGCCGATGGAATTGATGTTGAGCTTGATGCCGGGGATTTTAAGCTCGGTTAAAACGTTTTCCGCAAGCATTATCATTTCGGCGTCAACCGCGGGACCTTTTGCACCGTAGCACTCCGCGCCGAACTGGTGAAATTCGCGAAGCCTGCCCGCCTGGGGCTTTTCGTAGCGGTAGCAGCTTATATTATAGTAGAGCTTTGTCGGTTGGGCTTCGGCGTAGAGATTGCGCTCGAGATACGCCCTCGCGGCGCCTGCCGTGCCCTCGGGGCGCAGCGTTATGCTCCTGCCGCCCTTGTCGTTAAAGGTGTACATTTCCTTTTGCACAACGTCCGTTGTGTCGCCGACGCCGCGCTCGAAAAGCTCGGTGTGCTCAAAGAGCGGCGTCCTTATTTCCTTAAAGCCGTAGCTTTTGCATATTTTTCCCGTCACATCCTCAATATAGCGCCATTTGACGCTTTCGGCGGGGATGATGTCGTTTGTTCCTCTGGGAGCTTTTGTAAGCATCCTCATCCCATCCTCCATTACAATAATCTTCATTGTATTTTATCCCTGAAACATACATCTTGTCAAGCATTTTTTTTGGAAAAAATACCGAAAGCGGATTGGCTTTCGGTATTTGGTGGATTTTAAGGCATAATGCTGTGTTTCGCTTGTTCGGCGGTGGGAATTTCGAGAGCTTGCATTGACTGCTCCGCCGTGTGAAATGTGATTTATAAACTATATTCGGAAAAAGAGATAAATTGCATTGCAGTGTGGGTATAAGAATTTATTATTTTTTGCGCCTCGTTTTTGGAAATAGAAATATAATCTTCTTGCGAGCAATATGAGCCATATTTAGATTCTGTTACAGTTGTACAATAAAACCACGGATTTTTTTCATCAATTGATTCGTCATATATCACAGCTTCAATGAATGATAAATTTCCACTTTCCGAAAAAGAATAAAAATAATTTGATGATAATGACGCGCCGCCCGAACCTTCATTTGAAATTAGATTATTTGAACATAAATAATATCTGTCTCGTTCGGCACTTGAAGCGACTAAAACTGCGTTTCCGTCAATTATCGTATACAAATCAAAGAACATTCCTATATAATCGTCCTCTGCATCAACTTCGCCGATTAACAGTTCTGATATTCCGTCACCGTTTATGTCAATGAAAGTATAGCCAACTTCCGATATATCATAGTCATAGCATAAATAACATAATTCTGAGGCTGAAAGTTGTTGCATATCCCAATTTTCAGAAAGAGCAGTATAATAGCTTTCGAGAATGACATCATAGGTTGTTGATGAGCTGTATGATATTTTTTGCAGACTATAAACGCCCGTACTCAAATCAACATAGACAGAAACAGGATTATCCCATTCCGCATCTCCACCATGCATATATACTGTGGCTATATTATCTGATAACTCAATTTCACAAGCCCAGCAATAATTTTCATAAAATTGTTCGATTCGATAAATAGTTTCACCGTCACATGACACCGCATAAAAGTCGGGACCGTAATAACCGCAAAGATAGATCACACTTCCGTCAGTTGCAATGCCTTGAATACTCCCTTGAAAATCATTATTTATCCACAGCACCGCTCCGGATAATATGTCAAAGCATATAATTATTCCGGCTTCGTTGAGATAATAATTGCCATTTATCAGTCCTATTTGATTGACACGATCAAGCTCTGTCCTTTCATAATGAGCTGTTTCATATTCCCATGTAATATTATTATTTCTATTCAAAGCAGTGATTACTGCATATTCATAGCCGGAATCATCATACTTTCGTTCAAATGTGACTGCTACCTTTGATGAAGTGATTTCCACCGTTCTCGTATCATTATTCCAATTAACATCGCAGCCCAATGCTTCGCTCACGGCTCTTACGGGGACGAATGTTCTGTCGCTTGTTATTTCAGCCGCTTGGTCAAGGGTAACGGCGGTGTTATTTACATACATCGTCGCTTCGCCTATTGCGAGCTTGACGGTTGTGGCGTCCGAAACAGCGGTGACGCTTTTTTCGTCGTTGTTCCATGTAACATCGCAGTCCAGCGCTTCAAAGATTGCCCGCATGGGAACCATTGTTCTGCCGTTTGTAATGTACGGATTTGCGTCAAACGTCAGAGCCGTGCCGTCTATTGTAACGAATATAGCGTCGGCGGAATCCTCCGCGGCGCTGCAGCCTATGGAAGATAGGATCATTGCAATGCAGAGAATTGTGGTGAGTAATTTTTTTGTGTTGTTCATTTGTGTTGCCTCCTCAAAAATATTATTTTATGTTGAATTTATTGTACCGTTATATTGCCGAAGCCGGTAGTTGTTGAACCGCTTTGTATAATCTTTAACTGAAGACCGTATTTCACCGGTATTTTTATTGTTTTCGGCAAATCCTCAGGAGATATTTCTATTTCCTTAATAAGCTCATCGTCAACAAGGAATGATACCGTAGCATTTTTCTTGGTGGAACCGTCAACATGTCCGATTGTTAATTCAATTTCGGAATATTTGCTGTTTAAATTAAACAGTGCATATCTGCTTGCACTGCTCAAGCTGCCTCCCAAAGTAAATCCGTTTGAATATTTTTCACCACTCATTAAAAAGCTCTTTCCGTTTGTTTGCAAATATTCAGTGTAGTTACCATTTGTTTCATATGGCTTGCATACATCCATAAGATATGTTCCCTCGGCAACCATATCATCCCATAGGTAGATGCTTTTTGTTTCGCCGTCCCATGTTACCTCCATGTCGGCAAGGTTTGCCGTTCCGCGTGCCGGTAAATACGTCGTGCCCTCGTAGATGAAAGGTTCGATAACATTGCCCTTTGAGTCCTTCAATTCGCAAAGTACGTTGTCCTTGTAAACCTTGATGTTGTCATATGTGACCTCGATTGTTTCAACTCTGCTTTTCGCGTAGGATAATCCGCACGAAAAAACAGCCATAGCCGCCACGCCCACGACAAATCCTTTAATTCCGTTTTTCATAATGTCTGCCTCCCAAATAAATTTATTCCTGTAATAACACCGCCGAAAGGTTTTTCGACACTTGATGTTATTTTGCACTTAAATAAGTGCAAGAATATTGTAACATTGATAAAAAGTATTGTCAAGTAAAATTGCACCGAAATGAGCACAGACGCAAAACATTGTAAATGCTTTGCGTCTGTGTTTTTTGCGTTTGGGTTTGATTAAGAACAGTAAAATTTCGTCTTTGCGCTTAAACAGGTGCAAATGAAAGATGGTACACAGTTAAAATAGAGACAAGATTTTGCGCTGAAATAGGTGCATATTTAAGGAGGAAAACATGGACGCTATTTACGAAAAAAAGCTCGGACAAAATATTCGCCGTCTGCGCGATGCAGCGGGATTTACACAGGAGGGACTTTCCGCTAAGCTTCAGCTTTGCGGATGCGACATAACGCGTAGTGCGCTTGCAAAAATGGAGGTGGGACAGCGCCATATTTATCCTGATGAAATAAAGCTGCTGAAAGAAATTTTGAACGTGTCATATGATGAATTGATGAATGTGTGAAAGTTGTTCCAAATGCGGGATTTATTCATTTTGCACACTTCTTTGTGAAAATCAGACTCTCCTTCCTATTTTCATAAATTAAAAAAGTGTGCAGCAACCAAGTGCTACACACCGAAAAATGTACAGCTCCGATTGCTGCGACACAAATTTATAATACTTCACAGACAATGCGAAAGTATGTGAAAACAGAGCATGCATTTTTACCGAGGATAAAAATACATACTTTTCACATTGAATATACCGTGAAGTATAAAGTATTGAATTTATGTCGCAAATGTATTATCGAAGGACCTTTAAAAAAATGCAAGATCGGAATTTTAAA
>JAJQCX010000149.1 GCA_021202495.1 Clostridia bacterium | reverse complement strand
AAAGCTCGATGTTGCCGCGCAGAGTGAGAGTGTACGCTCCCTTTTCCTCGTCGGTTATGTCGCCCAAAATGAGAGTGCGCGTGATGTCGGTTGTGCCGTCAAGATAGTGACCGCCGGAGTCGATTAAGAGCATTCCCGATTTGTGAAGCGTGGCGCAGGAGCCCTTTTGCGGGGCGTAGTGCATCATGGCGGCGTTGGCGTTGTAGGCGGCAATCGTGTCAAAGCTCAATGAAACGTAGAGCGGCTGCGCGGCGCGCTCCGCCTCCAAAATGTCGCACACGTCACATTCGTCAAGTGCGCCGTCGGGGGAGTTATATATTTTATAAAAGCCTTTGACGAGAGCAACGCAGTCTTTGATATAGGCGTTTTTGAGATTTTTGTTCTCGGTTTCGTTTTTAACGGCTTTCATGTTATTTACAAAGTCGGCTGTTTCCTTAACCTTGCAGGTTTTCGCGCTTTCAAAGATCATGGAATTTGTGCGCGAAGGGTCCGCGGCAAGAGTTTCGGATTGGGGGAGGGCTGCTATGTCGGCACAAATATCGTCATATGCTTTAACCGTGACGGAATTTTTATCAAGATAAGCTTTTGCGTCGCCCGTCATTTGGCGGGAGTCGACGTAGAAAAAGGCGTCGTTTTTCGTTACGAGAGCGTAGCTCATGGCAAAGGGACAGCAGTGTACATCGTCGGCGCGGAGGTTAAAAAGCCACATTACGCAGTCAAGATTTGTGAGCGCGAAGGCGGTGACGTGCTCTTTGTCCATTTTCTCTCTCAGGCGGGTTATTTTGCTTTGCGCGCTCTCGCCTGAATATTGTTCGTCAAGAACGTAAAGCGGCGTGAACGGCTTTGCGGGGCGGTCTTGCCAAATATATGACAAATCGGCGGTACAAATGAGCTCAATGCCTTTTTCGGAAAGCTTTTTCTTATAATCCTTAACCTCGTTTTTGGTGAAAAGGCGTCCGTCGATGCCGACCTTGTCGCCTTCGGTGAGCTCGCCGGAGAGAAATTCAATCACGGTTTTTACGTCCTTTTCTCCCGAGCGGTAGAGCTCGATTTCGGATCCCGAAAGCTCTCGCTCTGCCTGAATGTAATATCTGCCGTCCGTCCAAAGACCGCTCTTTTTATTGGTAAAGGCGAGCGTTCCGGCGCTGCCGGTGAAGCCGGAAAGCCAGCGGCGGAGCTGATAGTGCTTGGCGAGATATTCCGAAATGTGCGGGTCGCGAGAGGGAATGATGCAGCCTGCGAGGTCATTTTTTTTCATTGCCCCGCGAAGCAGGGCTACTTTTTCGTTTGTTGTCATTGTGAATCCTCCAATCATATAAGTGATAATTGCGGGACGGCGTTGAGGGTCAGATCGGCACGCACGCCGCTGATGTAGTTTAAGTAGCCGGCACAGGAAATCATTGCGCCGTTATCGGTGCAAAGGGAGATTGGCGGGCAGAAAAAGCGCATGTTGTTTTGCTCCGCCGCTTTTTGCATTTCGGCGCGAAGGTGCGTATTTGCGGCGACGCCGCCTGCGAGCGCGATTGTTGAGCAATTGACGCTTTTTGCCGCAGCGATTGTGTTTTCAACCAAGACGGAGCAGACAGCCTCCTGAAATGATGCTGCGACGTCGGCACGGTTGATCTCACGTCCCGCTTGATCCTCTTTATGGACATAGTTTATCACGGCGGTCTTTACGCCGCTGAAGCTGAAATCAAAGCCGCTTTTGGGGCGGGGGAAATTGATTGCGTTTTTGTCGCCTGTCTTTGCAAGCTCGTTTATTTTAGGTCCTCCGGGGTAGCCCAAGCCGAGGACGCGGGCGACTTTGTCGAACGCTTCACCCGCCGCGTCGTCATGCGTGCAGCCTAAAATGTCGAACTCGCGGTAGTCCTTCATGTGAAGAATGTGGCTGTGACCGCCGGAGGCGACGAGGCAGACGAAGGGCGGTTCAAGTTCCGGATGTGCGATATAATTTGCCGCGATGTGCCCCTGAATGTGGTTCACGGGAACGAGCGGCTTATTTAAGGCGTAGGCGAGAGCCTTTGCGGTTGAAACTCCGACAAGAAGAGCTCCCACAAGTCCGGGCGAATATGTGACCGCGACGGCGTCGAGCTTTTCTTTTGAAATGTTCGCGTCAGAGAGAGCCTTGTCGATGACCCAAATTATTTTGTCGATATGCTTTCGCGAGGCGATTTCGGGCACGACGCCGCCGTAGATTGTGTGAATATCAATCTGCGAATAGACGATGTTGCTCAAAACAGTTCTGCCGTTAAGAGTGATGGATGCTGCCGTTTCGTCGCAGGAGGTTTCGATGCCGAGAACGTATGCCATGTATCATCATTCCTTTCTGATAACCAAATCCATTAAGATAGCGTCGTCGGTGGGCGAATCGTAGTAGCATTTGCTCCGCCCGACCTCGGTAAAGCCGAGTTTTTTGTAGAGAGAGAGGGCAGGAAGATTTTGACTTCGCACTTCAAGTGTAAAAAGCTCGACGCCGTATTCCGACGAAAGGCGCTTCATATATTCAAAGATTGCTTCGGCGTGGCCGCATCTGCGGCATTCGGGGCGCACGGCGACGCTGACTATCTGCCACTCGTCGAAAACTTTTTCACAGCAAACGAACGCACGCAAGCATCCGCTCAATTCAACCGCGAAAAAGGCGACGGAGGGGTTTTGCATCATTTTTTCAAACGCCGTCTTTGTGAGCGGGTTTTGGAACGCTTCGCACTCTATGTCATATATTTCGTCAAGGTCATTTGCGGTACATTTAATTATGTTCATGGTAAAAGCTTCTTTATATAATTTTCTATTGTCTGCGCACATTTTTCATATTCTGCGTCGCCCGCGCCGAAAGGGTCGGGAATGTCGTTTCCCAAGGTGAAAACCTTGTCCGTGCAGTCGGGGAAAGCCGATATAATCGCCGATTTATGCGCGGCGCTCATGGTGTAGATTGCGTCGCTTTCGCGCACGTCGCGCTCGGTAAGCTGTGTGGCGGTGTGAGATGAAATGTCTATCCCGCGATTTTGCATCGCTTTTACTGCGCCTTTGGATGGCGGGGAAGGAAATGCGACGAAAAGCCCGCGAGAGGATGCGCCCGATGAAAGTGAATTGTAAATGCCCTCCGCCATCGGGCTGCGGCAGGTGTTGCCGGTGCAGACGAAAAGAATTTTTTTCATATTGACCTCCGAATAACCTTACCGGCTGCGGCCTTTAACAGTCGATTTCGTACTGCGACGCCGATGCCTTTGTCCTCGGGGAGGACGGCGTAAAGGGTTTTTATGTTATCTTCGTCTGCCTTGCGCAGAAGGTAGAAGAGGCGCGCGGCATAGTCGCTGTCGTTGTCGCCGGCGCTGTAAAAATTATCGCTTTGGCGGTATTTTTCGTAGTTTATAACGGCAGCGCCGTCCTCTGCGGGAGGAGTGAAATCAAAATCCTCAAAGGCAAAGACGGTTGCCTTTGGGCCGTAATGCTTATATTTCATGCCCGGGCATTTGGGAGCTCCGGAATAGTCGCCGCCGTAGACGCATTCGCCGCAGATTTCGGCAATATCCTCCCGCGTTATCGCGCCGGGGCGAAGGATTGTGGGAACGTCGGCGGTTAAGTCGACGACGGTAGATTCGACGCCGATTTCTGCGCTGCCGCCGTCGATGATTATGTCCACTCTGGCGTCCATGTCGCTTTTGGCGTGCTCAAACGAGGTGGGGCTGGGTGAGCCCGAAAGGTTGGCGCTCGGTGCGGCAACGGGAGATCCCGCAAGGGAGAGCAGCATATTTGCAACGCTGTTTGACGGAAGGCGCACCGCGACGGTGTCGAGACCCGCCGTGACTGCGTCGGGAACGCGGGGGCGCTTTTTCAAAATCATCGTCAAAGGTCCGCCCCAAAAGCTTTCGGCTAAAAGGTAAGCGGTGCGCGGAATTTCGCGAGATAAAATTTCAAGCTGAGAAATATCCGCAATGTGCGCGATGAGCGGATTGTCGGAGGGGCGGCCTTTGGCAATGTAAATGTTTTTGACCGAATCGGGGCGGAAAACGTCCGCTCCGAGCCCATAGACCGTCTCGGTCGGGAAAACGACAAGACCGCCGCTCGTTATGCAGTCGGCGGCAATGCGCAAAACGTCCTTTTCGGGATGTGTGGGAGATACTTTTAAATATGTTGTCTGCATAGTGTAATCCTCTTAAAAATGCGCCGGTTGTATAACAAGCGGCGCATTTACGAAAAATCTTTATGATTTACTTCCGTAGTTTCCGTAGCGATAATAGGAGTAACCGTATTTATTTTTTCGGTTCAATGAGAAGAGCGAGCCGTCGGAGACGTTATTGAACACGAAACCAATCACGTTTTCATTTGCCTGCGCCAAATCGCCGACGACGTTTATAACGTGGTCGAGCCCGGCGCTGCCTTGACGAACGACAAGAAGAGAAGCGTCAATGTATTCGGCGATTACGAATGCGTCGGCAAAAAGGCTTGAGGGGGGAGTGTCTACAATTATATAATCATAGCTTTGTTTAAGCGTGTCCAAAATTCGCGGAAGAGAGCTTTCGGAAAGCATCTCGGTTGAATTTTCAACGCTGTTTTTGCCGCCCATGATGTCCAAATTGAGATTGGGAAGCCGGATGACGGCGCTCTCGAGCGGCGCTTTTCCTTCAATGACGTCGGCAACCTGAGTGTCGACTCTGTCTTTTATACCAAGGATTTTCGCGGTTGAAGGATTTCTGAGGTCGCAGTCAACAATAATGACCTTGTTTTTGTTTTGCGCCAAGGTCAGAGCAATATTCGCGGCAACGGTGGACTTGCCCTCGTTTTCAAGCGTGCTTGTTATGAGAATAGTCTTATAGCCGTGTTTTTTAACGCTGCGCTCAATTTTGGTGCGGAGAGTTTTGTATGTTTCGCTGAAAGCAAAGCCGGTCTTTTTGTTTGTGATAAGAATCGGCTCGTGTTTGACATCTTTTGGCTTGCCCGTGAGAAGCGATTTCTTGATATTTATATTGACATGGGGGATTGAGCCGACGTGGGTAATGTCGATTTTAGACGAAAGCATTTCGGGATTTGTTACGGGCTTGCGCATGAGACCTATCATAATGAGAAGCGCCGCAGATAAAATAAATCCGATTAATGCTCCGTAGACTCCCATGCGCTGTAATCCGTTATTTTGATCGGGTTTGAGAGCAAGCTGCGGGGTTTCTATCACGTCAAGACTGCCGGTTTTTACGGCAGCCAGTGAAAGCTCGGGCAAATATACATAGATTGCCTGCGCGATATTAAAAGACATTTGCGCATCGGGCGTTTTAACCCGAACTTCCATGATGTTGGACTGGTCGATAAGCTTTGTCGAAATGTATTGCGTAATATCTTCGTCAATGCCGGTTTCAGCCTGAACTTTTTGCGTGAGACTTGTACTGTTAAGAACATAGGTATATGTGTTTGCCAAATACTCCGCAACGACAAATTCACTTTCGGTAATGTATCTGGTTGTTGAAACGGTGCTCCCGGCGTTTATGACGTAACTGATTGTCGATGTGTAGCTCGGCACATAGCTGACGGCGGAGATGATAACGCCTATTAAGGCGCACACGAGCATCGAGGCTATGATAATGCGCCAATTTTCAATCAAACGGTGAAATAATGCACCGACGTCGATTGTTATTTCATCGTCTTCATTTATTGTTTTTTCAAAAGTCATATTTCCGCTCCTTTTTACAAATAAAACGCTAAACATGTATAGTATAGCTCTTTTTTTTTATAAAGTCAAGAGCGGAGCTTGTGAATAAAAAGTCCGCTGCGCAGCTTTGGCTCAAACCATGTCGATTTGGGCGGCATGATGAGATTGTTGTCGGCAATATCCATCATTTGCGCAATTGAGGTGGGGTACATTGAAAATGCGACGCGCATTTCTCCGCAATCAACTCTTTTTTCAAGTTCTCCCAAGCCGCGTATGCCGCCGACAAAGTCAATGCGCTTGTCGGAGCGGATGTCGCCGATGCCCAAAATGGGGATTAGCACTTTTTCCTGCAAGACCGAGACGTCGAGCGATAAAATGGGGTCGTTTTCGTCGACCGCGCCGTGCTTTAGTGTGAGAGAGTACCATTCTCCTTCAAGATACATGCCGAAATTGTGCGCCTTTTGCGGCTTATAGGGGGAGAAGGGGGCTTTTTGAACGGTGAAATCCTGCGACAGGAGGGACAAAAATTCGTCCGTTGAGTGTGAATTCAAATCCTTTACGACGCGGTTATAGTCTAAAATGTGAAGTTCGTTATCAGGGAAGAGAACTGATAAATAATAATTATATTCGGCGTCGGGATCGGGCTCCTTTGCCTCTTCACGGCGTTTTAACGCGACCTTGACCGCCGAGGCGTTGCGGTGGTGACCGTCGGCAATGTAGAGCGAGGGGACGGAGGCGAAAAGCTCCTTGATGCGCTCGATTGTGTTATCGTCGTCAATGAGCCACACGGTGTGGGAAATGTTATCCTCCGCGGTGAAATCGTAGATGGGGGCGTTTTGTGTCATATGATTTGAAATTAGCTCCGAAATTTCTTCCTTGGCGCGGTAGGTTAAGAAAATGGGTCCCGTGTTGGCGTCGCAGGTGTCGACGTGGCGAATTCTGTCGGCCTCTTTGTCCGCGCGGGTCAGCTCGTGGCGTTTTATGGCGCCGTTTAAATATTCGTCAACCGAAGCGCATGCGACGAGTCCTGTTTGGCGCCTGGAGTCCATGACGAGAGAATAAATGTAGAAAACGTCCTTTTCGTCGCGGAGATATGTGCCGTCCTCTATCATGCGCGAAAGATTATCCGCCGCTTTTTGATAGACGGCATTGTCATATATGTTGATATTTTCGTCAAGGTCAATCTCCGCCTTGTCGACATGGAGAAATGAATAGGGGTTGCCTTTTGCCATCTGCCGCGCCTCGGCGCTTGTCATAACGTCGTAGGGGAG
>JAJQCX010000061.1:6597-6916 GCA_021202495.1 Clostridia bacterium | reverse complement strand
GTGTTTATACAGAGACACTTGAAAAATTATCTGTAAATCTTATTATACGAGGAGGAACATCATGAATACGATCAACATAACTCAAAATAATTTTCAAACCGAGGTCTTAAATTTCGACAAAACAGTGCTGCTCGATTTTTGGGCAAGCTGGTGCGGACCATGCCGCATGGTAAGCCCAATCATTGACGAGATTGCAAACGAGCATCCCGACATCACCGTCGGGAAAATCAACGTCGACGAGCAAAAGGCGCTTTCCGGAGCATTCGGAATTATGAGCATACCGACATTGGTTGTAATGAAAAACGGTGAGATTACAAAC
>JAJQCX010000061.1:0-6587 GCA_021202495.1 Clostridia bacterium | reverse complement strand
GCCTAAGGAACAGATAGAGGAATTATTGGAACTGTAACCACAAAATTTCAAAAAAGGCGGTAATATGAGATGAAAGTCGTAATTGTGGGCGGCGTCGCGGGCGGAGCAACCGCGGCAGCCAGAATTCGCAGGCTCGACGAGCAGGCGGAAATCATCATCTTTGAACGCTCCGAGTATATTTCATACGCAAACTGCGCTCTGCCCTATTACATCGGCGGAGTAATCGAGGACAGCCGTAAATTGACTCTTCAAACCCCTCGGAACTTTGCCTCGCGTTTTCGCATAACCGCAAAAACGCGCCATGAAGTGACGTCAATTCAGCCGGATAAAAAAACCGTTTCTGTAAAGAACCTCCAAACGGGCGAAGCCTTTGAAGAAAGCTACGACAAGCTTCTTCTCTCCCCGGGTGCAAAGCCCGTAATGCCGCAGCTGCCGGGCATCGGCAGCAGCCGCGTTTTCACACTGCGCACCGTGGAGGACACGCTTAAAATAGAGGAATTTATCGACAAAAATCAACCGAAATCCGTCGTTTTGGCAGGCGGCGGATTTATCGGCATCGAGCTTGCCGATAATCTTAAAAATTGGGGCATGGACGTGACAATCGTGCAGCGTCCCAATCAGCTTATGACCCCGTTTGACCGCGACATGGCGTCGTTCATTCATGCCGAAATGCGAAAGCACGGCGTAAACCTCGCCTTAGGTCACTCCGTCGAAGGTCTTGAAGAAAACGATAACGGCGTCAGCGTGCTTTTACAGGACGCTCCGCCCCTTCAAACCGACATGGTCGTTCTCGCCATCGGCGTCACGCCCGACAGCAGGCTCGCAAAAAACGCCGGGTTGGCGCTCGGTATCAAGGAGAGCATTTTGGTCAACGACCGCATGGAAACCTCAATCCCCAACATTTATGCCGTCGGCGACGCGGTACAGGTGAAGCATTTTGTCACAGGAGGAGACGCGCTCATCTCCCTTGCGGGGCCCGCCGTAAAGCAGGCGCGCATTGCCGCCGACAACATCTGCGGCGGCGACAGCCGCTATAAGAAAAGTCAGGCGAGCTCCGTCATCCGCATATTCGACATAACCGCCGCCTCAACCGGCATTAATGAAGCCGCGGCAAAAAAAGCGGGACTTTCATTCGATAAAATAATCATTTCCCCGCAGAGCCACGCCGAATATTTCCCCGGCAGCACGACAATGACAGTGAAGGTGCTTTTTGAAAAGGAAACCTACAGAATTCTCGGCGCGCAGATTATCGGCTCCGACGGCGTTGACAAGCGCATTGACGTACTTGCGACGGCAATACGCGCCAATCTTACCGCGCTTGATTTGCAGGATCTCGACCTTGCCTACGCGCCTCCCTATTCGTCATCCAAAGACCCTGTCAATTTGGCGGGCTTCGTTATCGACAACATCGCAAACGGCATTGTAAAGCAGTGCTATCTTGAGGATTTGGAAACTCTGCCGCGCGATAACAGCGTAACCCTCCTTGACGTGCGCACCGAAAAAGAATTTGCGCGCGGAGCTATTGACGGATTTATCAACATTCCCCTCGACAAGCTCCGTGACAGACTTTCGGAAATTGATAATTCAAAGCCCGTTTACGCCATCTGCGAAAGCGGTATACGCAGCTACATCGCCTCCCGCATTTTAACCGCCGGCGGATATGACTGCTACAATTTTGCCGGCGGTCTGCACATTTACAACGCGGTTCAAAACGACCGAGCCTAAAAATTTAAAACAAAAAACACCCGCAGATCGCCACAATCGGCTCCGCGGGTACTTTCATTATTGCAATTTTTTCAGCCTTTCAACGTCCGTCAGCTCAACTCTGCCTCTCGAAAGCTTCACCATGCCCTCGCTTTGAAAATAATTAAGCATTCTTGCGACAACCTCTCGGGCGGTTCCGAGGTGATTGCTTATCGCTTCATGCGTAATTTTGAGCTTCTCCGTTTCCTCAAGCGCCGCCTCCTCAAGCAAAAAATCGGCAAGACGGCGGTCAAAGCTTTTCCACATTATCTGCTCTATCAGCCACATAACCTCCGAAAAACGGCTCGCCATAATCTCATTTGTGTAATTCGCAAGCGGCGCGGACTGCTCCATCACGCTTTTATACGTTTCCGCCGGTATCAGCCAGGCATCGCTGTCCTTTTCCGCCTCTATCGCAATGTCAAACTGAATGCTCCGCATTATGCACGAAGCCGAAAACAGACAAATGTCGCGCTCAAACAGACGGTAAATCGTAACTTCCCGCCCCTCGTCGGAAACGATATACGCTCTCAGCTGCCCCGATTTCACCAAAAACAAGCCCGTGCAGTCCGTCAAGCCGTTATGTACAATCTGCCCTTTTTTAAAAACACGCCTGTCCGCATCTTCGGAAAGCTTATTTTGCTGCTCTGCGGTCAATTTATCCCACATGGGAAAGTAATCCTTTAACTGCATTTCATTTCATCTCCAAGGTTAATCCGATTGCAAAAGTATAATATCACTTTTTATGGCATATGTCAATAACCTTGTTTTTTGACTCTCCCATCTTCGGCAGCTTCCCTATTTTACGCCTTTTCTCCGTCATGCTGTTCGGCGAAATTTCCGGACCCGTCAGCGACTTCACGTCATATTCCCCCGTTTTCATAACTATTTTCCCAAACGAAATCCCCGCATCCGAGCGATAAATATATAAATCGTGCCATCCCGCGCTTTTCACATTTATCGTGAATGGTATTTCCTCAATCCCGCGCATAATATTTTCCGCCCACTTAGGATTTGTGTAGGAATTAACTCCCCGCAAAATATACGGCTCACCATCGTCAAGCGCAACCGCCGTGCGGCATTCTCTCGCCTCACCGTCCGCCGTATAGCCCTCATTTAATGTCGGGTTTCGGTAAAACACTCCCTCAAATTCTCCCGTCGATTTAAAATAAATTCTGTATCTCAATCTCGCACTATTTAACATGTCCTCGCCGTCCGCACGCTCCGCGTCAAACGGATACGCGCACATGCTGTCGCCCGAAAGCCCCAAATTTTCAACCAATCCCCAATAGCTGCCGTCCTCGCCCGTTATGCTCTCGGTAAAATGCTCCGCTTCCAAAACCACAAGATTGTTCGCCTCGGCGTATGAATTTTCCTCAAGCGCAATATCCGAATATGTAACGTAAACCTCAAATTCGGCAACAGCTTCCCCATCGGAATTTAAAACTCTTATCTTCCCCGCGCAGTCGCACGTTTTCTTCGCCTTGTCTATTCCTAAAATCACCCGCTCCTCACAGTCGGTTTCGCCCTCCGTCTTAGATGCCGTTATGTAATCGGGCTTTTCTATGTACCATTTTTGCGAATTTACTCCCGTCGCGAAAATATCAACATAATGCTCATTTTCCGCCAATGTGTCAAAGCGCAGCTCTCCTTCTCCGGCGCTTTCCGCGCCCTCGCAGTACGCTCCCAAGCCTTCAACCGCCTCTGCGTATTCGTATTCCGAATCGCTCGCGAGCAAAATGCCCTCGTCCATGTCATACGTCGTTCCCGGATGGTCATAACCTATCGCCTTTTCCCACTTTCCGTCCGAGATTGAGTGGAAATATTCCTCGTCTCTCTTTATTCTTGCAATCGCCGCCTTTGATAAATAAGCGTAATTTATCGCGCTGTTATACCTTCCCTGCTTCGCCGCCATTTGGTTCTTCCACAGGTAAACATATTCCTCACATACGTTGCGATAGCTTTTAAGCAGATGGAAAATCTGCTGATAAAACGCCGCCCTGTCTTTTTCGTCAAGCTCGCTTTCTATCTCTTCAAGCAAATCGCAAAGCTCGTTTGCGTGGTTTACCATCCGCATCCCTTCGTCGCCCTCGCCCGTTACCGACAGCGGGTTTAGCATGCTCTCCGAAAAATATGTCGAATATTTTGAATATGAGCTCACGTGCCCGTAAAATTCCGCCTTCTTTATTCCGCTCATGCGGTAAAATTCGCTCGCGGCATACGCAATCTTTTCAGCCTGCTCTCTTGTTGCGTGATAGTCGCGCATCGCATGTTCCGTCAAAAATTCGTCTATCGTATCGTTCGTATATTCGTCTATTCTGTACGCCATTTTGAGGAAAAACTCAACCAAGGTTTCCCCCGGCTTTATGTCGCCCACGTTCAATACCCAATAATCCGACGCCCCCGTGTCATATGCGCGGTGCATCTGATTTGCCGGCAGCAAAATCGAAGCCGAATTTAACCACAGATAGCTCTTCGGCGTGTACCAGCTCCAGTAGGAAATGTGATAATATATCCCCTTTCCCCCGCTGCGCGTCATTTCCGTTTCGTTCGGTACTTGTCTCACATAACCGTAGTTGTCCTCCGCCCACATCAGCATAACGTCGCCCGGGATATAATCCTTCAATCCGTCGTTATAAATGTCCGCCATTCCCTTGTAAGGGATAAACACCTGTGGCACAGCCGTCTCACTGCCGTAAACCTCTTTTATCAGCTTCCGCTGCTCGGCAATGACGTCCGCCATCATCTCAACTTTTGAATTATTATAAAGCGAAGCGAGATTATCCGTCTCCGCGTCGCCGTCATGCACTCCGCGTATTCCGAGCGACAATATCGACTCAAAATCCTTGTTCGTTTCAAGCCTCTCGCGCCAATATCCCAAAATCGCCTCTTTATTTTGCGTATAGTCAAAGCTGCCGTTATCCTGCCAATCGTAATCGTTCAAATGGTTTTGATAAAATTCGCTCCACTCGCTCACATTGCAGCGCAGCATCATTTCACAGTGCGACGACGCCATTATTATTCCGTAACGCGACGCCTCCTTTGCGTTTATCGGTATTCCGTCCTCATCCTTCGCCATGTTAAACGCCGTCGTGCCCTCGTGCATCGCAGGCCACAGCGTGTTTGCCTTTAGCCTCAAAAGAAGCTCGAACACATGGCGGTAATATGTCACATCGGGCGTCCCGTTCTCCGTAGGGAATTTCAGCTTCGCCCAGTCAATCGTCCGCTCCTCGTCGTTTATAAATATTCCCCTGTATTTCACCGACGGGCTTTTTTCAACAACGTTTATGTCGTCTATCGCAATTTTCTCTTTCACCTCAACCGCGACGTCGCTGAACCAATAAAACGGCGAAACTCCCAGCCTTTCCGATAAATCATATATTCCGTAAATCGTTCCACGATCGTCGCTTCCCGCAATGACAAGCGCTTTTTGAACTCCCACAATCGGCTCCTCAATCGTCTTTATTGCATAAGCCTCGCTTGTGCAATAAATTTCCTTTGCCTCATCGAATTTCCCCGATGAAATTATTTTCTCAATAATCTCGCTGTGCTCCATGCTCCCGACAATTATTGCACTATCGCACTCCGACTCGCTTACAATCTGCGGCGCATTCTTCCCCTCTAACTGCTCGTGCGACGTATTCACAAAATCCTGCTGCACATCATAATACGAAATGCTCCCCGCAACCATCGCAATATCGCGGCACAAATCCTCCGCCGCGCGGTAAATGCGCTCATAGCTTCTCGCGCCAATATTTTTACTTTCATATTCCACATCCATAATCACATTCGCAAAAGCTCCGTCCTCATAAAGCACAAGCCTCTCCTTTGTTTCCATCACAAACACACATCCTATTTTTAACCTTGATTTTTTACCCCGCTCTTTATATAATAAAATCACGAGGTGACATTTATGAACAAATGGGATTACGAGCTTCCGCAGAGCATCAGCTTTGAAAAGCATACCGCAAAATGGGATATGCCCTACACCCACTCACACGCAGCATACGAAATCTACGCGCTCGAAAGCGGCAGCATTTCCGTTTTATGCGGCAACAATTTATACCGCCTTTCAAAAGGCGACGTCATGCTCTATTCCTCAAACTCTCCGCACCGCGCCCGCGGCGGCAAGGAGCACAGCCGCTGGACGCTGACTTTCCTGCCCTCATTTTTAAATGAGTATTTTACTCCTCAATCAGCCGAAAAAATGCTTTCAATTTTTAATGATGCACCCCTGCACATTCCATCAGGTTTTTTCACTTGTTTATTTCCCTACTGCAAGCCTTTTCAAGCGCAAAGGACGCCGACAGGTTCCAAATTCTCCCCTATATCCTCTATTTCATCAAGGAGCACGGCGTCAGAAGCGACGACAATCTCACCAAAAACAAAACCGTGTCCGCCGCGATTGACTACATTTCCGCAAACTTTCTCACTCTCTCGGGCGTTGAAGCCGTAGCTGAAAACGCCTTTGTTTCAAAAGAATATCTCTGCTCCGCCTTTAAACGCGAAACAGGCTTTACAATAACAAAATACATAAATAACCTAAAATTAAACTACGCCTGCCATCTTCTGCTCACAAGCGACAAATCAATCACCGAGGTCGCCACCGAATCGGGCTTTAACTCCATCACCTATTTCGGACGCATCTTCAAAGAAGAAATAAAAACAACCCCTCTCCAATACCGCAAAAACAAAACAGAGTAACATAATAATATATAATTTTCAAATTTATTTCTATACCCAAATTAGTTTTTCATCCGAATTTTTCAAAGAATATTAAGCTTATACTGTTATTCAGTCAAAAAGCTTGATTTTTCGCTATCTTCGTTGTAGGGCGGGGGTTT
>JAJQCX010000098.1 GCA_021202495.1 Clostridia bacterium | reverse complement strand
ATGTTAGGAATGGGCGGGGTGAACCCCGCCCGTACAATTATAATTGGAGCAAAAAAATTGTCATTCGTGCCAAATTTGTGCAGTTCGTGCCACGGGTGTTGAAAATTTTTTCGGGGTGAAATATAATTATATAGAAATCGTTGATTTGTTCTTTTCTAATGAATTACTTCAATACAAAGGAGGCGGTGCGGGATGAAGAACAGGAAAACATCTGCTTACTCTCACTCAATAAAAAATACCATTTGTAATGTAAAGTATATGATATTACTCATTGTGCGGGAAAAAGACGGAAAACAATATTTATGCAGAAAGATGCTGCAGTCTGTTCTTGATTCATTGCTCCCAATCATATGCGCTGTTATTCCGGGTCTTATCATCAATGAGTTCAATGGAAGGAAACGGTTAATAACCATCATTACATATGTGCTGGTGCTGCTTATCACGCCCCCGGTACAGCAAGTACTGACTTCAGTCATGAGTATTGCTTCAAAAAAGGATATAGATCAGATTACAATGTGTGCAAATATACGTGTTTTTCATCATTCGATCGATATGGACTACGAAAACTATGAAAAACCTGAGTATAACGTGCTGCGTGACCGTGTGCACGAAACTATGAGAAATCTTGGTTCGAATACTGATCATATAATTGGTATGTTTTCTTCTTTGATTTCTCTGATTGCGATTGCTTCGATCATTTCGGCGCTCAATTTTTGGTTCATATTTATCATTTGCATTATAGTTTTTGTTAATTCGCTTATAACCAAACGTATTGACGCAAAAAAATTTGTATATGACAAAGAAAGAAGCAAGTGGAACAATTATAACTGGGTATACAGAAATTCACTGGTGTATAACTGGAATATGAAGGATGTCCGCCTGTTCAACATGAATAAATTGCTCATTGATTCGTGGGCAAAAATTACGGAAAAAGAAAATTTGGCTCATCAAAAGAGCTGTAATCTCAATCATATTTCGAGCGGTGTTTCGTCTGTTTTTAATTTCATCCAACAGTTACTGATATATGCATTTGTTATTTGGAAGGTGTTTGCCGGTCAAATGGAAATAGGCACTATGACAATACTTCTGTCCGGTACCGCTATCTTTTCATCATCACTTGGAACGCTCGCCAAGAATTATCTGCGCATATCTGAGGAAAGTATGTATATTGATGAAGTGAAGCAGTTCTTTGCTCTGCCGCATAAACAGATGATTACCGGTCACAAAACTCCTGTGTTTGACAACGATTCGATAATTGAATTTTGCAATGTCAGTTTTAAATATCCCGGAAGTGAAATTTATGCACTAAAAAACCTAAACCTAACCTTTCATGGCAGTGAAAGGCTCTGTATCGTCGGCAATAACGGTGCCGGCAAAACTACTTTCATCAAGTTATTAACTCGTTTGTACTCTCCTACCGAAGGCGAGATACTTTTAAACGGTGTAAATATATATGAATACGATCTTCTTAAGTATCAAAATCTGTTTGCGCCTGTCTTTCAAGATGGAGGAGCGTTCAATTTCACTATAGGTGAAAATATAGTTCTGACAAGCGAATGGAACGATGAAAAGGTTCAAAAAATCGTTCGCGAATCCGGGCTGAAAGAGTTAATTGAGAAACAGCCGAAAAAATATGACACGCAGATTGGGAAATGGCTGGATGACAGCGGCATCGATCTTTCCGGCGGCGAGGAACAACGCTTCAAGATAGCGCGTGCAATTTATCATGGCGGTGATATATATCTGCTTGATGAACCTACCTCGGCACTTGACCCTGTGACCGAATATAACATCTATACACAGTTTGACAAAATGACATCCGGTAAGTCGGCTATACTGATCACACATCGACTTTCGGCTGTACATCTATCTGATAAGGTGGCCGTGTTCAAGGATGGTTCTGTCGCAGAGTACGGTACACATGATGAATTGTATAAGAAAAACGGCACTTATACGGAAATGTTTGATAAACAGTCGAAATTCTACAGAAATTGACGTATTTTGGCAGTGCAAAGTTATATTTCTTTGAGGAGGGAAATGAAAATGTATATAGAAATTGAAGGCGCACGCATACATAATCTGAAAAATATTGATGTAAAAATTCCGAAGAATAAGCTGACGGTTATTACGGGAGTGTCGGGAAGCGGTAAATCAAGCTTGGCTTTTGACTTGATTTACGAGGAAGGAAAACGGAGGTATCTTTCTTTTCTTGATCCGTTGTATTCGATGAATAACACAGCGGCGTTTAATGCGGTGCGAAACCTTGCTCCGACGGTTGCCATAGAGCAGCGCACAATGCGCTTATCCAATCCTCGCAGTACGGTGGCTACAAAAACCGGTCTTGATACATTGCTCGCGATGCTGTTTTCGGAGTATGGTAATATAGGCGGCAAAGAACTGTGCGGAAAGAATAAATCCGTGGAAGCGTTCCAAAGGTATTCCCCTGTCGGAATGTGCGGTGAGTGTTACGGAGCGGGGAAAACGTATATTGTCAATGAGGAAATGTTGTTCGGAGACAAAAATAAGCCGCTGCACCGAGTTTTGGGCGACGAAAGTACGAAATATCAGGCGCTCTATCTTTTCTGCCAAAATCATAATTTGTCATATAAGCAAAGTATAGGCTCACTGTCAGAAGAAGATTTTCAAATTTATAAATACGGTGACAGAGAAACCAACAGCTTTGTCGGAATGATTCCTTGGGTTATCAATTACTATAAGAAGAAATCTCGGACGAAAAGTTTTAATCAATCGGAATTTCCTTTCATCACATATACGGACTGTCCGCATTGTTATGGCAGCGGACGCGGAAGGATTGCTCTCGAGAGCACGATTGACGGAAAAAATATAGTTGAGCTTGAAGATATGTGTGTAGAGGACATCGCCGGTCTGCTATCCGATTGCGAAATTGAAGAGTCTGCGCTGCTTGCCGATATCCTTGAGCGATTGAACTGCCTTACGGAGATTAATTTGGGCTATCTTTCGCTCTCAAGGTCAATACCGACCCTTTCCGGCGGCGAAATCCAGAGGTTATGTCTTGCAAATTACATATTTACCGATATAGATTCCTTAGTATTTGTGTTTGATGAACCGTCAATCGGGCTGCATGTGACCGAGAAGCGGAAGTTGGTTATGATGCTGCGCCGTCTTATCGATAAAGGCAATACCGTAATTGTTGTCGAGCATGACAAGGAGGTGGTTGCTGCGGCCGATTACATTGTCGATATAGGTCCCTACGCCGGAAAACACGGCGGAGAATGTGTGTATCAGGGAAGTCGGGACGGATATGATAAGTGTACAGAGTCAACAACAGCTCGTTATATTTTAAAAAATGACCTCATCGGAAACAAGAACATGAAACGCCTAAAGAATGCGTCTATGTTTATCTCGCTTGAAAACTGCTCCGTCCACAACTTGAAAAACGTGTCGGTAAAAATTCCGCTCGGCTGCCTTACCGGCATCGCGGGGGTTTCCGGCAGCGGCAAATCCAGCCTTATCGAGTATGTCCTCATACCTAAGCTGAAGCAAATGATGAAAACTGATTTTATATACGCGGATGACGGCGTATTATCAACGGAAGAATTGCCGGAGGTTAAGATCAGCGGTATCGAGAATATAAAAAAGTGCTATCTTGTCAGCCAAAAGCCGATGGGCAAAAACAATACATCATGCGTTGCGACTGTTCTGGGCGTATTTGACCGAATCAGGCGCTTGTTTGCAGACGCAATCGGCATGGAGGCGGGTATGTTTTCTCCCAATTCATCCGGAGGCTGCCCGGACTGCGGCGGCGAAGGGGTGATTCACTATAAGGTCGGCCGCAGCAATTCGGTTGATTTTGAATGTCAAACCTGTCACGGCAGCGGCTTTGCAGATGAAGCTTTGACGGTGGCAATTGACGGTAAGAACATAACGGAAGTTCTTGATATGGAAGTGTCTCAGGCAATAAAATTCTTTGAAAATAAAGATAAATCCATACACAGAAAACTCTGTGAAATAAACGAATTCGGGCTTGGCTATTTGAGATTGGGGCAGAAAACAGCGACACTCTCCGGCGGAGAAGCTCAGCGGTTAAAGCTCTCTTGTGAGTTTGGCCGCTCTGAGAAGGTAAAGGGCAACATTTATATTTTGGACGAGCCGACGACCGGTCTTTCGATGTATGACGAGTTGAACCTGATAGATTTGCTCCAAAAAATTGTTGACAATGGCGGCACGGTAATAGTGAGTGAACATAACACCGAATTTCTTTCCGCCTGCGATTACCTCATTGAACTGGGTCCCGGGGGCGGAAAGAATGGAGGAAGCGTTATAGCGACGGGTTCGCTGGAAGAATTAAAAGCGAACATAAAATCGGTGATAGGAAGGTTTCTTTGATACATTATGGGAGGGATTATATCTTGGGGTTTTACGTTCTTCTCAGCGCAGATGGTGATTTCGATTTCGCACAGGATGAAATTTCTTGAAAAGGCGGACGAGGTGGTTGTGA
This sequence comes from Clostridia bacterium, assembly GCA_021202495.1. Classification (GTDB taxonomy): domain Bacteria; phylum Bacillota; class Clostridia; order UMGS1883; family UMGS1883; genus JAJQCX01. Next base: position 2,509 of record JAJQCX010000098.1, on the reverse strand, counting down.
TTGAGGAGGGGAGAGAGGTTGATTAATGTATAATGTAAAATGTGGAATTTAGAATGAAGGAACAAATTTTGCTCCGCAAAATTTGAGACCCCTCAGTCACGCCTTTGGCGTGACAGCTCCCCTTTCAGGAGAGCCAATGCGCCTGCGGGCGCGGGGAAGTGTAATTGCGGCGGAGGGGGATTTGTAAATACAGAGTGGGAGATGTTAGAAATGGGGGGTGAACCCCGCCCGTACAACTGTAATTGATAATAAGGCGAGCAATAAGGACGGTCAGGCGGGACGCTTGTCATTCGTGCCAAATTCGTGCAGTTCGTGCCGGAGGGGTTGAAAATTTGGGTTGGATTGATATAATCGAGGTATGCGATTAAAATATACGGATACCGAGGATTTTTATTATGAGAACATTAAAAAAGAACATCAGGGACATTGTTTGGCTGTGCAAGCCGTATTGGAAATACGGCAGGGGTTATTTGATTTTATTCATTTTGGTTTCGGCAATCTTTCCGCCGATAAAGGATTTGATATATGTGGTTTTCCCGGAAAAAGTGGTGGATATGCTGGCTGCGGGAAGGTCGTTTTGTTATGTGGCGGCTTTTTCGCTGATTGTGTGCGCCGTTGGGTTTGCGGCGTATATGTCGCAATGCGTGTTTTTCTGCTATTTTCAAAGAAAGAGCACGTATATTGATTTGAAAATCAAGCGGGATATATATGAAAAGGCGCTGCGGCTTGACTATAAATTTATAGACAATCCCGAATATTACAACAAATATTCTTGGGCGCTGAACGAATATGTTGCGCAGACAAACGCTGCGCGGGATTTTATCAACAAATTTTTGCAATATTTTCTTTCCGTCACTGTGCTGCTGTCGGTAATCGCGGTTACGGGACCGTGGATATTGGTTGTTGAGGCGGTGCAGCTTGTTTTACACGCAAAAATAAACGAGAGAGAAAATAAAGTCGCGATAGAGAGGAAAGCCGAAACGGTGCCACTTGACCGCCGATTTTCATATTTTCATCGGCTCTTTTATTTGAAGGATTATTCCGCCGATATGAAATCGACGCTTTTAAGCAAGCGTATTTTTGAAAAATACGAAAAAACGAGTGAAGAAAAAATAGATGTTGTGAACCGCTATGCGAGGAAAACGATTGCATTGGGCATAATACACGAGATGATTTTTTCCGTGACGGAGGCAGTTATTATTCTGTATTTAATCTATAACATCTCAGTTGGCAGAATAGCCGAGGTCGGTATGTACATAACGATGATGCTGGCGTATTACAGGATAGATTCAAAGCTGCAGTCATTTATACACCTGCTGCGGAGCGCAAATGAGCTTTCGCTGAACGCGGAAAAGATTTATGAATTTTTTGACATGAAATCGGAGATAGAGGTCAGAAGGGAAGATGCGTTTGTGCCGCGAAGTGAAACATTTTCTGTTGAGCTCAAAAATGTGAGCTTTAAATACGAGGGCTCGGATTTTGCGCTGAAAAATATGAATATCGCGATAAAGCCCGGTGAAAAAATCGCCGTCGTCGGGGAGAACGGAGCGGGAAAATCAACATTGATAAAGCTGCTTTTGCGCCTGTACGATGTATCGGGCGGGGAAGTCGTTATAGGAGGAAAGTCAATTAAGGAATATGACATACACGCGTTGAGGCATAAAATAGGCGCGGCGTTTCAAAATCCGAATATATACGCTATGACGCTCGAAGAAAACGTTGCACTTTATAACGATATATCGAAGAATGATTTTGACAAAATATCCGCCGTTTTGGGACTGAACCGCATTTTTGAAAAAAACAATGCCGAAAGCGGCATTGAGCTGACAAAGGAATTTGACATGGAGGGAATCGTGCTTTCGGGCGGAGAGGCGCAAAAGGTTGCGCTCGCCCGCGTTATGTCGGGAAATTTCGGACTGCTTTTGCTGGACGAGCCGTCGTCCGCGCTTGACCCAATTGCGGAATATGAGATGAACTCTCTCATACTCGGCGCGGCAAACAAAGCCACAACGATTTTGGTGGCGCACCGATTGTCGACAACGAGAAACGCCGACAGGATAGTTTTGATAGATAACGGCGAAATCAAGGAGTGCGGCACACATGAGGAATTGATGGCGATGCGGGGGAAATATTGCGAGATGTTTACAAAGCAGGCGGAGAATTATATTAAATAATCACAGGAGGCAAAACGATGGATTTGGTGAAATTTATTTGCACGGACGAAAACTTAAAGGGATGCACGAGCGATGAGGTTGCGGAGTTTGACGCATATGAAAATTACGATATGCTAAACGAATTTTTCGGAAAGCACGACAAGTCGCTCATGTGTTCCAAGGAGGAATACTTTGACGGATTTGACTATAATACGTGGGACGACTATGTAATCATAGAAAACGGGGAAATCATAGCGCGGGCGGGGATATGGAAGGTAAACGAAAGAGAGTGGGAGGTCGCGGGCGTTTCGACGCTGCCGGAATACCGCCGAAAGGGTTACGGGGAAAAATTAGTG